>JAFRCV010000015.1 GCA_017404205.1 Erysipelotrichaceae bacterium
ATCATTATTTTTAACTAACCAGTATTTAACGGTGTCGCCTTTTTTAAATGTAATGCCATCACTTGTTGAATCATAAGCATAAACAGTGCCTGTTTGATACTTAGAACTTGTATAAGTTTGAGATTGCTTAGAAGCTTTTAAGCCTAAAGCTTCAATGGCTTTAATGAAATTAGCTTCTGTATAGCCAATATATGAGTCTGGAACATTAATCTCAGTTTCAATTGATTCACCATTATTTACTAAATAATATTTAACTGTATCGCCTTTCTTAAAAGTAATGCCATCACTAGTTGAATCATAAGCATATACTGAACCAGTTGAATATTTTTTACTAGTATAAGTCTTGGATTGTTTAGATGCCTTTAAGCCTAATGTTTCAATAGCTTTAATAAAATCAGCTTCACTATAGCCAATATAAGAATCAGGAACTGTAACTGTTTCTGAACTTGTATCATTATTTTTAACTAACCAATATCTTACTGTATCACCTTTTTTAAATGTAATGCCATCACTTGTTGAATCATAAGCATATACACTACCTGTTGAATACTTTGTGCTTTCATATGTTTGACTTTGCTTCGATACTTTTAAGCCAAGTTCTTCAATGGATCTTACAAAGTTATCTTCGCTATAGCCAATATATGAATCTTTTACCACAACTTCTTGGTCACTACTTTCTTTGCCTTTTGAAAGTACAATCATTATGATTTTATCTTTATTGATTGTTGAACCTTTTTCAACATTTGCTTCAATGACTTTACCTTTTTCAACTGTATCTGAAAAATTATATTCAATAGATAGATTTATATTATTATCATTTGCCCACTTTTTTATTTCATCTTCACTTAAATTATTAAAATCAGGCACTTCGATTAAATCAGCTTTTTTTGGATCTACGCCTTTAGAATAGACTAGTCTAATAGCACTAGTTAATTTTTCATCTGCTTTTATCGATTGATAAATTAGTTTTCCTTCTTTTACCTCATCATCGTATTCATAATCTATTACATATTGTTTATCTGTAAGGTTGTTATCGGCAAACCACCGTTTGGCTTCTTCAACATTCATTGTCGAAAAATCAGGAACGATAATATCTTGTTTTCCTAAGTCCAAGAAATTAATGCCTAAATAAATAATTATAAATAGAATAGCAGCTAAACTAATTGTTAAAATAATGTTCATCGAATTGGAAAAAAATCTTTTCATTATCTGACCTCCAACATAATACGATCTCTTATCTTGCTCACAAAGAAACGGAATGTTTTATTATTAATATTTATTTCAGGAACATCTAACATAGAAATAGTAGTCATTTCTAAATAATCAACATAATTTCCATTTTCAATCTTAATTAATAATTGATAATATCCTTTATTTAAATCTTTAATATTTGCCTTAGCTTCAAAACAAATATTATCCATATTAAATGATGACTTTAATAATTTTTGATAATCAAAATTTGATTTTAATGTTGTACATGCGATTTCTAAATAATTATCTTTGTCATCAATTAAATAGATCGTATATTTAATATCATCTTGATTATTATAGTTAAGATAATAAATCATTGCTTGGCCATAAATATTTAAATCGCCATCATTATTTAATTTAAAATCATCAAACGAGAATAAAGACAATCTAGTGCTTGGCTTATTTATAGAATTATAGTTAATCATGTCAGGAAGAGAATCAACATTTAATTCTACACGATATGCATATATTTCATTTGTGCTTAAATGATAATGCAAATTATTTAATGATGTATTTATATTAGCGTAAGCATCATTGTTAGATATCAAATTAGTAGACATACTAATTTGATTATTTATGATATTAATATCTAAATAATAATTTCCGCTATTAATATCTGCCAATGATATTTTTACATCATAGCCAACATAGTTATATACATGATTATCATTAAATTTAATGCCTGCATATTCTTTAGTATTGGCTATAAATGATTTTACAGTATTATTATTTGAAATGTTCTTTAATAATATTTCGTGTTTAATATTATTCTTATTCACAAAGTCCATTCCTTTAATAAAGGCACAGCCACTAATTATTAAATTATTATTTTCAATTTTTAAATCATCAATAGAAGAAAATACACTTAAGTTTTCATCAATTATTTCTACATTATTTGTCACATCTTTTAAAGATGTTAAATAATCATTTTTTATATAGGCGACACTTAAATCATAATCATATGTTGAAATAGGATTTAAATTGCCCGTTGTGATTGGAGTACGATGTGTTTTAATATTTCCGTTTTCATCTATTGCATTTGTTGATTGAACTTTAGTATAAGCATCTTGTCTTTCAAGACAAATCACAATAAAGTCTTTTTGATAATATGGACCATATTGAGTTGTATATAATGTTTGGCTATCATCTTTAGCTTCTTTCTTAACATCAATATCAAAAGTGTTGATTAAAGCTAATTCATATTTATCTAAATCAGTATAGTTTCCATTTTTATTTTGACTTGTTTTATCAATTGTATAAGCAATACCAGCAATCTTCATTCCCCAATATGGATCGCTCGCATATTTAACATTTAAACCAGATCCTTTATTGCCAAGTGATGATGAAAAGAATCTGCCATCAGTTATATCCAAATAGCCTCTTAAATTAATGCCAGCTTGTTCATTTATACAAGTGCTAATGTTTTCAAAATGACTTGCACTATTTGGGCTAGCATCAAAAGCATTCCAACCAAATAAGTTATTGTAATTTCTAGCGTAACCACTTGTACCAAATGCTGATTCATGAGCTGCCATCGCAAACAACAATAAAGCATTTACTCCATATTGATTTTGAGCATTAATAAAGTCTTCACCATGATTGGCCATGACTGAATTTGAATATGATTTTAAATAATCATTAAATACAGAAGCATCAATATTTGTTTTAGAACGCAAAGGCAAGAATTGATAGTAATTATAATAAGTTATACATGTTCCACTTAAATCTTCATTAGTATAAAAATTTATACCATCTATTGAATAATATTTAATTCCGATCTTCATTTGTTCACTTGCTTTTCCAATCACAAATGATGCACTATTTGCTTCACCATTATCTTGTGGATAAGCACGATAATAATGGAATACTAAATCTTTATATGATCCATTATTTATAACTTCATAATAATTTCGATGTGTTTTAACTAAGAAAGCATCTTCTTCTTCATAATCATTGTTGCCACCTAAATAAATGGCTATTCCTTTATCTAAGAATTTGCTTGGAACAAGATCGGTATATTCAAGATCAGTATAACCTTCAAATCCATTTATATTAACTTTAATAATACCAACGCCATGATTATTCTTATCAATAAAATATTTTTCCGTATCGTAATAATACATTTCATAGTGGTTGGCAATATATGTTTGTTTATAATAAATGCTTCTTTCGCTATTGTTTTGATAGATGTTTAATGTTTTTGAATTAGCTCTTCCAGGATATGAATAAGCTACACCAGAATTCATCGCGATGATTTTACTTGGCGATAAAGATGCATCTTGTCTAACAACATAGTCTTCACCAAATTCTTGCATAGCTTTTTTGGCACTTTCAAAATCGCTGTAACAACCTTTATTTGTGAAGCTTCCATCATCTTCAATATAAGAAACTTCATATTCTAGACCACATGATGTCTCACCACTTATTTGTTCAGTATTAAAACTACCAATTATTGGTATTAATAATAAACAAATAAGTAGTAGTTTTAATATCTTTTTCATCTTAGTTTAAAGTCGCTTTAATTGTTACGCTGCTATTATCACTAAAGTAAATAGTAATATCTCCATCATATGTTGGCTTTTCGTTATCATTTGAGAAAACTTCAAAGAATAAGGCATATTTATCACCAACGTGTAAATCTTTATTAATAATATTCTCAATTTTACTTGAAGAATAAGAAGCATCCAAAGCATTCCAAGTGCTACCTGTTGAAGCTTGTTTAAATTTAGCATCGACAATTTTGATGCCATCATTTATTTGTTCAACTGTTAAATTGTATGTATATACTGACAACATTGAACTATCATATGGTTCACCATTATGCTTCATCATGGTTGAAATATAATTGTCTGACACTTTAAATTCATATGAAGCTGTCTTAATTTCTTCAGGTGTTGATACATATTTTATAGAATTTATATCTTCTTTATTCTTACTTAAGTCAATACTGAATGAGTTGCCACTTATTTTTTCAGTAATTATCAAGATATCTTTTTGTTTAGAATATGGAATAAAGATATTTGTTTCTAATTCGTTATCATCACTTTTAATATCAATAGTTGTATCTAATTTTTCATAATCATATGAATTTATTTTCATCTTCTTTTGATAATCAAGAATATCATTTAATTTAATCATTTCATCAGTTAAAAGATTATTTAAGTCATAGTTGATATTATTTTCATCGCTAAATTTAAGTTTGGCCACAACAAAATTAAATCCTAATTCATTTTGACTATCTTCATATACTTTATAGTCTAGTAATTCAACTATTAATTTTGAATTATTTATAGGTTCTACTATTTTAGGATTATTACTTATAGGTTTATCATCACTAAATAAGTCAAAAAGAGCTTTTACCGCAAATATTAAAATTATGACCAATAATATTGACAATAAAATCATTAAGACTAGACGATCAACCCTTAATTTCCTTCTCTTTTTAGCCATTTCCTTCTCCTTTTAATGTTTCTTCAGCTTCAATAAGTTCTGAAAAACGTGAAATAGGAATAATTGCCGCCATTGGTTCATTATTCTTAACGATAATCTTAATGTCATCAGGTCCAAGACTTGAAATGATCTTTGCTGCCTTTCCTTGATTTAAATAACTAATAGGCACCAAAGATTCTAACATTGTTCCAACATATGACTTCTTTTTCATAAAAAAATTATAGAATTATATCTATAATTTTGTCAATTTTTATATATTATAATTTATAGTTAAATTTATATATAAATTTAACTATATTTATTCAATACCGTTTGGGTTCTTTTTAATGAAGTTATATGCATCTTTACACATATCTTCAATTCCAAGTTTGGTATTAAAACCAAGTAATTCACTAGCTTTATGAGTATCCGCAAAGCATGTAGCTATATCGCCAGGTCTTCTTTGAGAAATAACATATGGAATCTTTTTATTACTTGCTTTTTCATAAGCTTTAATTACTTCAAGTACTGAATAACCATTGCCAGAACCAACATTTATTGTATCGACACCTACTTGTTTTGCCGCATGTTCAATTGCCAAAACATGAGCTTTAGCTAAATCAACAACATGTATATAATCTCTTACACCCGTGCCATCTCTTGTATCATAATCATCGCCAAAGACATTTAAATGATCAAGTTTACCTACAACAACATCAGAGATATAAGGCACTAAATTATTTGGAATGCCATTAGGTCTTTCACCAATCAAGCCGCTTTCATGTGCGCCTACCGGATTAAAATAACGCAAGATAATAGCACTAAAGTCTTTATTAGCTTTGCCGATATCTTCAATAATCATTTCATTTATAGCTTTAGTAGATCCATATGGATTTGTTGTTTTACCACGACCATATTCTTCTTTTAATGGTGAAGTAAATGAATCGCCATAAACTGTAGCACTACTTGAAAATACTAAACGATTCACATGATATTTAATCATAAGTTCATATAAAACAATTGAACCAGAGATATTGTTTTCATAATATTCAAGTGGTTTAGCTACTGATTCACCTACAGCTTTTAAGCCCGCAAAATGAATAACGGCATCAAAATTGTTTTCTTTGAATACTTCTTCTAAAGCATCTTTATCACGAATATCAACTTTATAGAATTTAACTTCTACTCCTGTAATTTGTTTAATGCGTCCCAAAACTTTATCACTAGAGTTATAAAGATTATCAACAATTACACATTCATGTCCCTTGTTGATTAGTTCAACTACTGTATGGCTACCAATATAGCCAGTTCCACCTGTTACTAAAATTTTCATAATGCACCTCACATAAATATGTTAATAGTTCCTTTAAAAACAACTGTTACAAGTCCCATAATAATACCCGCCAGTATTACACCAAGAATAACGGCAATTACTGATTTCTTAAAATCAAGGTCTAATAAACTTGCGGCCAAAGTTCCAGTCCATGCGCCCGTTCCAGGTAGTGGTATGCCTACAAATAGCATTAAGGCAATATAGACATTTTGTTTATATTTTGATAATAATTTTTCTTTGCCTTTTTCACCTTTGTTTATACAAAAATTACAGAATTTAGCCAAAGGTTTTATTTTTAAATCCTTACCCCAAAGTAATAAACGATGAGCGAAGAAAAAGATAAATGGTACAGGTATCATATTACCGATAATTGCTACAATATATGAAGGAAAAAGCGGAAGGCCAAAACCAATCGCATATGGAATAGCTCCTCTTAATTCAATAAGTGGCACCATTGATATAAAAAAGACAAATAAAAATTTCTTTAACATCTAATTACCTCTAAACAAACGTAATATATCGCTACCTGTAGCAAATAGCATTAATAATATAAATATTAATACTGATATTGTCATTATAATATTTTCTAATTTTTTATTTATTGGTCTTCTGATAATTGCCTCAACTAATGTTAAGATAACTCTTCCTCCATCAAGTGCTGGTATTGGCAATAAATTAAATATACCAATATTTAATGATATAGCTCCTATAAGTAATACATATGTTGACATTCCTGCATTAACAGCATCGCTTGTGGCTCTATATATACCTACAGGTCCTGATAAGTTATCAAAGCCAACACCTCTAAATAATCCTAACAATGTAGTCCAAATCAATTTTGTCATCATCACCAAATAAGAAAAACCATATTGGAAACAATTAAGAATATTCATCTCAACCACTTCAACTTCATATGAACTTATACCAATGACATAATATTCACTTTCTTCATCATATATTGGTGTAACTTTAAATTCTATCTTTTTACCATCACGATTAATCAATAAGGTAATTTCGCCTTTTTCGTAAAGACTCATAAAGTTAGAAAATTCATTCATTGTTTCAGGAGAAAAAGAATAACCATTTTCTAATTTCACTTCTAATATTTCATCATCTTTTATAATTCCAGCTTCATATGCTGGATAGCCAACTTTTACTTCATTGACAATTGGCTTAGGTGAATTATAAATTTTTCCATATGATAAGAAAACCATTGAAACTATTAATAAAGCTAAAAGGAAATTCATAAAAACACCACTTAATAAGATGATTATTTTTTTCCATTTAGCGATACCGTTTAATGTTCTTTCAGGAGGTATCGAAGAAATATCTACATCAATATCTGGATTATTTTGTAGATCGTTATCCTCTTCACCAGCTAATGAACAATAGCCGCCAATCGGCAATAGTCGTATTGAGAATAATGTTTCTTTTCCTTTTTTAGAAAATAGTTTTTTACCCATTCCAATTGAATATTCAAAAACATAAACATTAAATAATTTAGCAGTTATAAAATGTCCAAATTCATGAATAGATATGATGATTGTTAACATCAATATAAATAAAATAATAGTTAATATAGTTTTCATTTGTTTGCCCAACGATTCTTTACATAATCTTTAGCCCATCTATTAGCTTCAATAATGTCTTTGACATTTGGATTTTGAATAAAATGGGCATGTTTTAATGTATCAAAAATATATTCTTCAATTTCCATAAATTTTATATGCCTATTTAGGAATAAGCTTACAGCTTCATCATTAGCACCAATTAGTATTGCACCAAAACTGCCTTCAAGTGAACCAACTTCTTTAGCTAATTTCACAAGTGGATAGCGTCCATAATCAACTGGTCTAAAATCTAAATTAAGCATCTTAGAAAAATCTAAATACTGGCTGTTTTCATCTTTTAAATTATTTGGAAATAATAATGCATAACGAATTGGTAAATGCATATCAGGATTTGACATTTGAGCAATTACGCTTCCATCTTCATATTCAACCATTGAATGGACTATTGATGAATAATGAAGTACTGGTTCAATCTTATCAAATGGTATGTCAAATAGATAATGTGCTTCAATAATCTCAAAACCTTTATTCATCATAGTTGCACTATCAATGGTAATCTTTGAACCCATTGACCAGTTTGGATGATGCAAGGCATCTTCAAGTGTAACATTTTCAAGTTCATCACGCCTTTTGTCTCTAAATGAACCGCCAGAAGCTGTAATGATCAATTTTTTTACATCTTTTTTATTATGTCCTTGTAGACATTGAAGAATGGCAGAATGTTCAGAATCTATAGGAAATAATTTAACACCCTTTTCTTTTATGGCTTTCATGATGATTTGACCACCTGCAACAAGCGTTTCTTTATTAGCTAAAGCAATGTCTTTATTTGCGTTAATAGCATTTAATGTAGGTACAAATCCTACAAAGCCAACTAAAGCATTAACTAATAAATCATAGTCTTCTTTAACGATTTCTTCTAAACCATTGTCACCATAAAAAAACTTAGTGTTAGGATATAGATTGTTTAATTCTTCATTGTAGTTTTTTAAATAAGCGAATTTAATATCAAATTCAGCTAACAATTCTTTTAAATAATCTACATTGTTATAAACACTAACACCTACAAGTTGTAAACTGTCTTTATGTTCTTTAATAATATCAATTGTTTGTTTGCCAATTGATCCAGAACAGCCAAGTAATAAAATCTTCTTCATCTCAAAAATACCGAAATTGCTCCAAAAATAATTAGTGTGAATGTTAATGAATCAAAACGATCCAATATTCCACCATGTCCAGGTATTAAATTTGAAAAATCTTTAACACCATAATGTCTTTTAATTAAACTAAATGCTAAATCACCAATTTGTGAGAAAATTGGTGCAATAATACTACATATAACAACAAAACTAATATCTAAGCCAAAGAAATCACAAGCTAAAGCATAGATAAAAGAAATAAGTCCACCACATAGCCAACCACCAATAAAGCCTTCAATAGTTTTCTTTGGTGATATGCGCTTATTTAATTTATGTTTACCAAATAATTTTCCACTAAAGAATGCGAAAACATCAGTAACTAAAGCAATGATAACAATATAGCCAAATAGCCATTTATTTAATACTTCAATAGAAAACATCTCGTGGATTGCAAAGCCTAACAAAATGCTTTCTGCAAAAGATACACTGGCATCTTCAAAATCAATATTTTCATTATAAATAGCTAAAATCATTAAGCAAATAAACAATAATAACACTAAACCAATGGCTTTTTCATAGAATAGATTCAACAATAGGATGAATATAACCATGATGGCAAATTCAAACCAATCAATTTTTCTATTTCTTGTCTTGCAGAATTCATAAGATCCAAGAAGTGCTATTAAAGTTACAACAGCAGCAAAATAAAAGCCACCAATATAAATTGATGTTAAAGCGATAACGCCAATAATTATTCCACTTATAACTCTATTTTTCATCAACGGCACCAAACCTTCTATTTCTATTCATATATGTTTCTATGGCTTTATCTAAATCTGTACATGTAAAATCAGGCCAATATGTATCTACAAATACAAGTTCACTATAAGCAACTTGATATAAAAGGAAATTAGATATACGTTCTTCATTAGAAGTCCTTATCATTAAATCAAGTTCTGGCAAATCCTTTGTATATAGATAATTATTAAATGTTTTTTCATTTAATGTTTTTATTTTGCCATCTTTATAATCTTTGGCAAATTGTTTACAAGCTCTAACAATTTCACTTTGGCCACCATAATTAAGCGCAAAATTTAAAATCATTCCTGTATTTTTGCTTGTTTGTCTAATTGCATCTTTAAAGATGTTTTTAGCTTCTAAAGGTATTTTATTTAAGTCACCTATCATTGTGACTTTAATATTATTCTTCATTAATTCTTTTAAATATTTATTAAAGAATATTTTAGGAAGCGACATCAGATAATTAACTTCTTTTTCTGGTCTTTTCCAATTCTCTGTTGAGAAAGCATAAAGAGTTAGGCACTTAATGCCTAACTTATTCGCATATATAGCTATTTCTCTAACTTTTTCAACGCCCTTTTTATGGCCCATAGATCTAGGCAATCCACGTTTTTTCGCCCAACGTCCATTGCCATCCATAATAATGGCGATATGATTTAAATTGTTCATTAGATCTTCATTATTTCATCTTCTTTTTGTTTGCCAACTTCATCAATTAATTTGATAAACTTGTCAGTAGCTTTTTGAATTTTGTCTTGTAGATCTTTAGCTAAGTCTTCAGGAATTGTCTTGTCCTTTTTGACTTCGTCATTACCATCGCGACGAATATTTCTAATCGCAACTTTAGCTTCTTCAGCCATCTTAGATACTTCTTTACAATAACCTTTTCTTGTTTCTTCGGTTAATGCAGGAACAGTAATTCTAATTACTGAACCATCATTTTGAGGAGGAAGTCCTAAATTAGATGTATTGATTGCTCTTTCGATATCTTTTAAGCTACTTGCATCATATGGCTTAATAACGATTGTTTTACCTTCTTGAACAGATACAGAAGCAATTTGATTAATTGGTGTTGGACTGCCATAATAATCAACTTCAATTCCGTTTAAAATTGTTGGATTTGCACGTCCAGTTCTTACCTTATCTAAACCAGTTTTAAAGTTTTCGATTGCTTTTTCCATTCTTGCTTCAATATTTTTAATTTCCATAATTCTCTCCTATTTAATTACGGTGCCAATTGCTTTTCCTTTAGCTGCTTTCACAATATTATTTTTAACGGCCATATCGAAGACGAAAGCTTCAATGTGGTTCTTCTTGCAAATCTCAGCAGCTTTCAAATCAATTACCCCTAATTTATTAATAATTATATCATTAAAAGTCATTTCATTGTATCTTGTAGCATTAGGATTAGTGTCAGGATCATCAGTATAAACACCATCAACTCCATTTTTTGCCATTAAAATAACATCAGCATTTATGTCTTTAGCTCTTAATGCACTTCCGGTATCCGTAGAGAAAAATGGTTTGCCAGTTCCTCCACCAAAAACACAGACTACTTTTTTCTTCAATAATGACAATGCTTTTTCTTTTGAATAATCTAATACTCTTTGAACTTTAACCGTTGATAATGTTTTAGCGCTGACACCATTTTTAATTAAAGCTGCTGTAAGCATTTGTGCATTCATAATAGTAGCTTCCATACCAATATAATCGGCTTCTTTTCTATCTAATCCAAGTTTTTCAAAAGTCTTGCCTCGACAAATGTTTCCACCGCCAATAACAACGCCCACTTCAATTCCTTCTTCAACTAACTTCTTAATTTGTTTAGAAATTGAATCCAAGATGTTAATATCATATGGACAACCCATAGCTTCACCAGATAATTTTAATAAAACTCTTTTATACATAATATAATTCTCCTTTTAAAAAAGAGACTAAATAATAGTCTCTTTTAATTATTGACCCATTTGTTTAGCAACTTCTTCAGCAAAGTTTTCTTCACGCTTTTCAATGCCTTCGCCAACTAAATATCTAACAAAGCATTTAACAGTTGCGTTAGCAGCTTTTAATACAGCAGCGACTTTTTGACCAGGATCTTTGAAGTACTCTTGATCAACTAAACACATTTCTTTTAATGATTTAGAAACTTTACCATTGATAGCACCTTCAATAACCTTTTCTGGCTTGCCAGCAAATGAAGGATCATTCTTAACGATTTCTGTTTGAATTTCTCTTTCATGAGCTACAACATCAGCAGGCATATCATCACTTGATACATATGTAGGAGCCATAGAAGCAATTTGCATAGCCATATCTTTAGCTAAAGCTTCATCACCCTTAACGATACATAAAGTAGAAATCTTACCACCTAAATGAATATAAGAACCAAATACTTCATCATCAGCTTTTTCAACAATTGCGAATCTTCTTAAAACGATCTTTTCGCCAATAGTTGCAGTTGCTTCAATGAATAAATCATTTAAAGTCTTGCCATCAACACTTAATGCTAATGCTTCATCATTTGTTTTTGCATTGCTAGCTAAAATAGTTTTTGCAGTTTTATCAACTAATGCTAAGAATTGTTCATTTTTAGCAACGAAGTCAGTCTCTGAATTAATTTCAACTAGACATGCTCTATTTCCATCAACAACAACTTTTGATAAGCCTTCAGCAGCAATTCTACTTGCTTTCTTGATTGATTTAGCGATACCTTTTTCTCTTAACCAGTCAATAGCTTTATCCATATCGCCATCAGATGCTGTAAGAGCATTCTTACAATCAAGCATGCCGGCACCAGTCTTTTCTCTTAATTCTTTTACTTGAGCAGCAGTAACAGCCATTATTCTTCCTCCTTAACTACTTTTTTAGGACGTCCACGTTTTTTAGGAGCTTCTTCTACAGGAGCTTCTTGAACTGGAGCCTCAACACTTTCAACAACTTCTTCAACTACTGGAGCTTCTTCTACAGGAGCTTCAACAGCTTCATCAGCTTTTACATCATTATTTTCTTTTTTATTGATATAGCGTTTTTCTGAATTGCGATTGAAACGGCCTTTTTGATTTTGTTGGCGATTTCTTTCTTCATTACGAGCTTTTCTTCTCTTTTCTTGTTCTTCAGCATGCTTTTCAACATTGATGATTACATCTTCCATAGTGATGTCTTCAACATCTTCACCTTCTTGATAAGCATCTTGTAAGATACCACCTTTAGCTTCAACAATAGCATCAGCCAATAAAGAGATGATTAATTTGATTGATTTAATAGCATCATCATTAGCAGGAATTGGATAATCAACAAATGCAGGATTGCAGTTTGTATCAGTTAAACCAAATACAGGAATGTTTAATTTACGAGCTTCTAAAACAGCGTTGTGATCTTCTTTTGGATCAACTACTACAACGGCATCAGGAAGCTTCTTCATTTCTTTAATACCACCTAAAAAGTTATCAAGACGAGTTGCTTCTTTACGAATTAATACGACTTCTTTTTTAGGATAAACATTTATAGTACCAGATGTTTCCATCTCGTTGATTTCAAGTAATCTTTTGATTCTTTTTTGGATAGTTCTGAAGTTTGTTAATGTTCCACCTAACCATCTTTGGTTAATGTAGAAACTACCAGATCTTGTAGCTTCATCAAGCACGATTTGTTGAGCTTGTTTCTTAGTACCTACAAATAATACTTTACCGCCATTTTCAGCGATTTCTTTTAGCTTGTTATAAGCTACTTGTAAATCTTCTTGTGTCTTTTCTAAGTTGATGATATAAACACCATTCTTAGCAGTGTAAATAAATGGTTTACACTTAGGGTCCCATCTTCTAGTTTGATGTCCGAAATGAACACCATTTTCTAAAAGTTTACGCATTGAAACTAATTGCATTAAAAAATTTCCTCTCTTTCCGTTTCTCCTCCACTATTTCAAACATCACTAAGCAAATTGCCACGGAATGATGAATTCATAGTGTGCGTTTTCGCCTAAATAGGCTTAATTATTATATAAAAAACAATATTGTTTATCAATAGCTACTTCTTAGAATGTGGATGTGAAATATCGACAGTCTTTTTTAGACGATCGAATGTTAAATGTGTATAGATTTGTGTAGTGCTTAAATTCTCATGTCCTAATAATTCTTGGACTGTTCTTAAGTCTGTTCCATTGTCTAATAAATGAGTCGCAAAAGAATGTCTTAACATATGTGGATGCAAATTCATATTTAGGCCACATTTTACTCTTGTATTTTCCAACATTATTTGGATCATTCTTGGAGATATTCTTGTGCCCCTTTTTGAAATAAATAGATTTTCGACACCATCTTTAACATAAATAGTTCTAAATTCATTTACATATCTTTCAATAAGTTCATCTAAACCATCATAATATGGAGCGATTCTTTCTTTATTGCCTTTTCCAATAACTCTAATAATTAATTCTTTACGATCAATTTGATCTATTTTTAAATCACATAGTTCAGATATTCTAAGCCCACATGCATACATCATTTCAATAATTGTCCTATCCCTTAATTCAATAGGATTATCCAAATCAAAAGAATATAGAATTCTTTCAATTTGTTCAAAAGTTAAGACATCAGGTAATTTTTTCTCTACATGAATCTTTTTGAATTGACTGAAAGGATTATGATCAACTTTATTGAAGATTTCTAAATATTTATAAAAAGAACGTAACGCACTCAAGTTTCTTGAATATGATGAATTACTAATCTTGCCTCTTGTGATCTTACCTGAACGCAATAAAGATATATAATCCAAAGATTCTTCTTTTGAAACATCATTAAAAGATTTGATGTTTCTTTCTTCAAGAAACTCAATGAAGCGGGCTATATCGCGATAATATGCATCAGCGGTTTTATTTGAGCCCGTTCTTTTTGCGCTTAAATATTTTATAAAATCATCAAGTGTTTTATACATATTGTTCTTTATATTTATCAATGTTTTCTAATGCCACTTTAACATAATATGCTTTCTTATCTTTCTTTGGTCCTTTATACAAACATTTAAAGATTCCAAAGTTGGCATTCATTGGCACAAGTTTAGTGATATTCTCATCACTTATATAATTAGCCATAGCACCCATCATTGTATCAGCACCTAATTCATTTTTGATTTTACCATCTAAATATTGTTTCATACATAAAGCGCCATATAGACCACTAGCAGCCGATTCAACATAACCTTCAACGCCACTAATTTGCCCAGTTACAAAGATATTGGGATAATTAATCATTTGATATTTATTATTTAATACTTTTGGTGAATTAATGTATGTATTTCTATGCATTACGCCATATCTAACAATTGAAACATTTCTTAATGCTGGAATTAATTTAAGCACTCTTTCTTGTTCACCAAAGGTAAGGTGTGTTTGAAAACCAACAATATTATATAAAGTATCAATAGCATTGTCTTTCCTTAATTGAACAACAGCATAAGGTCTACTTCCATCATGTTCTAGTCCTACTGGTTTCATCGGGCCAAACAATAAAGTTTCAAAACCTCTTCTAGCCATTTCTTCAAAAGGCATGCAACCTTCAAAATATATTTCTGAATCAATATCATGAACTTCAATCTTTTTGGCTTTTACTACTTCGTCATGGAAAATAGCATATTCTTCTTTAGTTAATGGACAATTAATATAGTCTCCTTTAGATTCTTCATCATATCTTGATTTATAGTAAGCACTATTAAAATCAATAGAATCTTTTTCAACAATTGGCGATACAGCATCATAAAAATAAAGATAGTCTTTGCCACATAGTTTCTTTATTTCTTTTGATAAATCGCCATCACATAAAGGACCAGCTGCAATTATTGTGGGAGTGTTTATATCTATTTGTTTAACTTCTTCGTGTATAACTTCAATGTTTGGATTATTATTAATTACATCAGTTATATATTTAGAAAAGCCAACACGGTCAACAGCTAATGACTTGCCGGCTTCAACTCTATTTTTATCAGCAGCTTCCATAATTAAAGAATCAAGATGACGCATCTCTTCTTTTAATAAGCCAACAGCATTATTAATATCATCACTTCTTAAAGAGTTTGAACAAATAAGTTCACTATATAAGTCAGTTTTAAAAGCCTCATGTTTTTTGATTGGCTTTTGTTCATAAAGTTTTACTTTGATGCCTTTTAAAGCTAGTTGATAAGCAGCTTCACACCCAGCTAGTCCCGCACCTATTACTCTTACTTCTTTCATTTTTTCTTTTTATAATTACGTTTTGGTGTTTCGCCTTCTATTTTTTCAACATATTTACATTTAGGATAAGCTGAACAGCCAATGAAATATGTTCCATAACGGCTTTTTCTTTTTAATAATGGTGAACCACAATCTGGGCAGTTCCTACCAATTTCTTCTGGTTTTTCTTTTTCAATCTTTTCAATATATTTACATGTTGGATAGTTTGAACAAGAAATGAATTTGCCAAAACGTCCTGTACGATAAATAAGTGGTGAACCACAATCTGGGCAGTTCCTGCCAACTTCTTCAGTTACGATATAACTACAATTTGGATAGTTTGAACATGCTTCAAATTTGCCATAGCGACCTTCTTTATATACTAAATCGCCTCCACATTTTGGACATTTATTGCCAGACTTTTCATCTTGTTTCTTTTCCATATTCGCATAAGCTTCATCTACTAATGGTTGAAAGTCTTTATAGAAATCGCTTAAATATTTAACATTATCTTCTTTTGCTTCCGCAATTTTATCTAAGCCATCTTCCATTTTGGCTGTATATTTAGTATTGATTACACTGCTAAAGAATTCTTTTAATTTTTCATCAGTTAATCTTCCCTGTTCTGTAGGGAAGAAATACTTGGTTTTTGAATTATCTGAAGCTTTCTTTAATTCAACATAATTACGACTGATGATTGTATCAATCGTGCTAGCATAAGTACTTGGTCTGCCAACACCTTCTTCTTCAAGAGCTTTGATTAACTTGGCTTCAGTATACCTGCTTGGGCCTTCAGTGAAGTGTTGTTCCTTATCCGTTTTAATTAATTTTAAAACATCACCTTTATTCAATTTAGGTAATAAAGTATCTTTGCTTGAATCATATTCTTTATAAACTTTTAAGAAGCCATCAAAGACAAGCTGACTGCCACTAACTGTAAATACTAAATCTTTATCAACAATACTATATGTAAGTGTGTTGTTAACTGCTTCAGACATGAGTGAAGCTAAAGCACGATAATAAATAAAACGATATAGTTTATATTGATCATTTGTTAAAAATGATTTAATTTTTTCCGGTTCATTAGCTAAAGATGTAGGTCTAATTGCTTCATGGGCATCTTGACTTGACTCATCATTTTTAACACGATAAAAACCCTTATATTCTTTACCATATTCATTTTCAATTTTTGAAAAAGCGTTTGTGACAAATTCATCAGATAATCTAGTAGAATCTGTACGCATATAAGTGATTAAACCAACTGTCTCATTTCCTAAATCAACACCTTCATATAACCCTTGAGCAATAGTCATTGTTTTCTTTGAACTAAAGCCAAGTTTAGATGAAGCTTCTTGTTGAAGAGTTGAAGTAATAAAAGGCAAATATGCAGCTCTCTTCTTTTTCTTTTCGGCAACTTCATCAATAATTGCTTCATTGCTGATTGTTTTTAAGATTTTATTAGCTTCTTCTTCATTTTTTATTTCAGCCTTCTTAGCACCAATTTTAGATAAGATAGTCTCCAATTCATTTTTATCTTTTGAATAATTTGCTTTAATTGTCCAATATTCTTCAGGTATGAAATTTTCTATTTCATTTTCTCTATCACAAATCATTCTTAACGCAACCGATTGTACTCTACCAGCTGATTTAGATTTGATTTTTCTTTTTAATAAATTCGAAAGTTTAAAACCAATAATTCTATCTAAGATTCTTCTTGTTTCTTGTGACCTAACTAAATCCATATCAATCTTACGTGGATTATCCATTGCTTTTAAGATTGCCTTCTTTGTTATTTCATTAAAAACAACTCTATTAACATCATTAATATCTAATCCAAGCTCATCTGCTAAATGCCATGAGATAGCTTCACCTTCTCTATCTGGGTCGGTTGCAAGTAATACATTGTTTGCTTTAGCAGCAAGCTGTTTTAATTCTTTAACAGTATCTTTTTTATCTTTAGATACCACATAATTTGGCTTAAAGCCATTATCTATATCTACGCCTAGGCCCTCTTTGCCTTTTGTTGCCAAATCTCTTATATGGCCTTTAGAAGAAACGACTTTATAATCGTTTCCAAGGTATTTTTCTATCGTTTTTGATTTTGATGGTGACTCAACAATTACTAAATTTTTCATATTATTCCTTTTCTAAATATAAAGTTTTACACAAAACAATATTTCTTGTCAATCATATTGACATTAATTGATGATTGTGGCACCTTCATAAATTAACTCGTTATTATACTTTCCACATTTATCAAATATATTAAATGGCAAGACTTTTATCTCTTTTCCTAACTCTAGAGCTTCATTAATTGTCGTCAAAGTTCCGCTTTTTTCATGAGCTTCCATAATCAATATTTCTTTCCCTAAAGCCGCTATCAATCGATTACGGAAAGGAAAATTTGAAGGGAAGGGCTTAACCGTATGTGGATATTCCGATAATATCAGTCCGTCCTTTTCTAATCTTTTATATAAATAATAATTTTCAAAAGGATAAATATAATCAATTCCACACCCTATTACACCAATACTTTTACTAGCATAGCAATGAGCTACACCGTCAATTCCTTTCGCTAAGCCTGATACTATTACTTCTTTTCTATTAGTAGCGATATATTTGGTAGCCTCTATTGAATATTCACACGGCTTCCTAGATCCAACTATGGCAATTTTATCTTCTTTTAATAATTCAAGATTTCCTTTATAAAACAACACAAAAGGTGGACTTTTTAATTGCAAAAATTCATTTGGATAAATATCATCAAATATCGTAATACAATTAGAATAATCTTTTTCTTCAACCTTTTCGCTTAATTCAATTGCTTTTTTGATGGCATTATAATTGCCATTATATTTTAATGCATAACTAATTAATCTTTTTCTGCTATCCATAATTCATTATTATCGAATTATTGATAGATTCCTTTTTTTATTTTGACAAGGTTTATAAGACATGCGGTAAATATCAAATATGCCAATATCTTCAATTATTTCAAGATGTCTTTTAGTTGGATAGCCTTTATGTTTTATTAATTCATATTCAGGATAAAGATGATTATAGCCCCACATAATATGATCTCTTAAAACTTTAGCTAAAATGCTAGCTGCAGCAATTGAAATTGATTTAGCATCTCCTTTAATAATAGGTATGACTTTTGGATTGTCTTCAATTTTCATTGCGTCTGTTAATACCTTTTTAACTTCATAAGTTTTAGCTAAATCAGCCATAGCTTCTTTTGTAGCAGCATAAATATTCAATTCATCAATTCTTGAAGGAGAAACAATACGAAAATCAAAATATAAAGCATCTTTGATGATAACTTTAAATAATTCGTTCCTTTTCTTTTCACTTATTTTCTTAGAATCATTAATATCCTCATTTTTATAACCTATAGGCAACACTGCACAAGCCACAACTAAAGGTCCACAAAGTGGTCCTCTCCCTGCTTCATCTATGCCCATAACTAAATCATTATTAGGCCAATTTATATTCTCATATTCATTGATTAGACTCATATTTTTCAAATGTGATGTTTCCGATACTTGCACCACGAATATCTTTTAAAATCATCTTATAAGTTTTATCCAAATCTATGTTGCCATCATTTGTAAGACATTTTTTGCTTAAACCAATTTCTTTGATTAGATCACTTTTGTTTTCATCAATATCGTAGCGTTTGTTTAACAACATTGGATAATTATCTTTAATGTAATTAATTCCAAAATTAGCTAAAGCTTCTTTATCTAATATTTCATCATTGATGCTTCCGAGTAAAGCTAATATTAAAGCTTGTCTTTGGTCATCTATCTTTGGCCACAATACACCTGGTGTATCCAATAATTCAACATCTTCATTTATCCTAATCCATTGAAGATTCTTTGTGACACCTGGCCTATTTTCTGCTTTGGCAATTTTTCTATTAACAATATTATTAATAAAAGTGGATTTGCCGACATTTGGTATTCCGACAACCATCGCTCTCAATACCTTTTTTCTAATACCGCGAGCTTTAGCTTTTTCTAATTTCTCTTTTAATATGTCTTTAACTTCATTAATAATTCTATTTGTGTTTTTTTCATTTAAAGAATCAATCAAAAGTGCTCTTTCAAAATAATTGAGCCATTTTTTATTCTCCTCTTTATCTGCTTTATCAGCTTTATTAAGAATAATTAAATGTTTCTTATCTTTCGCTAAAGAATTTAAAAGTGGATTGCCGCTCGCCAAAGGCATACGGGCATCTCTTAATTCAATAACAATGTCGACAAGCTTTAATTGTTCTTCCATTTGACGATTGGCTTTAGCCATGTGTCCTGGATACCAATTTATAATAGTTTTATTTTCATTCATCTTTTTTACCTTTTTTATCTTCTATTTGTTTTTGCTCATCTATATACTTATAATTTAAACTATTACTTTTAGATATTGCAGATTTTTTTGTTTCTTTTTCATATAAATTTTTTGCTCCCTTTGCAACTCCTCCACCGCGTTTTGCTACATTTAAATTTTCTTTTAATCCTTGTGGTCGTTCTTCTCTTGCTATATCCCTTGTTGCAATCTCTCCTAAATTAGTAAGTGCCACTTCTATATCTGTCATATTATCTCTTAATGATTCTTTTCTAAGTCCTTTTAACTTTTTGTATTCACTAGCCCTCATTCCAGACCAACCTTTATATATCTCATTTGTTAAAAGAGCATATTCATAATTTTTAGTAATGCCATTTTCTTTCCAAGTATCTGTTAATTTTTTTCGATTTAATATTCCATTTAGTCTTTCTGAAATCCATTTATCACTATAGCCTTTATTACGATAATAATCTATTGCTCGATTAACAGCTATCTCTGGATCAAATGCTTCATCAACTCTTTCTTTTCCAAGTGAAGCTAACCATATTTTAAAAGGTTCAGCTTTAGGTGAAGGAACTGATTCAATAAGTCTAAAAATATTTCTCATATCTAGCATATCAGTTTTACGCATTTTGCCATCTTTTGCCTTAAATTTGAAAGTGTCACAATTTGTGACAGTTTGGTTTCCTTCTTTTATCATTCTTGATTTCAATGTTCTCCAATAATGTGCTGCATCTTTACTATCCGTCAATGCACTTATAACATCTACAACACTAAAAAAATATTCTTCTTTTTCACTGTCCCATACACTTCTAATCTCTTTATCTTCAAATAAATTTGAAATTGTTTCTATTTTGTTATTATCCATAAAGTTTCTCCTTTCTATTGATATAAAATGTGTCGGCATATTACAAGCCGGTACCCTAATTCCTTTTAAAAATGAATATATTTTAACCTGTTTTTATTATTTCTTCTTTTTTTATTAAAACTTGCAAGATCTCATTTGCTAAAAAGTCTCATTTTATAAGGATTTCCTTTATGTACAGTATAAATACAAGGCAAGCAATTAATAACTTTCTCAAAATCCTTTTCCATATTTCTACTTATTAATTATAAAATATCTTTATTTAAACATAAAAAAAGACAAACATCGCTGTTTGTCTAGTTGCTATTCGACATTTACACCTTTATTAAGTTCTTTTTTACAGATGATACTAGTAATAAAGATAATTACAACATATAAAATAATCGCCAATATCATTAATAATTTAAATGCATTTGTATCAACTAAATAATTAAACTTAAATAAATTCATGATACTTTCATTAAATAAGCCAACAACATATGACATTGCCAACACCAAGCTTTGAGAAACAAGATAAACAACAAAACCAAACAATACAGAGAAAGCTGTCTTATTTTGATATTTTTTATGGCCCAAAATAATTCCTAAAAAGCCACATTGAATAGCATTAAATAATTCTAAAAAGACAACTGCCAAAAAACCACTTATAAAAACAACAGGCTTGAAATCTAGACCAGTAGTAATTGTATTAATGAATTCTTTTAAAAGTTGCCATCTTTCTTTTGTATAGTAAGCAATAAATAAAGCCAATATTATTACCATAAAGCCAGCAATAAAGAAAACTAATGTTTGAATAAATTTAGAATCATAAATATTATTCTTACTTACTGGCAAAGTGTGAGTTAAATATGCTTCATCTTTATAGATTGAATCTCTAAACCTTAACCAACTTCTCATTAAAGTATTGATAAGTGTGTTTGCGATAAGCGCATACATAATGCCAACACTTATTTGGCTAATTACTTGAATAATAATTGTTTGATTTAATGAAAAGAATAATCTAGTTGTTAATGCAAAAAAGATTGTCAATATATAGAATACGCTCATATTTTTAAGCATATATTTTAAATCATATTTTAATAATTTCTTTAGCATTTAAACATCCTCCTAAATATTTCATCTATTGATGAATGTTCTTTATTTCTTAAGCTATCAGCGTCACTTTGTAGGATTACACTTCCATCTTTTATAAAGATAATTTCATCCAAAATTCTTTCAATGTCAGAAATCAAATGTGTTGAAATAATGACACTTGCATTTTCTTTAAAATTAGATAAGATTGTATCTAAAATATAATCTCTAGTAGCTGGATCTACTCCTCCTAAAGGTTCATCTAAAATATACAAATCAGCATTCCTGGACATCACAAGAACTAATTGAACTTTTTCTTGCATGCCCTTACTCATTGTTGATAATTTTTGATTAATATCTAAATTTAAATCTAATAATAGTTTCTTGGCTTTTTCTAGATCGAAATCATCATAGAAGTCCTTGAAGTATTCCAATACTTCAACAACTTTCATTTGTTTGTTTAAATATGTCTTTTCTGGTAAGTAAGCAATAATCTTTTTTGATTCAATACCAACTTTTTTACCATTTACTAGTATTTCGCCTTTATCAGGTGTAAGTAAATCATTAATGAGTTTAATCAGCGTAGTTTTGCCAGCACCATTTTGTCCAAGTAAACCAACAATTTTTCCACTTTCAATTTTAATGTTGATATTATTTAATGCTATCTTTTTATCATAGCTTTTAGTTAAATCTTTAATCTCCAATAATTCCATTAGTCACCTAACTCCTTTAGATATTTAATTGATTCTGCTTTGCCTAAGCCTATCCTTTTCATTCCTTGAAAATAACTCTTAGCCAAAGTTATTGCGTAATCATCTTTTAACTTTTTAATTAATTCTTCATCTTCAGTAACATATTTACCATTAGTTCTTTCAGTATAGATAAGTTTCATATCTTCAAGTTCACCTAAAGCTTTCTGCATTGTGTTAGGATTAACCTTAAATATATTCGCAAACTCTCTAACTGAAGGAAGCTTATCACCGGCTTTAAATGTTCCTGAAATAAGATAAATTTTTAAATATTCTAATAATTGAATATAAATAGGAATATTATTATCAAATACAAAATCCATAGATACCTCACTGTATTACATCATTAATACAATAATATTATATACACATTTTTTATATATGCAATCAAAAAACGCTAATAAGCGTTTCTTAATATCACATAAATAATTAAAAGATAAATTACTTTTCTAGTCTAAGCACGATACTGCTATTTCCTATATCATCAAGATCATCAATATGGCCTAATTTCGTATATGTATAATTTGTGTTAAATGATTTATAAAAAATGACTAAACAGTTATCGCCAAACAACATCACATCACCTTTTTCTATTTTTTTAGGAGCATAAGAATATGTCGGGAATGATTCATCTAAATATGCATATTTTTCATTACCATTTAATTCATTCATTTTAATTTCAATCGGTAATAATGAATACAAATATTTGGCTGCATCATTGTCCTCCATATGGATTTGATAATTTTTATCATTTATAAATATCTTCATATCATTAGTCTTGTTTTCTATTACTATTTCTTCTTGATTATTATCAGTTATATTATCTTCTTTTATATTACATGAACATAACAAAAGAATAAACAAACACATTATTATCTTTTTCATTTTCTAAGCCTCAATGAATTCAAAACAACTGTTAAGCTGCTTATTGTCATCGCCATAGAGGCAAACATTGGACTAATAGAAATACCAAAAGATTTAAATAGTCCCATAGCAAGAGGAATCATTAAAATATTGTATATAAATGCCCAAAATAAGTTTTGTTTAATTATGGAAATTGTCTTTTTACTAATATTCAATAATGAAACAATCTTTAATAAATCATCTTGCATTAAAATAACATCAGCAGAATCAGCAGCAATATCTGTTCCTTCATTAATTGAAACGCCAATATTTGCACTAGCTAATGATGGAGCATCATTAATCCCATCGCCAACCATCATAACATTATGTCCATTTTTCATTAATTCTTTTAATACCTTTTCTTTTTGTGATGGCAAAACATTAGCGATGACTTTTTCGATGCCAATTTGTGAAGCGACAATCTTAGCTGTTTTTTCATTATCTCCTGATAACATGATAATTTCTTTATGCATATGTTTTAAAGCTTCAACTGTTTTTAAAGCGTTATCTCTAATAATGTCCTTAACACCAATTAGCCCAATTATTAGATTATCTTCTACAACATAAATGATGCTGTTTCCTTCATTTAGTAATGTTTCTTCATCTTGTTTATGATCATTTTTTATATTTAATTCATTAAATAATTTACTATTTCCTAAATATATCTCTTTATTATCTATTGTGGCTTTTAAACCAAATCCAGCAATATTTTTAAAATCCCTTATGACAATATTTGAATCATAATAATCTTTAAATGCTAACGCAATTGGATGGCTTGATTTATTCTCAATAGCGGAAACTATATTTAATAATTGATCATTGTGATAATTTGAATAATTAAAAATTTTAGAAATTCTTAAATTACCATAAGTTAAAGTGCCCGTCTTATCAAAAACAATTGTATCTACCTTATGAGCATTTTCTAATGTTTCACTACTCTTAATTAAAATGCCTTCTTTTGCGCTTTTTCCTTCAGATACAACAACAGCCAAAGGTGTAGCTAATCCTAATGCACAAGGGCAAGCAACAACTAACACGGTAACAAATGAAATGATACTCTCATTGAAACTTTTTCCTATTAATAAATAAACAACAAGTGTTAATAAGGCGATTATCATGATAGAAGGCACAAAATAACCAGCAACAATATCAGCTAGTCTTTGAATTGGAGCCTTGGTGTTTGTTGCCTCAACTACTAATCTGACAATTTCTGAAATAGTTGAATTAGGACCAATGCGTTTAGCTTTATACTCGATATAGCCATCAATATTAATAGAACCTGCAATAACATTATCATTAACACTCTTTTTACTTGGAATTGATTCACCAGTAATAAAGGCTTCATTTAAATGAGTTTCTCCTTTTGTGATAATGCCATCAACTGCCACTTTCATTCCTGGCTTACAAATTAATACATCATCTACATTGACTGTATCAATAGTTACTTCTTTCTCACCTGTTTCTGTTTTAATCAAGGCACTTTGAGGAGTGATTTGAACCAGTTCTTTAATGGCTTCTTTAGTCTTTTCTTTTGACTTTTTATCGATAAAACGCCCTAGTTTTATAAAATAAATGATCATTGCTGAACCTTCAAAATATAATTGTTCAACAAATTCATTATTTCCCATTATTATCATAATTAAATTAAAAAGACTGTATATTAAACTAGCCAAAACGCCAATAGAGACAAGTGAATCCATATTTGGACTTCCATGAAACAATTTTGTTATGCCACTTTTAATGATGTCAAAACCAAATATCACAAATGGCAAAGTAAGTAACAATAAAGCGATGCCATAATTAATTGGATAATTAATCATATGTAAGAATGGAATTACTGGAAGATGGACCATGTGTGACATAGACACATACATCAAAATTAGTATCAATATTCCAAAAACAATTAATTGTATTTTACTGTTGTCTTGTTTCTCTTGTGTTTTTTCATCATAGACACCTAAACTTTTATAACCAGATTCTTCAACAAAACGATCTAAGTCTTTAAGGCTTACTTTATTCTCGTCATATTCAATTAAAGCTTGAGCCATTACTAAATTAACTGATGCATTTACGCCTTCTTGTTTATTCAAATATTTTTCGACTCTGTTTGAGCATGCGCTACAACTCATGCCATCTATTTTTAAAATAACCTTTTTCATAATCTACCTTCTTTTCGTAATTATTATATACCCTATAGGGGTATTAGTCCACCTTAGTAATCATATAAAAAAATGGCCTCCAAAGTTTTCAATCATTGGGGCCACTTACTAGTTATTACTTTAATCCAAAATCAGAAAATGGATAATATATAAAAATATTTGATGCTCTTAATTCTTTTAGATGAAAAGGACCATAGAATCTTGAATCTCTTGACACATCACGATTATCACCTAAACAAAAATATTCATCTTCACCTAATTGCTTTTCAAAGTCACCTGTATAAACGTCACCTAAGAAATCTTCTTCAACATATTCACCATTAATATATAATTTATTGTCTTCATATTTAATTATTTCATTTGGCATACCAATCACTCTTTTAACTAGTAAGGCATCTGATTTATCAGAATCAATTACCACTATATCAAATCTATTGATGCCAAAATTCTTAGTGATAATAAAACTAACTCCTCTTTGTTTAGCATATAGATTTGGCTCCATTGATGATCCTTCAACTTCAACAGAAATGAGTACAAATTGAAATAATATGAAAACAATTATAATAGCGATTATTAACGATTGAACTAAATCCTTGATAAAACCCTTTAACTTTTCACCCATATTTATATTGTATATTAAAAGCCGTCTAATTGACGGCTTATTTTGATTAACGAACTTCTTTGATTCTAGCTGATTTACCAGCACGATCTCTTAGATAATATAATTTAGCTCTTCTAACTTTACCTACTCTTACAACTTCAATATTATCAATCAATGGTGAATGAACTGGGAATGTTCTTTCAACACCTACACCATTAGATAATTTTCTAACTGTAAATGTTTCACCAATACCACTACCCTTAATACGGATAATAATTCCTTCAAATGCTTGAATACGAGTTTTGTCGCCTTCCTTAATCTTTACGCCAACTCTTACAGTCATACCAGGACGTAATTCAGGAAGATCAGATTTCATTTGTTTTTTAGTAATTTCATTAACTAAATTTAGATTCATCTTTCTTCTCCTTTTAACATGTATTAATTACTGCTCATATTCTTAAAGAAAAGCGGAACAATAATGCGAAACGCTTAATTATGATATAACAATTATCTTAATTAATCAAGAAAACCTTCATCTTTTAAGAAATGATATAGCCCATCTTCCAAAACGCTAGGATAATGATATGCGATTTCTTCATCATCGCATTTGACATCGTCACCCAATAATAAACCTGTTCCTTTTTTAAGAGCTGGTAAATCGCTTTCGGCATCGCCAACACACAATATTTCTTTTGGATCAATATTAAGTATTCTTGAATATTCCAAAACCGAACGTCCTTTATTTATTCCTTTTGGAACAATTTCCATAACATCAACGCCTGATAAAAAGAAATCTATCTTATCATTTTTCAAATTTTCAATCTTTTTAAGAAAATCTTCTTTTCTTTTTAATTCAAAAATAACAACTGTTTTAGGATAATTCTTTTCATTCTTTTGAAAATCAATTAAACCTGGTTTAGAAAACCTTTGTTTACACCAAAGTTGATATAAATATTCATCGTGGGGATAATGATTAAACAACAAGCCATCTGCGCCATTATAAACACACAATGATAAATAATCTTCATTAAAAAATTTGTCTAATTCTTTTATTGTATCAGCACTTACATATGCTAAATAATCAGTTGTCTTGTTTCTAACATTATATTTTTCAACTCCATTACAACAAAAGAAATATTCAAAATCATTTTCAAAACTATTAGTATTAAGAACATTTTCAACCGCAAATGCTGGTCTTCCAGTATTAATAGATAAGTGATAGCCTTTTTCTTTTAAAACCATTAGAGCCTTTTTTAAATTATCGGTCATCTTTATTTCACGATTTACTAAAGTTCCATCAATATCAAATAAAAATGCTTTAATTCTCTTGTTTAAGTTCATTAATGATCTCCTTTAGCAATTCTTTTTCTTCATCATTTAATTCTTTTTTATCTAATAAATCCTTTCGATAAAGATATGTATCTCTTAATGACATTTTAAGATTGTATTTTCTTATTTCTTCATGATTTCCATTTGTTAAAACAAAAGGAACTTCTTGTCCATCATATTCATAAGGTCTTGTGTATTGTGGATATTCTAATAAGCCATTAGTATAAGACTCTTCTTTTAAGCTATCAGCATTTATGCCATCATCAATAAGCCTCATTAAAGAATCCATTACAACCATGGCTGCAAGTTCACCACCTGTTAAAACATAATCGCCAATTGATATGTTTTCATCGATGTATTTATCGATTCTTGCGTCAACACCTTCGTAATGGCCACAAATAATGACAATATCATCCATTTTTGATAAACGATAAGCATCTTCTTGAATAAAGGGTTTAGCTTTAGGCGAAGTTAATAAAACATAAGAATTTGGGCTTCGATTATCCTTAATTGCTCTATCTAGTACATCCACTTTCATAAGCATACCTGCGCCACCACCATAAGGCGTATCATCAACATGTCGATGCACATCTAATGAATAATCGCGTATATCAACGACTTTAACTTCTACTAAGCCTTTTTCAATAATTCTTTTAATAATTGATGTATTTAAAAAACTATCAAATTGTTCCTTGAATAATGTCAAAACGGTTATTTTCATAAAAGACCTTCCATTTCAACAATATCAATTCTGGAATTATTTAAATCGACATTTAATATAAATTGTTCAATAAAAGGGATTAATCTTTCTTTATCTCTAACAGTTATTCTTAAGAAATTGTAACGATTTCCTTCTTCACAGTTTTTTACTTTTCCAATTAGAATTCCATTTTGATAAACATCAAGACCTTTTAAATCACGGAAATAATATTCACCATTTTTTAAGGGCTTGATATCATCACTTGATTTATAAATAAAACTATTTTTATATTTTTCAACAAGATTTATATCTTCATTATTGACAAGTTTAATTAAGATGTTGTTTTTATGAAGACGATATTGTTTTACTTCAAATTCTAAATGATTTTCACCAATATAAATCTTTGTGCCTTTTTTAAAACGTTCATCATAAAAATCAGTATATGATTCTACTTTTAATTCACCATTTATACCATGTGTATTAACTATTTTTCCAATTAGTATATATTCCATAAACAAATTATATAAAAAAGAGATGTATTTTACATCTCTATAGTGCTTCAAATTTAACCGTGATTCTTTTCTTTTCAATCTTTGAAGCTACTTGTAACATTTGACGAATTGAATTAGCCATTGTACCTTGTCTACCAATTAATCTAGCTATATCTTCGCTTTGGGCATAAACATATAATAGAATTTCATTATCATTTAATGATTCCATTTGTTTAACCATCACGCCTTCGCTATCAGAACAAATTGGTTTAACAATGTTCAATAATACTTTTTCAAGATCAATCATTATTTAGCGGCTTTCTTACCATCTGCATATTTTTTCATAACACCTTGTTTAGTTAAGATATTACGAACTGTATCAGTTGGAAGTGCTCCATTATTTAACCATTTAAGAACTTTTTCTTCGTCAATATTTACAGTAGCAGGATTTGTCTTAGGATCATAATTACCTACAACTTCAATCTCGCGGCCATCTCTTCTATCTCTAGAATCAGAAACTACTACACGATAGAAAGGAGACTTTTTAGCACCCATTCTTTTTAATCTAATTTTTACCATAATAATCCTCCTTGACTTTATTATCTTTACATATTTATAGAATACTGTCAAGTATTTTTACTTGACATCAAAATAAAGATATTTCTTCATTGACTTGATTAATCACAAATTCCTTATCCATTATTTCCATATTTTTATTCAATAAATAATCTTTAATTTCTTCCAAATTCAAGACTAGCGGTTGGCGATTATGAATGTGTTTAAATGAATCGTTAGCTTCTTTAGTAATAATCAACAATTCATTATCATTGTTATAGATAGCTGCTAAATACATATAATCTTCTTTAAAACTTATGAGATATTTGTTTTTATATTCATCCCATTCATAAAAGCCATCACATATTAAAACGCAACGATTATCTTTAATGCCCTTGTAAGTATTTTTATCTTTTATTGTTTCTATACGAGCATTAATTTGAAAAGTTTTATTTTTGATACCCCACTTCTTAACAGCTAAATCTAATTTAGAGCCAACATTCATGATACATAAAACTTTATCATTAGGAAAAATCTCACCTGTCTTATAAGTGAGATTTAATTGTTTAGTCCTTTGTTTAATTATTTTTCCTATTTGGTTATCATCAACACCAAAATGATATCTACCACACATCAGAATAGACCTTTAGTCATTGATGAAAGTGATCTCATCATTTTCTTTGATCTTTCAAATTGATTAATTACTCTATTTACATCATCAACGCTTGTTCCACTACCTTTAGCTACCCTTCTTTTGTGTGTTCCACGCATTATCGAAGGATCTTTTCTTTCTTCTTTTGTCATTGATTGAATGACAGCTTTAGTAACTTTTGTAGCCTTATCAGCATCAGCATCATTTATTTTGCCACTAAAATCACCAAGTCCTGGAATCATGCCCATAATTGAAGATAAAGGACCTAATTTTTTAGTTTGTTCTAATGAATATAGCATATCATCAAGGGTCATCTTGCCAGATAACATACGCATCGTCATTTCTTCAGCAGCTTTTTCATCAAATTCTTCTTGAGCTTTTTCTACTAACGAAACAACATCGCCCATTCCCAATATACGATCAGCTAATCTATCAGGATGGAAAACATCAATATCACCGATCTTTTCACCTACACCTGTATATTTTATTGGCACACCAGTAATCGCTTTTACTGATAAAACAGAACCGCCTTTACTATCGCCATCAAATTTAGTAACAACTAGTCCCGTTACATTTAGTCTTTCATTAAAAGTCTTGGCTACATTGACAATATCTTGTCCGGTCAAAGCATCAACTGTTAACAATATTTCGCAAGGGTTTGTAGCTTTCTTGATGTTTTCTAGTTCTTGCATAAGGGCATCATCAATTTGAAGACGACCAGCAGTATCTATTAAAACTACATCAAAGCCTTCATTTTTTGCGTACTTGACACCCTCAATACTTGTATTTAAGGCATCAACAAACAATCCTCTCGAAAATACTTCTACATTAATTTCATTTCCAAGTGTCTTAAGTTGTTCAATAGCAGCTGGTCTAACAACATCCCCAGCAATCATTAAAACCTTTTTACCTTCCTTACGCATTAAATTAGCGATTTTAGCTACTTGGGTTGTTTTACCTGTACCTTGTAGACCAACAACCATCATCACACTTAAGCCACTAGAATTGTATTTTATTGAGTTGTCATCATCACCTAATAATTTAATAATTTCATCATGAACAATTTTTACTAATAGTTGTCCTGGATCAATAGCGTTTAAGACATCTTGGCCTTCTGCTTCTTTAGAAACAGACTTTAAAAAATCTTGAACAACACCATAATTAACATCAGATTCAAGTAAGGCAACTCTTATTTCTTTTAGCGTTTCTTCCATATTGCGTTGCGATAATTTGCCTTTGCCAGCAATATTACGCATTACCTTGGTTAAACGATCTTGTAATGAATTAAAAGCCATATCTAAATTATAAGAAAAACCTTGTCTATAAACAAGGATTTAAAGCTTAGCATAATAAATAAAAGACCGATATTGTGTAGTGAACTAAATGGTGTCCACTGTCTTGTTCGGTCTTTTAGATTTAAAACCCTAGGATTATTTAAATCATTTAATTAATCAAATGCCAGTTGCTTGATTATTAAATATATTCAATTCTTTCACCTACAAGTTCTGTTTTATATGATGGTTCTCCATTATCTTTTAGGTACTTGTTTTCTTGTAGGCGCCCTTTGACGATAACTCTAGAACCTTTTTTCATCTTTTCACAGACATCTTCAGCAATTGTTTTAAAACATGTAATTTTGAAATTGTCTGTATCTTTACCTTCGGCAGTTTTGTAGTTCTTTTCAACACTTAATAGTAAATTACAGTATTTATTACCACTTTCTGATTCAAGTAAAGTAGGTTTTTCTAGAGCTGTTCCGTAAAACTTAAATTCGTTCATATACCCCCTTTCTATCCCTGTAACAAAAAAATAACATCAAAGTGATGTCATTAATTATCATATCTATATCAACTTTTAATTATTTGTCTTGTGGATATACGTGGATAAGTGCAAAATTATCTGTATTCAAGTCTTCTTTAATTTGTCTTAAAGCATCAACATCAATATCTTTCATTACTTCTAATATATCAAAATAATCAAAGCCATTTAAATAATCACGAATATAAAAAGATCCAAAAATGCCAATATCATTAAAAGGCCTAAATGAAGCGCCAATATACTGTCTTTTTATCTGATTGAGTGATTCTTCATCAATTAAATCTTCATTTAATTCATTATCAATTAATTCTTTAAGATTAATATCATCACTTTCGCATAAGAATAAGATATTTGCATAATTCATATCAAAATCAACATCATAAGCAAAATAATCGTTTATAATTCCTTCATCTAGCCATTTTTGATAATGAGGATTAAATGGCGAGAAATATAAGCGCATTAAAATATTCATGCATCTTTCTTTATATGCACAATCTTTTTTATCTTTAAAATCAGCTTTCAATTTTAAAGCATAAACATGTTTAGCTTTTTGAATATTCATTTTAAAAGAGTATTCTTTTCTATTAACTTCAAGAGGCTCTTTTTCAAAAACAGTTATTGATTTAATAATCTTTCTTTCAAATGTTTTTTTAGATTGATTGCCCTTAATAGTTTTAATTATTTCATTTGGATTATTTGGGCCAACAACAAGCAAAACCATATTACAAGGATGATAATTTAAACTATACGCAAGTTCTAATTCACCCTTTGTTATTGAATTAATGCTTTCGATACTACCGCCAATATCATATATTAAGGGATATGTGTGATATAAGGATTTGTATGTCTCTTCAAGTAATCGACTTTCAACTTCTTGTTTATGCATCATTACTTCTTGAATGATGATGCCTTTTTCTTTTTCAACAGATTCTTCGTTGATATCTAAATCTTGAACAAAATCTAATAATAAATTTAATGGTTCTTTAATGTCTTGATTTGTTGTTTGAAAATAATAAACGGTTTCATTATATGAAGTAAAAGCATTTATATCGCATCCTAAATTAGAAAATAAATCAAAGATATTCTTTTCTTCACTTTCAAATAGTTTGTGCTCTAAAAAATGAGCTACGCCAGGATTAAAATAAAAATCTTTATCTAGATATTTCTGATGCAAATTCAAAGCTCCGAAATTAGTTCCAATTCCCACAAACGACGATATAAAGTTCGGTTTATGAAAGATTAATACTTCTAAACCATTATCAAGTATTTCTTTATAATATGTTTCATCAAATTGTTTATTATATATCTTGTTCATTTAGTTTTCCTTTTAATAAATATGTCAAACGATGTTTATATTGTTTAAATACATTCGATATATCTTCAACACTGACACTTAGTAACTTATTTTCAAGTTCTTCTAGAGTTAATACTTTTCCATTTAATTCATCTCTAACTATGCCATTTTTTAATTGTGAAAAATCATCTTGTTCAGATCTCAAAGCATCTATTATCATCTTTTTAGATAATTCTAATTTATTTGGATCATAATCTTTATTGATTAGTCTTTGAATTTGAATATCTACTTGTTTAACAACTTCTCTATAGTTTTTTTCATCAATAGCAGTTGAAATAACAACGATACCGTTGTGCTTTGAGTATTCAACATTGATGTAATAACATAATGACAACTTTTCTCTAACTTCTTCAAATAATAGAGATGTTGGTAGATTGCCAAGCAAGATATTTCCTAAAGCATAAGCCTCATATGATGAATCGTGTCTTGTGAATGGCGTTTCATAGACAATATCTAAAATTGATTGTGATATTTCTTTTTCTTCAATTGTTTCGTTGTGATTTTTAAGCTCTATCGCCTTATTAGTGATTAAGAATCTTTTATTATTCTTAAATGTTTTTACAAATTCCAACATTTCATCATCATAATCGCCAAATAAGAAAACATCAACAGCGAAATCTTTTAATAAAGAATTATAAATATTTACAATATCTTCTAATTTAATATCTTTTATTTCTTCAATGTAAGTATTAGCTTGAATTTCTAATTCTTTATTGTCCTTGGCTAAAATTTCAAATACATGTTTATAGGCATAATATGAAGGCTGATCATATCTACGTGTTAAATCATCAATACTATTTCTCTTAAATTCTTCTAATAATTTTTCATCAAAGTAGCAATTAAAAAAACATTCTTTAAAAAAGTCTATAAAATCATTAGTCTTAATTCCTTCAATAAACTTTGGATTGACAAAAGCATAATCAATATTTAGCACTAAAACATCACCATCAACAAGAGATTGACAATTAAAAGTTGTTGCATATAGATTACTCTTTTGTCTCATCATAGCTTCTTTATTAGGATAATTCTTTGAATATTCGCCTAAAAAGAATTTAAGTAATCTTAAACACAAACGATTCTTAATTGAATAGGGAATAGTAAAGGTCAAATAAAAATCAATCGTCTTGTACTTATTGTTTTTAAATAAATATATATTATCTTCTTTTTTATAAGATATTTTATTGTTCATCTTTATCTTCTAATACTTCAATTTTAATTTCATTAACTGTTTTTTCATCGCTATCTGTAACCGTTACTAAAAAATTCTTATATGTAAAGCTATCGCCTTTATTAGGAATTTTATCTAAATTATGTATAACCCATCCAGAAACGGTATTAAAGTCATATTCATCATCTTCGCTTATATTAAAGTATTCAAACATATCTTCAATATCAGCATCGCAATTAACGATGTATGTTTTTTCATCTATCTTCTTAAAATATTCTACAACTTCATCGTGTTCATCATAAATCTCACCAACAATTTCTTCCAAAACATCTTCCATTGTGATGATTCCAGCAGTGCCACCATATTCATCTAAAACAACTGCCATATGTGATTTAGTTTTTTGAAGTTGTTTTAAAAGTGCAGATATTTTTACATGTTCGCTTGTATAAACCGGTTTTTGTAAAATCTTTCGAATATTTGTCTTGGCATTATTACGATATAAATAATAGAAATCCTTTTCATGAAGAACACCAACGATATTATCTAATGATTCTTCATAAACAGGTAAACGTGAATATCCCGATTCTCTAAATAATTCATCGATTTTTTCTAATGAATCTATTATTTCTACTGCAATTACATCAACTCTAGGTGTAAATACTTTGCCGACATCTAAATCATTAAACTCAAGAGCATTAGTTATCAAATCGGCTTCATCTTCATCCATATCACCATCTTCTTGAGCTTCTTCAACCATTGTGATAAATTCTTCGCTTCTAAACTCATCTGAATCTTCACTTTTGAATAGTTTTCCAAAAAAAGATCCAATTCCATTTAATACAAACACAAGTGGTTTTAAAACAATTACTAGAAATCTTAATATGCCGTTAACAGACATGGCAAATTTTTCAGGTGAAGCTTTCGCAATTGTCTTTGGCGCTATTTCACCAAAGATCAAAACAATAATAGTCATGATAACTGTCGAAATGGCAACACCATTTTCTTTAAAATAATATACAAATAAGATAGTAGCTAAAGAAGCACTCAAAATATTGACAATATTATTGCCAATCAACACTGTACTTAAAACGGTATTAAAATCTTCAGCTAATTCTAATGTTTTCTGAGCTTTTGAATCACCATTATTAGCTAAATATTTAAGTCTTATTTTATTTAATGAACTATATGCTGTTTCGCTAGCGCTAAAAAAGGCACTCAAAAAAACTAGAATGACTAGAATTATAATTATTGTTGTATTATTCATAAAAAGCACTCCTCAAGAGTGTTAATCTTATATCTAACTGACAGGATAAAGGAACTTCCAATTCGTCTCTCACTTTCAATAATACAATAATATCAAATATTAGATAATTTGCAAAATAAATATCAGTGTTCTTTGACAAAAATTATTTTTAAACTATTCTTTTTCTTTTAGCATTTCTATTATTTCATTAACATTAGATTCTTTAAGAACATTCTTGTATTTCTTATCAAACGAAATCAAAGATTGTCGTATACTTGTCTCTTGCTCTTTTATGCTTGAATAATAGTCTTCATAGTTATTCTTTTTAATAGCATTCTCAATAAATTCCTTTGATTCTTCAGGAATATCATCCCAACTATTGTACAACTGACAAGCAGCCAATTTAATACTGTCGATTGTTATGGCCTTATTATTTTTTAGGTGTTCATTTAAAATTCCAAGAATGTCAGAAAAATCATTTTTATATTTTCTTCCAGAACGAAGTTTCATTGCGATTAAGTATTCAGCATTAATAGTATATATTCTTACAATATTTGAAAACGTTCTATAGTAACGAGCATATTTAAGCAGTTTTTTTGAATAGGAACTTGTATTCGAGAAATCTGCGTTAATCCAACCATTTGGAAGTCCATATTTATCGCTAATTTTATTTGCTGCTTCTTTCATTACAGAAGAGGCATTGATAATCGCATCAACATCATTTGTCATCTCTCTAAAACCATAATTAATAAGAATTGAAGCACCGCCAACAAGTACAATGTCGGCCGGTATTTTTTTACCACTTAATTTTCTATACTCTTTGGCCAATTCTTTCAAATATATTTCAAGATTTTGTTTTGTAAAGAATTCTTTTTCCTTAAGCGACATCTCTTACCTCGTTTTCGATTATGTTAAATCTTAGAAACTCTGGAATAGCTTTTTTTACTGCATCATTTATTGCTTTTTCATTTTTTTCAATTGAACTTATTGCTAAAACGCTTGTGGGATAAATTGGCTTAGATAACTTATAATTTCTTAAATCATCATAATCTTTACATATAGGTATTTTATTGATACGGCATAAATAATCGAGCATTCCAAGCATATATAAACTTTCAGGGTACTTTTTCCTTTTATATAAAGTACGTATTTCTTGGCTACTTAAAAGATCTAATAGAAATCGTCTATCGCCAAGCCTTTTTAATCGATGACAAGCATTACTTTTAAATAATTCAAAGTTAGAGAAACTATTAGTTTCACTTAAATACAAATCTTCAAAAGTTGTTCCTAATGCTTTTGATATCTTATATACAGTCTCTGCACTACACTTTTTAATATCTGTTTTCCCATTGCATATATCGTTTATGGTTGCATAAGGAATGGAACTAATCTTTGATAAACGATATTTTGTAATGTTCTTTTTCTCCATGTGATCAATAATGTTCATGTTTTATTCCTCAACTTCATTATAACGGTATTCCGTTATAATGACAAGTTGTGGTTTTATATTATCTTTCACTATAAATATCATCTAGTTTTTCTTCTAAAGTTCCATTTTCTGCATATGGTAAAGTATCGCACATCTTTAAGTTGTGCTTTTTAATAATGCAGTTTTTATCAAAACCTAATATGAAGTTTTTAGCGATATTATAAATAATCTGTGTTGGAGCTAATCCATAAACTTGCTTTTCGAAAATATGTTTTAATCGCTCATTGTCATCAGGATATTTTTCTTTCATCTTCTTGCTTCTAAATAGACGTTTAACTATTTCGGCAATATATAAGCCCGACTTCATATATAAGTCAGCAAATGTTTTATCATCTTCATCAAAACATCCGGGATTTTCTTTTTCAAGTAAATCCACCATTTCAATTACAACTTTCTTAGGGGTATATATTTGATTGGTTTTTTGTGGAGGAATGTAATCAAATATATCTTCATCTGCTGAATCATTAAAATAATCTGCTAATTCATCTTTTTTTCTTAAGAATTCTTTAATTGAATCATTGAAAACAACAGGTTCAAATAGATGGCCTTCAAAATGTCTCTTATTTCTTTCTTCATCTATATAGTCACCACCATCTCTTAAAAATCTAAATTCATCTAAAGAAATACTAGTAACTTCCTTAAAAACATCATCAGGAATAATTGAATCAAAATTTTCTAATGTAGTATCTTCGTTTCCGTAAGCCATAATAAATGATGGAATTGTTCTCGCAAAACCTCTTAAATGATCTCTAACGCTATCTTCAACGCCTTCTTTTTTTCTTATTTGTTTCTTTTCTTCTGCTATTTTTAAAGCAGTTTCGCAAGATTCTTGAGCTAATTCATTAGTACCTTTACTAATAGCGTTTTTGAACTCTTGAGCAGCTTTTACTGTTTTTTCTTCATATTCTTTTTCTATTCGTTTAATGCTTTTTCCAGTTTCAAATCTGTTTTCTAATTCTTTCTCCTTTTCTGCTTCAATTTCTTTTTTGTTAGCATTAAAATTATCAACTATCTTTCTAACTGTATAATCAACGTTTGATTTTAATGTTCTTTCTATTTGCTTCTTATCGGAATTCTTTATTTCATTTGAATATTGTTGTTCAATCTTTTGACAAATTGGTTCAACTATCTTTTCAGTTAGTATTGCTTTATAAATATCTTCAACTGTATTGCTTTTTATAACATCATTAATTATGTCTTCAACTATCGTATTAACATCACCAAATATTTTTTCACCAAATAAATCTTTGGCGTCGCCAACTTCAACCACAACATTTCCATTTTCATCAACGTTTATATCGGTTGGAACTTCAACCTTACTCTTTTTGCTTTTAGGTTCACCAGTAGGTACAAATTGATTAATAATATCTAACACTTCTTTTGGAGCTGAAAAAATACTAGATATATTCTGAAATAAGAAATTAGACATAAATCCTCTTTTAACTACTTCTTGAGATTTTATCTTTCTTGGAACAGTTAGAACCTTTTCAGCATCAAGTTCAACCATTTCGCCATTTTCATCTTCTCCTAAAACTGGAAAGAAATTTAATAGGTCCTTAATATTCTTTTTTCTTATCTCGCTATCTCCACCACCATTTGCAGTATATTTATTTAGATTGTTTGCGAATTGTTCATAAACAATAAGTGTTCTAGCTGGATCAAAATCAAATATATAAGCATTCTCTTTTCTGTAGGCATTAACACCATCTTTGAATAGACATGGGTTTTGTGCTCTAAAAGCTGCTTGCATATATAAAGAAGGGCTTTCTAAATTACATAACATTAAAACACCTGTCCATTCAGGAATTGTAACGCCTGTAGTTAATTGGCCAACCGATAATGTAATTGTCTTCTCGTGATTCTTAATGCCAATTCTTACTTTATCAAAAGATTCTTTTGATTCAGCCTCTTCATCTTTCTTGCCATTCCCAGCTGCAAGAATTACATGATAATCTTTAAAAACAGGATGATTTTTGAGTTTTCTTTCTAAAGCTTTAGCACTATCAACCCTATTTAAAAACCAAAATGTATGTTTTAATTCATTTCTTAATTCTTCTGTAGAAAAAGGAAACTTTTCTAATGTAGTAAGAGCATCTAAAAACTTATCAACTGCTTCATTATGTACAAATGCACCACTTTCATTAGTCGCAAAGAATTCATTTAAATCAAAAGCATATTCTTCAACTTCATCATCTATTGTTAAGCCTTTTTCAACCTCTTCTTTAACAATATCTGACATTCTATAAGTGAACATATTAAGTTTAGGCAAAACTTCATAAGGATTCTCGCCCTTAGAATAATCCCATTCTTTCTTTTTTCTTTGTTCATCTGCATATGTCCAGTTATAAATGGCATTGTCATCGAATTTGTTGGTGGCAATTTGTTTAAATGGAGTTCCTGATAAATGTAAAGTAAATTTTCTTTTTATTCTATCAAGCACAACATCCGTTTTGTATGTATCTACCCCTTCATGAGCTTCATCAATTACTAATAAGTCCCATTCAATATCTCTTATTTCTTTTAATTTGTCATAATCACCATTAAAATATTTGGAACCTTTAAGGTCTTGTAAACTAACAAATTCAATCAATCTCGTAATATCAGGATTGCCAGTTCTAGCTCTTAAATCATCGAATTCTTTGTATTTTAAAAGATACTTTTTGCCATACAAAGCACCTACACCAGATACAAAACGATATTTTTCTGTTCCAACAAATTGCACATAATCTGAATACCATGAATTAGCTATAGCTGGTCTATTAGTAATTATTAAAACATTATGAGCATCTATCTTCTGCATAAAATCATATACAGTTAAAGTCTTACCAAAACGTGGCTTACAATTCCATAAGAATTCAGTATTGTTGATACCATTTTTCATATAAATAAATGTTTCATTAACGGCATCTTTTTGTTCATCACGAAGATTATAAGTAGATATACTATCAATTAATGTATCTATAATCCCCTTATTTGATCTAAATTCATTAAATTCTTTTTTAGAAACATCAGGCTCTATTTTAAACCATTCGTTATTTTCGCCTTTTTCTTGTTTATAATCTTTCTTTCTTAGATAGCGATGAAAATCTTTATCAATAAATCTTTCATTAGAACCATCATCAAAAACAGCATTACCCTGCCACTCTTTTTTAGCACGTATACCAACAGTATGAGTTTGTTGTTTTATTCTTTCATCTACATTTTGTTCAGTATATCCAATTTTAATCCAACCATCATGATAAGTAACACCAGGAGTGGTATAAGCATATATCATTGGAACAACTTTTTTAGTAGTCTCTAAACTAATCTTAGGCATTATTCCATCTCCTTAACATTTCTTTCAATAAAATCAATTTCTTCATTAGATAAATCATATTTCTTATATAATTGTTTATCTATTTCTGGAATTGACTTTGACCAATCAATATCAGATTTTGAAGTGAAGTCTTGAAGCGGAACGTATTGATACACTTTTTGAGTAGTATGCTGTGTCTGCTTTTTTATCCCGACTAGCGCCCTAAAAAACTTTGTTTTTATGTAAGAAATCATATTTCTTGCTTCTTCTTTAGTATCGAATGGTCCAATTTGTAGGAATGTTTCTGTACATAGTTCTCCTGGCGTAGACAGGACTGGCGTAGACATTTGTTCCCCCATTTCACCGCAGCCGTAGGCTTCGGCAATAAATACTTTGTATTTATTGAGGCCCAAATCTCTCCTAGGAATAGGATAATCTTTTGGTAGATATTTCCAACCTCTGTTGTGTCCATCTATAAGGCCAAGTATTTTATAACAACCTTTTGTTGGTTCATTATCAAATTCCGGCAATTCATATTTGCTTGCATTACGCATCGTCTCGGCTGCGAAAGCATATGGCTTTCGCGCCGAGACGATTTTTGATACAAAATTTGAAGAATTGCTAATAACTTTATTTTTCACAGATACTAACTCGTTATATCTGATAAAAATATCTTCGCCTTTTTCAGATAAGTATCTTTTTGAAATTGTTTCACCATTTGCATCAATTCTGTGGCATTCGCACATACCACTATAATTGCTATCTCTTAAATAAACACAAACCCCACCTTTTATATCGACTCCGTTAAAAATTTTATTGCTATCAGCATAATCAACAAGAATCTTGATACTTTTATCATCAAGCATCTGTCTTCTATATTCATCTAGACCTTTCCCGCCTGTCATCCATCTTGATGGTTGTATTAAACAACTAATTCTCGAATTCTTTTTAGCTTCTTGAGAAAAATATTGGTAAACAGGTGATGCGCTTGCTTGTGCGCCACCATCCATAACCATATAAGGTGGATTTCCAATAATATAATCAAATTTCATTTTGTTGTCTCCTGTTAGTTCTTTAAATATTAATGTTCTATTTGTTTTCCAGTTTTTAATTCTTGCTAATTGTTTTTCTTTTTTTGTTTCATTTTCATCTTCTTCATATAAACCAAGTTTTATTTCTGTTGGTTTAACATCTATTTCTGAATATGGGATGGTATAGTCGATTCCATCCATTTGCCAAATGTTCCATGTTACAATTTCCGCAAATTGTTTTAATATATCTAAATCTGGTTGATGCCCAAATTTGAATATCATATTGTCAATAAGCGTATACAATAAGTTTTCTCTTGCAATAACAACATTGTCACCTTGATAGTCATATCCATATGTTGATTCATAGGCTATTTTTGCTTGCTCTAGCCATTTTTTTTCATCTGCTATATTTTCGTTTAATATTCTTAGCTTTCGATCAAGGATACCTATTCTTTCTTCTACAGGAATAATTCTTCCTTTGACAACGTCATATCTACTCACAAGATAAGGAGCTTCACCACAAGTAATTTCAAGCCGAGTATTAGATATATATTCATCCCACGTCTTTTTTAACTTTTTTGAAAATGTTATTTTTCTTTTATTGGTTTTCCAATCATTTTCTAATTCTTTATTGAAAACATTACTTCTTTCAAACCAATCTTCATCTATGAAGTTATTCATTTTGTTGCACATCCAAGCTGGAGTAAAAACTTCACCTTTATCTTTGGTTCTTGCTTGTTGTTCTTGCATACTTTTAGAAACTCTTGGTGTTAAGATATTCGCATTAACAAGCTGTTCTATTTTCATCTCTCTTTCTGGCAAAAACCATTCACCAAATTTCTCATAAGTATTGGTAGCCCAATGCAAATTGCTGCCAGTCGTTTTATCTTTAATAAGAATCTTCATTAAAGATGGTGATAAAGTATAGATTTTATTTTCAATTGCATCAATAGGCTCATTTAATACAGTATTTGTCATATATTCCTCATTGGTTTAAAAGAGTATCAATATGAAAGTGTTAAAATCTATAGAATAAAAAACTCTAATAAAACAATGAAAAAACAACGAAAAATATGATGATAGTACTAAAAATATGACATAATAATAGTGATAATAAAGAGGTATCAAAATGTATACATTTTGATACCTTTTCTTTTTCTAAATGATAATTATCTTAATTAATTATTAAGGAGGATGATTATTGTGATTTATGGATATATAAGAGTTTCAACAAAGAATCAAAATATTGATAGACAATA
>JAFRCV010000016.1 GCA_017404205.1 Erysipelotrichaceae bacterium
CTAAGTGCTAAAGAGTACAAGGATCCTTTTGAAAAGCCAACACAAACAAGACTCCTTTAGGAGTTAAATCCCAACAGGGGTAATACACAATAGAGCTTGAATATATAATATTTCAAGCAACGCCTTGAGACGTGGTGAAGACCAATAGCCTTATAGGCTTAGAGAAAACCACCCGTTATCACGGGTGGTAATTATTGGCTGCGGTGATAGGATTCGAACCTATGAATGGCGGATTCAGAGTCCGCAGCCTTACCGCTTGGCTACACCGCAATGCCTAATTATTATAACCTTTGTGAAAATAAAAACCAATTTATTGATTCAAAAAAAAAAAAAAAAAAAACGGCACTTTTGTAATATAATATTATTGCATTGATATTTTTATGCAGTTTTTTGCGAAAAATAGAAAGGAAAAATATGGCAAAGTTTATTAAAAAATTATTTACTTTGGCATTGTCATTAGCATTGGTATTAGTACTAATACCTGTTACTAATGTAGTGCGTGCCGACAGCGAATTGAGTGCAGAAGAATTGAATGAATTGAATGCTGCTCAAAGCAATTTCGGCATAAGTTTTAAAGCGAAAATTGATAATAATGAATATAGCGATTTAGCTACATTCTTCGATTATTATCAACAAGCTACTGAAGCTACAGTTACTTTAGAAAGTGACTTAGTTTTATGTGATAATGGTGCTTATATTCCAGTTTTAAATGGGCAAAATATCACATTGGATTTTAATGGCCATAAGATTTATAAAGAATTCGCTAATTATTCATGGACAGGATATCCTGTTAAAGTATTAGCTGGTGGTACATTAACTATTACTGATAGTGTAGGCAATGGTGGTATCGCTAGTAAGAATGCTTGTATTGAAGTTAATGAAGGCGGTACTTTATATGGAAATGGCGGTAACCTATCAAATACAGCTAATGTAGATACTGGTGATTGGGCTTATTCAATCATTTCTAGAGGTACTGTAGTTGTTCCTAGTACAAGCACTTTAGTAGTTAATGGTGTTCATGGTGCATTAGCAATTGATGGTGGAAGCGCAACTGTTGCAGGTGGAACTTTCACAGCTAGCGATTATTATGGATTATTTGTATCTAATGTTACTAGTGCAGCAACTGTTAATGTTACAGGTGGCACATTTAATGGTGGTACAAGTTCAAATAATAAATCTGTACTTGTTGCTAAAGAAAACCAATCTAATGAAGATAGCACATTAACAATTACTGGTGGAACATTTAATTATAATCCTAGTGCTTATGTTGCAGATGGTTATAAAGTAGAAGAAAATAGTGGCTTATATACAGTTTCTGCAGTTAATTATGTAGCTCAAATCGGTAATGAAAAATATGAATCATTTGATGAAGCAGTTGCTGCTGCACAAGCTGGTGACACTATTGTGTTATTAGATGACATTACTTTCGGTACTGATCGTTCAGTTCCAGTATGGGGTAATGCTGGTGAACAACCATTTAATATTGACTTAAATGGATTCACTTTCCAAACTGATAGTGAAGTATCAATTGATGCTGGTAACAACGGATATAAAGCTTCTGCATTCTGTTTCGCATTTGATAATGAAGCTAATATCACTGTTTCTGGTGGCGATATTAAGACTGCATTTGGTGCTGGTGTTTATGTCTCTGGCGAAAATGTTAACTTAACATTAGAAGATGTTGACATCGCTCAAAACTATCCACAAAATGTACAAACTACTAATGAATATTCTTCTGCTGTAAGAATTACTTATGAAGGAAGTGTAGAAATCAATGGTGGTACATATGGTGGTAAGAACTCTATCGCCGTATCAAATTCAGGTGGTAAAGTTGTAATTAATGATGGTACATTCTACAATGATATCTACTTCAGTAATTACACTTCTAAGTCATACTATGATAATTCTAGAGATGCAGTTAAATCTATAACTATCAATGGCGGTACATTCTTAGGTAACTTTGTAAATCCTGATAAGGGCGAATTAGTTATCAAAGGTGGTACATTCACAGTTGATCCAACTGCATATGTAGCAGAAGGCTATAAAGTAACAGAAGCAAGTGGCGTATATACAGTTTCTGCAGTTACTTATGTAGCACAAATCGGTGATGTTAAATATGAATCATTAGCAGATGCAGTTGCTGCTGCAAATGATGGTGATACAATCGTTTTATTAGCTGATTTAACGCAAGATAATGGAATTATTTTCAATAAATCTAATTCAAGTGTTAAATTAAATTTAAATGGCAATACATTTACAGTTAACACTGGTAGCAATGCTAATAATAGAGCTATCAAGATTGTTGCTGGAACATTAGAAGTATATAACGGTACTGTTACAGCAGTAGGTGCTGGTACAACAAGTGCTAATGGAACAGGCTGCTATGGTGCATTTAGAGTTGAAGCTGATGGTGTACTAAACGGCCACGATTTAGTATTAAATAATTCAAGACCTTGGGGTCTAAATGTTAAGGTTTTAGGTGGTGAAGCTACTTTAACTAATGTAACAATTAATTCAAGTTATGGTGGTGGTATTGAAGTTACAGAAGCAACTTTAGGAAGTAACTCTAAAAAAGGTTCTGCAACTTTAACTAACTGTACTATTAATCAAGAGAATTACTTTGACCATTGCAGTACAGCATTATCTGTATCTGGTGGTAGTGAACTTATCGTAAATAGTGGTTCTTATACTGGTGAATATGCATTATATGTATTCTCATCAGGTGGTGAAATCGAAATTAATGGTGGTACATTTACTGGACTTCAAAATAGTGGAAGAAAAGCATTTATTGCTGCAATTGATTTAAGCAGTTATCCAGAATATGAAGGTGGCTTAGTTCTTAACGATGGAAACTTCGTTGGTGACTTTGCAATCACTTCACCTGCATACGCAAGCGTTTCTGGCGGTAAATATTCTGTTGATCCAAGTGCTTATTTAGTTGATGGATACAAGGTTGAATCAAACGATGATGCAACTCTTCTTTATAAAGTTGTTGAAAATGTAACATATGTAGCTCAAATCGGTAATGTTCAATATGAAACATTAGCTGCTGCTATTAATGCTGCAAACCAAGCAGAAAATGGTGTTAAGACTACAATTGTATTAATTAATGATGAAGCATTTGATTATACAACTGGTGGCATGACAATTAATGCTGGTAAAGTTGTTGAAATCGATCTAAATGGTCATCAAGTTGTTGGTACTGCTAATTCAGGTACAACATCTGCATTCATTAATAACTATGGTTCATTAACAATTCTTGATAGCACAGATGTTGATGAAGATGGTGCTGATTGTGGTAGATTAGCTACTGGTGCAAATCCAAGTTGGGTTTGGGATGGTAGCGATAGTTATTCTGGAAGTTATGCAAGTAACTTAATTAACAACTTAGGTACTGTAATTGTTAAGAGTGGTTTATTACAAAACTTATCAAGTGGTAGTGCTGCTTATGTTGTAGATAATAATTCAACAAGTTATGATGTTTCATTGACAGTAACTGGCGGTAAATTATTAGCAACTAAGAGCTCTGTTCGTCAATTTGCTAATAGCAAGACTCATACAAACGCCTTAACAGTAACTGGCGGTACAATCCAAGGTGGACGTTTCGGTGTTGTTGTTCATGAATATGGTCAATTAGCTATGAACTTATCTGGTGGTACAATCACTACTACTGATACTGATAATTATGCAGTTAACGTTTGGACTACAAGCACAACTGATACACAATATGCAAATATCAATGTATCTGGTGATGTTGTTATCGATGGTTATTTATATTTAACTGATTTAGGCAGAAAGAGTTCTACAGGAACTCCTGCTACAGTAAGCATTTCTGGTGGATATATTGAAGGTTTAATCTTCTACGGAAACACAGACGGACTTGAAGGTTCAGTAACTGGTGGTCATTATGTTTTAAATTCTGTTACTGATGAAGAAGTTGCATATCTTCTAAGTGAACAATGCATTGCTGATGGATATGAAGTTGCTGAAAATAAAGGTGCTGATGCTGAAGATTATCCATATATTGTTCAAGAAGCAGTTACTTATGTAGCTCAAATCGGTAATGTTAAATATGAAACATTAGCTGCTGCAGTTGCTGCTGCTAACAATAGTGATACAATTGTTCTAATCAATGACGCAACCGAAAGTAATTACTTCTTTGTTCAAAAGAATATTACAATTGATCTAAATGGTTATACTGCTTCATTTACTGGATCTTATGGAATTATTGTTCATGATGGACAATTAACTATTGATGATTCTGGCGTTGATGGCAAACTTACTTGCTCAGGATCTCGTACTATCCAAGTTCAAGGTGCTACTGGCGAATTAACAGTAAATGGTGGAACTATTGAAAATACAAAACAAGCAGGTATTGCAGTTAATATATCTAACACAGGTAAATCTGTTGTTATAAATGACGGTAGTATAATTGCTGGCACTAATGGATATGGTGTTCAAGCAAATGGCGCATCAACATTAACTATTAACGGTGGTACAATCACTAGTGGTGGTTGGGGAGTTACTCCTTTCAATACTGCTACAATAACAGTTAATGATGGCACTATTACTGCAACTAAATATGCAATTTCTGCTAATGGTAATTCAGGTAACAATGCAACTATTATTATCAATGGTGGTTATATTGGTGATGAAATAAATGATGCTGGTATTTATGTACCTTCTGGTAGCTTAACAGTAATTGATGGCGAAATCGTTGGTAAGAATGGTATCTACTTCAAATCTACTAATTTAGATATTAGAGGCGGTAGTATTTGTGGTGTTGGCAATTATCAAGAATATAATTATAATGGTAATGGTTCAAATCCTACTGGTGATGCTCTAGTTATTGATAGCTGTGGCTATCCAAATGGTATTGATAATGTAAATGTTTCAGGTGGCCATTTCGTTAGTGCTAATGCCGCAGCTGTTAAGGTTTATACATATCAAGAAAATGAACCTGTTGAAAAATTCATTACTGGTGGCATCTTCAATACAATGCCAGAAGAAGAATATGTAGCTGAAGGATATAAAGCTGTTGAATATAACAATAATTATCAAGTAGGCCCTGTTAGCTATGAAGCTGAAACTGAAGGAACAATTGAAGGTGATGTAGTTCCTGAGGAAGTAACATATACCGTTAACACTATTGTTAAAGAAGATGATTCAGCTAATGCTCAAGAAATGGGCAGAACAACTGATTTATCTGTAACAGTTAGTGCTAATGTAGTTGAAAATGATTCTAAGGCTGTTGCAAGCTTAGGCAATATTAAAGATGATGCTACATTAAAGGCAATCGTTGAAAAAGCTGTTGAAGCAGCTGGTGGTGCTATTGATGCAAATACAAATTCAGCAACAATCGAAATTACTGTTGCTAAGGGTGCTGCTGATGTAGTAAGCAATAAGGTTACTTATGAAGTTCATCCTGAAGCTTTAATTAAAGTGGATGGTGAAGAAGTTGCCTCAGTTATGATTGAAAACGAAGATTTGAATGGAACATTTACTTTCAAATTATATGCTGGTAATATTACACAAAGTGGTAAATATGTAAAAGTTACTCATATTCATAGTGATAACACTAGTGAAGATTTAGGCGAATTATTAGTAGATGCCGATGGTTATGTAACTGTTACAGGTGTTGAATCATTTAGTGATTTCACATTAGAAGTTGTTGAAACTGAAGTCAGCGATTATGCTAAATTTGGTTATACAATTTCTCTTGAAGAAAGTATTAACATTATCTTCAATGTCAAGGATCTAACTGATGATTTATCAACTTATAAAGTAGTATATACTGACCCATCTACTGGTGAAGTTGTAGAAAAAGTTCCTACAAGTGCTACATTAAATAGCTATACAATTGCTAAATGTGCAGCTAAACAAATGGGCGATGTATTTACAGTTCTTGTAAAACACAATGATGAAGTAATTAACCAAACAACTGATTTCTCAATTAAGAATTATTGTGACACTATAATCAATGGCAACTTCTCTACATATATCAAAGATTTATGTAAAGCTACATTAGATTATGGTAGATATGCACAAGAAGAATTCAATTATTATGGATCAGGACTTGTTAATGGTGGAAATGATTACTTCGATAATTCAGCAATCAATGTACCTGATTATGCTGGACAAGTAGTAAGCAATACATTTGGCAGCGAATTAAAAGTATCATTCTCATTAACAACTGAATCTCAAACAATCCTAAGTATTTATCTAACTGGTGCAGAAGCAAATAGCTATAGTGTACTTGTAAATGGTGAAGAAACTATGTTTAGTTCTTTAGGCCCAGACAAAATCCAAGTTTCAATCACTGATATTAAGGCTAAGGATTTAGGTGAAAAGATTACTATTCAAGTAAACGATGCTGGTTCTATGCATGAATTAGTATATAAAGTATCTCCAGTAGATTATATGGGATTTGCTGTAGCACATGATTCTCAAGTTTCAATTAATAAAGCTTTCTATAATTATTATTTGAAAGCTGTCGACTATTTCAATAATAAATAAGAAAGGTGAATAATATGAAAAAATTCGAAGAACCAATTATTGATGTAATTGATTTCAATTCTGAAGATGTAATTTGTGCAAGCACTGGTTGTGACGCACCAAATACATTAAGCGAACTAAGTGTTATTTAATTAAACAAACAAGGCAACGGCGAGAAAAACTCGCCGTTGTTTTGTATAATTATTTTATGGATATTATTCATTCACAAGACAGCTTAATTATACGTTTTATAAATGTAAAATATAGCGATTTACTAATTATTAGTAAATATTGTTTTAAAGTAAGTGTTGATGATGGTGAATTATGGTACCACACATTAACTAGAGAATTAATCTATTTATCTAATAAAGAATTAAATAGTATATATAGTGATAAAGAATTAAACAATTATCTACAAGATCATTTATTTTTAATAGATAATAGTTTTAATGAAAAGAAATTTGTTGATGAAATAAAATCTTTTTTAAATCTTGTTAATAAAACAAATAAAGGTATAAAGCAATTTATTATCTTGCCAACAACGGCTTGTAATGCAAGATGTTATTATTGTTATGAACTTGGTCGAAAAAAAGTATCAATGGATTTAAAAACAGCCTTAGATGTAGCTAAATATATAATCGATAATGCTCAAGGCAAGATAGAAATTGAATGGTTTGGTGGAGAGCCATTATGTAATACAGAGGCTATTGATGTCATTTGTAAAGAGTTAAATAAGAATAATATTAATTATTCTTCAATCATGGTTTCAAATGCCTATTTATTTGATGAAATATTAGTTAAAAAAGCTAAAACTGATTGGAATCTAAAGTTAATTCAAATAACAATTGATGGTAGTGAAAAAATATATAATAAGACAAAATCTTTTATTTACAAAGATATAAATGCTTATCAAAGAGTTTTAGACAATATTGAATTATTATCTAAAGAAGATATTCGTGTTGAAATAAGACTAAATATGGATAATAGCAATGTTGATGATTTAAATGAATTAGTTGATCTATTAAGGGATAGATTTGTTGAATATAAGAACATAAACATTTATACAGTTCTTTTAAGGGATTTTGGCTTTAATATTAATGAATTTGAAAATAAGGATCTTGCACTTGATGCTTATGAAAATCTTCAAAATAAGCTATTTAAAATGGGCTATGGTACCAAAAAATATATAAATAATAAAATACAAGTTAATCAATGTATGGCTGATTGTGATGAAAGCATTGTTATATTGCCAGATGGTAGATTGGGGAAATGTGAGCACGAAAGTGAAGATAATTTAATTGGAAGCATTTATAGTGATAAAAAAGATTTAAACATGCTTAATGCTTGGAAGGAAACAATAGAAATTGATTATTGTAAAGAATGCTTGTTTTATCCCGATTGCATAAAACTTAAAAAATGCGCATGGAATAAAGATGGTTGTGATGAATATTCAAGAAAAGAAATGACTATTAACTTAAAACTTAAGTTATTAAATGAATTTCATAATTTTATGGAGAAAGAAAACTGATGCGCTTTATTGGTGATTTAGTCTTACAAAAAATGTCAGACAAATATCTTCTTGTCCCTACAGGAAAAACTGTAGATGTTTTTAATGGAGTCATTAAAATGAATGAAACTTCTAAAATAATATACGATGCTATAAAATTAGAAAAGGAAAAGCAAGATATTGTTGATGAATTAATAAATAAATATCAAATCAGCAATGAAGATAGCATTTTATATGTAGAAGAAGTTGTTAATAAATTAAAAGAAATAGGAGTGTTAATTGATTAATGAAAAAGAAAAAAATCGCCATTATGATTTTATCGATAATTGTCATGATTTTATTAGTTGTCATGATTGTTTTAATTATTAAAGGGATTAATACAACACCAGAACTTAATATTGGCAATACCAAAGAAGTTGAATTACAAGTACCGAATAATACTGAAAATAATACTAAAGATAGTAAAACAAATACTAAAAAAGATAATAAAGCTAATACGCAAAATACAAATAAGAATAATACTAATACAAACAAGAATAGCACCAATACAGATAATAATAACAATACTACTACTAATACAAACAATAATACTGATACTAACAACAATCAGAATAATAACAATAACAAGAGTGCTGAAGAACAATTTAAAGAACAAAACCCAAACGCTCTTATAGAGATAGAGGTTGATTAATTTATACTCAAAATATATATCTGTATACTAATATGTTTTTTGATTGTTATTGTATTGCTTTCGAATATTAATATAGAAATAAAAATATAAATCTATTAAGTAATTCTTCTAAAAGAAGTAAAGCTTTATATGAGTAATAGATAAAACACTATTAGAAATGATTTCTTGTAGAAATTTTTAATTGTTTTCATTTCTTAGTTTCATTGTAGAGACTTTTAAATATCTATATTTGGCAACAGCATATATAAAACCTTTCTATCAGTTTATTAAAATGCCTTATGTAGAAACAAGAACAGTTGAGAAGATGTGGCTGTTACCTGTTTTACTTTCAAAAATGAAAAATATTGAAAGTTTCGAAAGTGAGTTTTATAATTACCACGATCTGGCATATATTATTTCTCCTACAAATTAATTATAAAATAAACGACTATATAGATTTAGATCTCAAAAAGACAACAAAATAAAAAATTTTTAATTATGAGTAAGGAAAACTTGCTTTTTTTGACAATAAAGATAGTAGATGGATATACCGCTCTAGAAAGGATAAATAGAATGTCAGAAATGGATTTTAATTTTTCGGTGAAACTAAAAAACAAAAGAAATGAGAGGCAGAAGCTTTGGATTATGTTGCCATGTACTAAATCTTATTTTGAAAAAGAAATCGCTAATCATTTTGATGGTAATTACGAAATGTGCGTTGATGAAGTTAAATGTAGCTGTGTTGATTTGAATGAGTATTATCATGAATATAATCTAAACAAACTCAATTATTTATCATCTCTTTTACAAGACTTAAGTTCAAGTGATAGAAAGAAGATATCCATTATTCAGGAGGAGGGTTCTTATACAAAAAGTATTGATGAATTGGTAAATACAATACTCAACATAGATTACTTTGAATTTATTGATGGTATTAATTCTTTTGAAGATTTATCAAACGGATTTACAACCTGTTTACACTTATTGAAGTGGAGTTACCCGATGATATGAAAGCATTCTACAATGGCGGAGTGCTTTTTTCTTTGGATTGATTTACAAAAACTTTGGTTTGGTATATAATTTCTTTGGATTCGGAGGGCAAAACTATGGATTATAGACAGATAAAAAAGCAGGCAAATGAAATACTTAAGAACAAAATAGCAGAATGCTCGTATATAGAATACAAGGCATCAGAAAAACAGCTTGATAAAATTTTAAAAACTATCTGCGCATATGGAAATAACTATTACAACAATGATATTCAATATATCTTTATTGGCGTAGAAGAGGAAAATAATGATGAACAGAAAGCTATACCTGTGATCCCAATTAAGGGGATTGCAGAAGGCCGACTGGAAAAATGTAAGAACACTATTAATTCATTGCGCTCTTTTCTATACCCAAATGTTTCGTTTGAAATAGTATCAAATGAATTGGACGGGATTAGTTATATTCTAATCATTATAAAACGCCAAATGGGCGGTCCTTTTATGGTGGCAGAAAAAGCTGAAAAAGACAAAAAGATTAATCTTAAGCCGGGGAGATATGTAAGGATTGAAGCCGATACACGTCTTGCCAGAGTTGATGAGGAATATGATTTGCTTCGCAAATTTGCCAATTTTCATTTTAGCTCTATTGTGAGCACGAGCGCTTCAATTGATGATTTGAATATCGATTTACTCAGAGAATACTTTTCTAAGATAAGCTCAAGACAGATTAGTGAAGGAATGGGAAAGAAAGAACTGGCCAAAGCTATGGATTTAATTGACAAGAATGATCCTACGGATAAACGAGTAAAAAATTATGCAGTCCTCATGTTTTCTGAACATCCGGAGGAACATATTCCATATGCATATACAGAATTGATTGTTGATATGTTTGGGACAAAAAGAAAGATGGAATCTAAATTTTTTAAAGGCGCGATTTGGAAACAGTATTATTCTGCATTAGAGTACATAAATAATAACTTCTTAAATGAATTAGTTATACGTGTTGATGGTAGTGCAAATAACCGAAAAATCGAGAACTTTACTTTTGTAGCATTGGAAGAGTTACTTGCAAATGCAATTGTCCATAATAACTATGAGAATGGTAAACCTATCCAAATATATGTATCTGAAAAACAGATAAATATTGTGAATTATAACAAGCCTTTACCTCCTATTCGCATAAGTGATTTGAATGAGAGAACATTCTTTAATGAACGAGACACGGAAAATCCTGAAATTAGAGATATGTTTAAAGCGTTAGGCATCATAGAATCATTTGGAACGGGCATCGGGGAGGCTAAAAGATCTATGAGGGAAAACGGTTCTCCGGAGCTTTTTTATAAAACCTTTGACGTAAATGATAACGTTACATCTGTAGTTATTCCTGTAAATGATGAATATTATGAGATAAAAAATGGAACCAAACCAAAGGAAAAAGTTTGGATTGAGAACGAAACCAAAGATTTTAAGCGAAAAATCTTGGATTCAGAATATACAAAAAAAATAAAACAAAACATATTGAAGTTATATGATGAAATCGGTACGGAGGTTTTTGGAAATTCCCGTGTTGTCGAGGTCATAGGTTGTTCGGAGGTGACCGCGACTTCCTATTTGAAAAAGATGGAGAATGAACTGAAAATTATCGTTCCGGTAGAAGGAATGGGAAAAGGAAAATACAGGTTTTCTGTGTAAACAAATAAGATATTCAATAATTGTTATATGAGGAAATGATTTCAAATAGCCACATTTGCGAAACTTCTTTATTTATGCCACTTTTTTAAACTATTTCATTTTTTGGTCGCAGAGTAGAGAAAATAAGCCAAATATCTCTTTTAAATTTTCAGTTTAATTTCACATATGAATATTATAATTAAGATATGACAAAGATATTAATAGTTGATGATGAAGAAAAAATTAGAGAGATGATTGGAAAGTATGCTAGTCATGAAGGCTATGATACTGTTTTGGCTAGTAATGGTAAAGAAGCATTAGAATTATTTAAAAAAGATGATTTTGATGTTGTTATTTTAGATGTAATGATGCCTGAAATGGATGGCTTTGAAACATTAAAAAGAATGAAAGAAATTAAAGATGTTCATTGCATCTTTTTAACAGCTCTAGGTGAAGAATATGATCGCATTTATGGTTTTGATGTTGGTGGTGAAGATTATGTAACAAAGCCATTTTCATTAAAAGAATTGATGATGCGTGTTAAGGTAATTTTAAAAAGACAAGATAAAGCTGAAGATAAAATAGTAATCGATGGTTTAATTATTGATACCGATGCCCATATGTTGAGTGTTGATGGAAAACGTGTTGATTTAGCCAACAAAGAATATGAATTATTGTTATACCTTGTAAAAAACAGAGGAAAAGCCATCACTAGAGAATCAATTATTAGCACGATATGGGGTTATGCTTATGATTCTGATGATCGTACACTTGATACACATATTAAATTATTAAGAAAAGATATTGGCGAATATGGAAAGTATATTACGACAATAAGAGGGGTTGGTTATCGTTTTGAAAAAGAAATCTAGTTTAAGATTAAGAATTTTATTAATACTAATGGTTTTTATAATTTTAGTCTTGGGATTAATATATTTTTTTCAAACGACATTATTAGATGACTTTTATAAAAACAACAAAATAGCGTCTATGAAACAAACTGCTCATAATATTGTAGAAAACTTAGATAATGAAGATTTAAGAAGTGTTTTAAACAGTGAAACCATATCTAATGAAGTTTGTGTGCGTATTGTTTCTGAAACAATCAACGTTGTAGGATATGGTGATAATAAAGCTTGTGCATTAGGACAATTAACTGATTATCAATTATTAAGAATCGCAAATGAAGTTGCTTCAAATGGCAATGAAAAATTATTTGATGATTATCGATTCCAAATGGGGCCTAAGGATATCGAAGATATTTATATTTATGGTCAAATGGAAGAAATCAATGATGAAGATGTTTTAGTTCTTGTATCAAGTGGCATTATTCCTTTAGCTGCTACCACAAATACAATCAAAGACCAATTTATGATTATTATTTTAATTGTTGTATTAGCTACAATTGTTTTAGCTTTGAGCATCTCACATTTTATTATTAGACCAATAAAACAAATTGAGAATGAAGCTAAACAACTACCAAGTGGCAATTATGACAGCAATAAGATAATTACTGATAATTCAGAAACAGAAAGCTTAAATAACGCTTTAGCTATGGCTAATGAAGAAATTAAAAAAGCCGACAAAGCGAAAAAAGAGCTAATTGGAAATGTATCTCATGATTTAAGAACTCCTCTTACAATGATAGTTGGTTATGGAGAAATGATGAGAGATTTACCAGAAGAAAATAACGAAGAGAATATAAATGTGATTATTGATGAAGCCAAGAGGCTTTCAACACTCGTTGATGATTTATTAGATTTATCTAAAAGCGAAAGTGGAAAAATTGATTTAGTAAAAGAAAACATAAGCTTAAATGATTTATTATCTTCAGTTTATAAGCAATATGAAGGCTTCTGTAAAAGTCATAATATTGATTTTGAATTAAAGACAATTGAAGATAAAGAAATTTGTGTTGATGAAAAGCGTATTAAACAAGTTCTTTATAATTTTATTAATAATGCCATTAACTATAATGATAAAGATAATAAAAAGATTATTTTAGGTTGTGAAAAACATGAAGATAAATATCGCATCTATGTTTATGATAATGGTTTAGGTATAAATAAAAAAGATTTAGCCAATGTTTGGGATCGTTATTATAAAGTTGATAAAGAACATAAAAGAGCTCACCTTGGTAGTGGGATAGGATTATCTCTTTCAAGAGATTTATTAAAAGCGCATGATTTAGAATATGGCGTTGATTCTAAGGAATCAGAATATAGTAAATTTTATTTTGATATTTAATGGATATAGAAACTTATTGGAAAGATTTTTTAAAGAATAATAATCTAAATCAAGATTTAAAATATTTTGAAGCTTTTTCATTTGGAATTAATGATTCACAAGCAGAAGAACTGTTAAAACTAGTTTTAGATGGCAAAAAGAAAGCCACTACTTCAGCTTATTTAGAAGAAGAAAAATATCCCAAAATCAATGATTATAGTATTGTATTAGATTCTAAAGGACAAGCTTCATGTATTATACAGACTAAAAAAATAAGAATCATGACTTTTAAAGAAATGACTTTTGAGATAGCCAAACTAGAAGGTGAAGATGAATGTTTAGATACATGGATTAAAAATCATGTAGCTTTCTTTAAAGAAGAAGGTGAAGAAAAGGGATATAGTTTTACCTATGACATGCCAATCTTTTTTGAAGAATTTGAACTTGTCTATAAATAATAAATTTTTTACTGTGATAGAATAATTTTATGAAAAAGAAAAGAAAATTCTCTATTTTTCCAGCATATATTGATAAACACCTAATCATTGCGATAACACTGTTATATGTCTTTGGCACTATAATGATTATTTCAACAGAAATGGGTCTAAAAGCAGGCGATCAAAGTGTAGTTTTTTCTACAGTTGGCAAACAGTTTTTATATTATATTGCAGGAATCATAACTATTATCTTTATTTCTAGATATAAAAGGGTATTATCTTTTGACATTAAATATATTTGGTTTGCATATGGTGTAATACTTTTTTCATTATTAATGACTAGAGCTTTCCCTGCTATTAATGGCGCTCATGCGTGGATTTGGATTGGAACTTTTACAGTTCAACCATCAGAATTTGCGAAAGTTATGGTAATGATTTTAGGTGCTAAGCTTTTTGGCTATAATCCATATAATGATTTTAAGAAAAGCTTTTTATATTTTGTAGTTGCAGTAGGTGTTTATTTTATTACTGTACTAAGCTATCAGCATGATTTAGGTAGCGCTGTTATTATAGCTGGTATTTCATATATTATGTTGCTTATTGTTCCATATAAAGAATTAAATCAATATCGTAAAGTGATGCTATTATTACTAGCTCTTGGAATCGTTGGAGCTATCTTTGTTCTAAGCCCAATTGGCACAAAATTATTTGAACATTTTTCTGATAGTTATATGGCTGGACGTTTCTTAGCGGCTGCCAATCCGTTCGCATATCAATATGATACTGGCTATCACTTAATAATGGGACTTGTATCATTTGCGACAGGTGGATGGTTTGGTGTAGGACTAGGCAATTCCATCCACAAATATATGAATTTCCCTAACTCACCATCAGACTTTATATTACCAATCATTGTTGAAGAACTAGGAATTGTATTTGGATTATTACCAATTCTAATTGGCTATGGTGTGATTTTTTGGCGCTTAATTAAACATTCATTAAAATTTAATAATGTTGCTTCAAAAATGATTCTAGTTGGCACATTTGCTTATTTAGCCTTACATTTTGTTTTAAATGTTGGCGGTGTTGGCGGTTTTATTCCACTAACTGGTGTTCCATTATTGTTGATATCTAGAGGCGGTTCATCTGTTGTGGGCTTTATGATGGCTATTGGTTTTTGTGAAAGAGAAATAATTCATAATATAAGAAAAGAAAAAGAAAATGAGAATAATAGCGGGAAAATATAAAAGAACACCTTTGAAAACAATTGAAGCTAATACAACTAGACCTACTAAAGATATGGTGAAAGAGGCCTTATTTTCTTCTATACAAATCTATCATGATACAAAATTTCTTGATCTATTTGCGGGTAGTGGAGGAATAGGCATTGAAGCCATTTCTAGAGGTGCTTATAAGGTATTTTTTAATGATTACAATATTGATGCATGTAAGATAATTAAGGAAAATTTAAATAAAATAAAAGAAGATGCGACAATCTATAATCTTGAATATCAAGATTGTTTATTTAAATTAATTGATTATCGATTTGATTATATTTTCCTTGACCCACCATATGATTTTAATGATTATGATAATCTATTTGATTTAATTAACAAATATAACAACTTAAATGATGAAGGCATTATTATTGTTGAAACAAAAAAAGATTTTGATTTAAAAGATAAATATTTTAATTTTATTAAATATAAAGAAAGAAAATACGGTATAACAAAGTTGCATTACTTTAAAAAGGAGTTAAATTATGACTAAAGCTATTTATCCTGGAACATTTGATCCAATCACTGAAGGGCATTTAGATATTATTAAAAGAGCTGCTAAAACATTTGATGAAGTATATGTTGCGATTATGTTTAATCAAAATAAAAAATGTGCATTCTCTTTAGAAGAAAGAATTAAATTCATTAAGAAATGCACAAAGAATATAAAGAATGTAAAAGTTGTAAGTGATAATTGTTTAACTGTTGAATTAGCTAAAAAGCTTGGCTGTAATGTGATAGTTAGAGGTATTAGGGCATTAACTGATTATGAATATGAATTAGCTCAAGCGACAACTAATATGACATTAAATAATAAAATAGAAACATGTCTATTAGTAGCTAAGCCAGAATTATCATTTGTATCTTCAAGTATTATTAAAGAAATTGCGACATTTGGTGGAGATGTTACAAAATATATACCTAAGCCAATTGTTGAGGAAGTGATTAAAAAATTAAGAAATGATTAGGTCTCTTTGAGACCTTTTTAAATCGTGAAGGTTTTTTTGTCTAATACAGTAATAAAGATATAAGAGGAGGAAGACTACTAGTGACAAATAAAGTAGCAAATAAAGTGACAAATAAATAGTAGTTAATATATAATATATATGGAAAAAGAAGAAATGATATTAGATAGGGAAAGTGAAATTATTGAATTTAAAAAAAGTACAAGCGAGTTAAAAGAAGGCATCATTTCGCTAAGTTCAATGCTCAACAAACATGGTGAAGCATATCTTTATTTTGGAATAAAAAACGATGGAACAGTTGTGGGACAGGAAATTGGCAACGATACATTACGCAACATATCAAACGCCATCTATAATCATATTAAGCCACAGATTATTCCCACAATTTCAATAGATTATATTGATAATAAAAATATCATAAAGGTTATAGCTTATGGCAATGACGTTCCATATTCTGCTTATGGAAAATATTATGTAAGAAGTGCTGATGAAGATAAAGAATTGATTCCCAGTCAATTAAAGTCATTCATCAAAAATAGTAGTTATAGAGATAATCTTGTTGAAATTAAAAGCAACAAAAAAGCTCTATCATTTAAACAATTAAAATTATTGTTTTTAGAAAAGAATATTAGTATTAATAACGATACCTTTGAAGAAAACCTAGGCTTAAAAATTGGCAATTCATATAATCTAATGGCTGAACTTTTAGCAGATAAAAACGACTTTTCAGTTAAAGTGGTAGTTTTTAAAGGCAAGAATAAAAATGAAATAATTAGAATAAATGAGTATGGTTTTAAATCGCTGCCTGTTTCTATGGACCAAGTTTTAAATTATGTTGAATCAATAAATGAAACTAAAATAGAACTAGGACACCATCAAAGAAAAGAAGAATGTTTATTTGATTTTTTGTCTTTTAAAGAAGCTTGGCAAAATGCTTGTTTGCATACAAAATGGAATAATCTAAATCCACCTGTTGTTTATATTTATTCAAATCGTATTGAAATTGTTTCAACTGGTGGTTTGCCAGATGGGTTATCACAAGATGAATTTTTTAGAGGCATCAGCAGACCCGTAAATACTAAATTACAAAAAATATTTGGTCAGCTAGGATATGTCGAACAAACTGGCCATGGTATACCATTAATTGTTTCAAATTATGGCAGACAAGCTTTTGATATTAGTGAAAACTTTATTGTTGTAACCATTCCTTTTAATCGTAATTTTAATAATCAAAAAGACATTAGTGAATTAGAATACTTAAATAAAGCACAAAAAAAGATAATTGAATTAATAAATGATGATCCTCACTCAACATTGAATAAACTTTCTAATGATAGCTTGTTTAGTATATCTTATGTAAGAAAGATTTTAGACTATTTAAGAAAAGAAAATATCGTTGAAAGAAGAGGGTCAAATAAGACTGGTTTTTGGCAAATAAATCTTTAAAAAATAAAGTTATGATAAAAATTAGCACTTTTGGTTGACAAGTGCTAATTTTATTGCTAATATATTAGCAGTAGAAGAAAAAGAGTGCTAAGGAGGTGGAAATATGTTATCACAAAGAATGATTGAAATATTAAAAGCGATAGTTGATGAATTCGTTGAAACAGCCGAACCAGTTGCTTCCAAAACACTTGTAGAAAAATATAAATTGCCTTATTCAAGCGCAACAATAAGAAATGAAATGGCAATTCTAGAAAAAGAAGGCTATATTGAAAAGCCACACACTTCAGCAGGAAGAGTTCCTTCTAATAAGGGCTATAAATATTATTGTGAAAATTTATTAGATAAAAGTATTGATGAAGAAGTTAAATATGCTTTAACTAATATATTCTCTGATTCTAGTATGAATGTTGAAGATTGTGTCAAAGAATCTTGTAAGATGATTTCTGATATGACTAATCTTACAAGTGGTGTACTTGGTCCAAATTCAAGTAATCAAACACTTGAACACTTGTCAGTATTTCCACTTGATTCTAAAACAGCTGTATGTGTCTTTGTGACAAATACTGGTCATACAGAAAACAAAACTTTCAATTTTCAAGATGAAGTAACAAGCGATGATATTAAAACATGTGCTGATATCTTGAATGAAAGATTAAAAGGAACACCAATCAGTGAATTAAAAGAAAAATTAGAATCAATAAAGCCAATTATTGTACAAAGTGTAAAAAGACATGAAATGTTATTTAATGCTTTCATTGGTGCTTTCACAAGATTTGCGAGTGATCGACTATATTTCTCTGGAACAAGTAAATTGATGTATCAACCAGAATATTCTGATGTTGAAAAATTAAAAAATCTGATCAAAGTATTCGATAATCCAGAAACAATTAGAGAAGTTGTCGATAATAGAGAGGTAAGTGATGTAGTTGCCTTAACACCAAAAGGAACAGAGTTGTTCTGGAAAGATGATATGGCAATAGTTACAAGTGAGATAAAACTAAATAAGTCAGATATTGGTAGATTAATGGTTGTAGGGCCTAGAAGAATGGAATACAATCGTGTAATCTCCTTACTAGACTTTATTACTAAACAGATTGAAGATTTATATAAATAGGGGGTCAAAATGAGTCATAAGAATAAAAAGGAAAATGAAAAAATAAAAGAAGAAGAAGCCACAAAGACTCCTGAAGAAGAAATTAAAGTTGATCCAAAAGATGAAGAAATTGAAAAATTAAAAAAAGAAATTGATCAATTAAAAAACGATTATACAAGAGTCTTTGCGGATATGGACAACTTAAGAAAAAGACTTGAAGCAGAAGCTCAAACAAATAAAAAATATCGTATTCAAAGCTTTGCCTTAGAGATGTTACCAGCAATTGATAATTTAGAAAGAGCATTAGCTAGTAAAGAAGATAAGGAAGATGCTTTCTATAAAGGTGTAAAAATGATTTATGATCAATTATTAATATCTTTAAAGAATGAAGGTGTGAGCGAAATAGAATGTTTAGACAAAGAATTTGATCCTAATTTCCAACAATCAATTATGGTTGAAAAGAAAGAAGGAGTAAAACCAAATACAGTTATTGAAGTATTACAAAAAGGTTATATGTTAAAAGATCGAGTGTTAAGAGCTGCACTTGTGAAGATAAGCGAATAATTAGGAGGAAAATAAAATGAGTAAAATTATCGGTATTGATTTAGGTACAACAAATAGTTGTGTATCAGTTATGGAAGGTGGCGAAGCTAAAGTCATCACTAATCCTGAAGGAAATAGAACAACTCCATCTGTAGTTTCATTTAAAGATGGTGAAATCGTTGTTGGTGAAGCTGCAAAAAGACAAGCTGTAACAAATAAAGATACTATCTCTTCTATTAAGAGATTAATGGGTTCAAAAGAAACTGTTGAAGCAGCTGGCAAGAAATATACACCACAAGAAATTTCAGCTATGATTCTTCAATACTTAAAGAAATATGCTGAAGATTATTTAGGCGAAAAAGTAAACAAAGCTGTTATCACTGTTCCTGCATATTTTAATGACGCACAAAGACAAGCTACAAAAGATGCAGGCAAGATTGCTGGACTTGAAGTTGAAAGAATTATCAACGAACCAACTGCTGCTGCTTTAGCGTTTGGTATTGATAAGACTGATGTTGAACAAAAAGTTTTAATCTTTGACTTAGGTGGTGGTACATTTGATGTTTCTATTCTAGATTTAGCTGATGGAACATTTGAAGTTTTAGCTACTGCTGGTGATAACCATTTAGGTGGTGATGATTTTGATGAAGTTATCGTAAATTGGATGGTTGAAGAGTTTAAGAAAGAACATCATGGTATAGATTTATCAAAAGATAGAATGGCTACTCAAAGATTAAAAGAAGCTGCTGAAAAAGCTAAGAAAGATTTAAGTGCTACTGTTCAAACACATATTTCTTTACCATTTGTTTCTGCTGATGAATCAGGTCCATTACATTTTGAAGCTGATTTAACAAGAGCCAATTTTGATAAGATGACAAAACACTTAGTTGATAGAACTGTTGGACCAGTTAGACAAGCATTAAAAGATTCTGGCTTATCTACTAGTGAGATTGATCAAGTATTATTGGTTGGTGGTTCTACAAGAATTCCTGCAGTTCAAGAAGCTGTAAAAAGAGAATTAGGTAAAGAACCAAATAAATCTGTAAACCCAGATGAAGTTGTTGCGATGGGTGCTGCTATTCAAGGCGGTATTCTAGGTGGTGAAAATCCTCATGATGTATTGCTACTTGATGTTACACCTCTATCATTGGGTATTGAAACATTAGGTGGCGTTATGACTGTATTGATTCCAAGAAATACAACTATCCCAACATCTAAATCACAAATCTTCTCAACTGCTGCTGATAATCAACCAGCTGTTGATATCCATGTATTACAAGGTGAAAGACCAATGGCTGCTGATAATAAGACACTTGGTAATTTCCAATTATCAGGTATTGCACCAGCAAGACGTGGCGTTCCACAAATTGAAGTTAAATTTGATATTGATGTTAATGGTATCGTCCATGTATCAGCTACTGATAAGGCTACAAATAAGAGCCAAGATATTACAATTTCAAATCCTAACGGTTTATCAGATGAAGAAATCGATAGAATGATGAAAGAAGCTGAAGAAAATAAAGAAGCAGATGAAAAGAGAAAAGAAGAAATTGAATTAAAGAACAAAGCTGAACAATTCATCGCTCAAATTGATCAAACACTTGAATCAGATAATAAGAATGTTACTGAACAACAAAAGAATGAAGTTAAAGCTTTAAGAGATCAATTACAAAAAGCTATTGATGAAAATGATTACGCAACATTAAAGAGCAAGCTTGATGAATTAGAAAAAGCTGCTCAAACAATGGCTGAAGCTATGTATCAACAACAAGCTCAAGGACAAAATCCAAATCAAGGAAATCCTAATGATGATGTAGTTGATGCAGATTTTGAAGCTAAAAACTAATATTCACAAGTCCTAGAAAACTAGGACTTGTCTATTTGGAGGTATTTAATGGCTAAAAGAGATTATTATGAGGTACTAGAATTATCTAAAAACGCAAGCAGTGAAGATATTAAAAAAAGCTATCGTAAGTTAGCCAAAAAATATCATCCTGATATAAATAAAGATCCTGGTGCTGAAGAAAAATTTAAAGAAATTAATGAAGCCTATGAAGTATTATCGGATCCACAAAAGAAACAAATCTATGATCAATATGGTCATGCGGGTCTTGAAAATGGCGGTATGGGCGGATTTGAAGGCTTCTCTAGTGGTGGCTTTGGTGACTTAAATGACATCTTTGAAAGTTTCATGGGTGGCATGGGCGGCTTTAGCAATTTTGGCTTTGGTGGTTCAAGAAGCGCTCGCTCTAATGCGCCAATTAAAGGTGATAATCGTTATATTCAAATCAGCATTGAATTTTTAGAGGCAGTTAAAGGTGTTAGTAAAACAATCACTATTAATGTTGACAAAAAATGTGAAAAATGTGATGGAACTGGTGCAAAAAGTAAAAATGATATAAAAACATGTAGTACATGTAATGGCAAAGGAAAAGTCACACGACAACAAAGAACAGCTTTTGGCATCATGCAATCAGTTGTCGATTGTCCAGATTGCAGAGGCACTGGTAAGACAATTTTAAATAAATGTCCTAATTGTAATGGCGAAGGCTATATCAATAAAAAAGAAAATGTTGAAGTTAAAATACCAGCAGGTATATCAACAGGCCAACAAGTAAGAATTAGTGGTTATGGCGAAAGAGGATATAATGGTGGTCCTAATGGTGATCTTTATATTGAAATAAATGTCAAGGATCACAAATTCTTCCAAAGAGAAGGCAACGACATTTATATAACTGTTCCTATTTCAGTAGTTGATGCTACACTTGGCTGTAAAGTTGATGTACCTACATGTAATGGTGATGTAACGCTTACTATTCCTGCAGGTAGTCAGCCAGGACAAAGATTAAGACTTAAAGGATATGGTGTTAAGAATCTAAGAAGTAACGACATTGGCGATCAATATGTTGAACTTAGAGTCGAAATACCTACTAAATTAAACAAAGAAGAAAAAGAACTTTATCAAAAACTAAAAGCTAAGGGTTCTAAAGAATCAGTATTTGATAAATTTAAAAAAGCATTTAAGTAAGGAGTAATCCTTACTTTAAAAAGATTTATTATTAGCACTTAATAATTATGAGTGCTAGAAAGGAGTCACTATGAATTTTGAAACAATGACGGAAAAGCTACAAAACATTCTCATTAAAGCTTTGACAATATGTAAAGACAACGGTAATCCTGAATTAACACTAGAACATTTGTTTAAAGCTTTCTTAGATGATAATGATGTAATAAGCATTTTAAATAAACTTAATACCAACACTAATTCATTATTGAATTATACAAATGAATGTATTGAAAAACTTCCAAGTAATAATTCCAATAGTGATCCAAGTATTAATCGTTATGTTGTGGAAGCTTATAATGAGAGTTTACGCAAATCTAAAGAGAATGGTGATCGTTATTTAAGTGCCTTAGATTATTTTGTATCTGTCTTATTTAATGAATCAAGTTTCTCAAAGAATATTCATAAACTAATTAATTTTAGTAAAAATGATTTGTTGAAGGTGGTGAATGAGATGAAGGGTAAAAATATCAATAATCAAAGTGATGAAAATAATTTAAATCCACTTGAAAAATATGGAAGAAATCTTGTGGTTGATGTTAAACAAGGGAAAGTAGATCCAGTAATTGGCAGAGATGATGAAATAAGAAGAGTAATTGAAATCTTATCAAGGAAAACAAAGAACAATCCAGTTTTAATTGGTGAGCCAGGTGTTGGTAAAACAGCTATAGTTGAAGGACTTGCGTGGCGTATATTTAATGGCGATGTTCCAATTAGCTTAAAAGATAAAGATTTATATGAACTCGATATGGGTGCTTTAATTGCTGGTGCTAAATATCGTGTTGAATTTGAAGAGAGACTTAAATCAGTATTAAAAGAAATCAAAGATAAAGAAGGCCAAATCATTCTTTTCATCGATGAAATCCATAATCTTGTAGGTGCTGGCAAAACAGATGGTGCAATGGATGCTGCAAATCTATTAAAACCAATGCTTGCACGTGGAGAATTAAAATGTATTGGTGCAACTACTTATGATGAGTATCGCCAATATATAGAAAAAGATGCCGCATTAGAAAGAAGATTCCAAAAAGTTATTGTTGATGAACCAGGGGTTGAAGAAACAATATCTATTTTAAGAGGATTGAAAGACCGTTTCGAAGCCCATCATGGCGTAACAATTAAAGATGAAGCTATTATAGCTGCAGCTACACTATCTAATCGTTATATTACCGATCGTTTCTTACCAGATAAAGCTATTGATTTAATTGATGAAGCTTGTGCTGCAACAAGAGTTGATATGGATTCTATGCCTAATGAATTATATGAACTAGAGCATCGTAAGAAGCAATTAGAAATTGAAGAAGTATCTTTGAAAAAAGAAAAAGATGATGAAAAAGCCTTAAGAAGATTAGAAGATTTACAAGCAGACTTAAAGAATATTACTTCTAGATTTAATGAACTTCATCAACAATGGCTAAAAGAAAAAGCTTCTTTAAATGAAACAAAAGAAGTAAAAGAGAATCTTGAAAAAGCACGTTTAGAATACGCCAGCGCAGATAAAGAAGGTGATTTAAATCGTGCATCAGAATTAAAATATGGCATTATTCCTTCACTTGAAAAGAAACTTCAAAATTCAAAAACAGAAACTGAAGAAAGAATGCTTAAAGAAGTAGTTGATGAAGAAAGCATCGCAGCAGTTGTTTCTAAATGGACACACATTGAAGTAACTAAATTATTAAAGAGTGAAAGAGAAAAGTTATTAAAACTTGATGAAATCTTAGCTAAAAGAGTTATGGGCCAAGATGAAGCTCTTGATTTAGTAAGCAATGCGATATTAAGAAATAAAGCGAATATTGGTGATATTAATAGGCCAATTGGCTCATTCTTATTCTTAGGTCCAACAGGAGTTGGTAAAACAGAAGTCGCTAAAGCTTTAGCTGAACAACTATTTGATGATGAAAATAAGATTGTGCGTATTGATATGTCTGAATATATGGAGAAGTTCTCCGTGTCTAGACTTATAGGTGCTCCTCCTGGATATGTTGGATATGAAGAAGGTGGACAATTAACGGAAGCTGTAAGAAGAAAGCCTTATTCAATCGTCTTACTTGATGAGATTGAAAAAGCTCATCCTGATGTCTTTAATATCTTACTTCAAATATTAGATGATGGTCGTATCACCGATTCTAAAGGTGTAACTGTTGATTTTAAGAATACGGTTATTATTATGACTTCTAATTTAGGAAGTGAATATGCCTTTGAAGAAGATAAAGAAAAGAAGGCCAAAGAATATGAAACAATCGTTAAAGCCACTTTTAAACCAGAATTTGTCAATCGTATAGATGAAATAATCATCTTTAATCCATTAAATAAAAATGTAATTAAAGATATAGCTAATAAATTTATTGGACAATTAAAAGATCGTTTAAAAGAGAATGATATTGAATTAAGTATAAGTGAAAAAGCTTTAACTAAGATTTCTGAAGAAGGCTTCGATCCTCAATTTGGAGCTAGGCCAATGAAACGTCATATTCAAAGAGAAATTGAATCAAGATTAGCTAGATTTATTATCGCTAATCCTGATGCTAAAGATATTGTTGTCGATGTAGACAATAATAATGATTATTCAATATCTACAAAAGTGGTTCATTAGAACCACTTTTTTACTTCTTTTTTAAAAACTATTTGTTTATAACTTGTTTAACAAAGATACTAGCATGATATAAAAAACGCCTTTGATGTTATCTCTGGCGCTAATTTACTATACAGCCAATCTAGGTATTGTACCAGTACGCAAATCAAAATATGCCAGCATTTTATCATTTATATATTGTGGCTCAATGGTATCAATTGTAGTTATTTGCTTCACAAAAACAATATTTTCGTCTTCTAGTTCATCTGAAATACATATTTTTCCTTCTTCAAACCAAATAAGTCCTCTATCAAAAAGTTTATGATGATTTTCACATAGCCAAATGCCATTGTCCCCATCAGTTGCAAGTTCAAACTTTCTGTCAAATGTTAAATCACTACGTTTTCTGATAGATGCAATAGGATAAATATGAGCAGCTTGCACCACTTCCTCAATTTTGCATCCACATAGCACACACTTTTTCTCGCCGTCAAACTTACTTAATAAGTTATATATGAATTTAGGACTACGCAATTTATCTTTTACTGTGTCGCTATCTCCATCATCAAATTCAAGCGTATCATCCATTATCTCAAATGAATATTTAGAATTATTCGTTGAATATATTTTTATTGCTTCAACGTCATTATCACTTATTTTTTCAGAATCATTATCAATTATTTGATATAGTTTGACAGGCTTATCAGTTATTGCAGAAATTGAAATGCAAAATAGCGATGTTTCTTTTTGATTTGCGCCAAACGTCTTTCCATAAATATGATAACAAGTTCCTTCATCAGTAACGTATGTAGACTTATTTCCGCTATTTCTAGATCTCAAATCGTTTCTACTTCTTATTAAATCTTTTACAGAAGAAAATGCTAGTGGAGTAAAATGAGGGAGACCAAATTCTCTATTTAAAAATATTACTCCAGTAGTAACCATTAGTCTATACATGAATTTTAAATAGTCAGTTTGATTATTCCCGTGTTGTGGTAAAAAATAGAAGTAAAACTTTCGATTTTTACCGTCTTTCGAATTCTTTTGCTCAGCAAGATATTGAGATAACGCAGTAGGAACAGATTGCAATTGTGAATTTCTAGCTGTTAATTCTCCATTTGCTGAAAGAGCTATATAATGAATATCATTTCCATCAATCAATTTTATCATTCTTCCAACTATCCTATATTCTCTCCACTCAACATCGTAATCAGTGCTTTTTAAAATCCTATATGAGATATCATCTAATATTGTGTTTGTTAAATATGTGTCGACAGTAGGCATTCTATCCTGAGCACCTATTCTATTTATTATAAATTTTGGTTTATTCATATATCACAAGGACTTCCTCTCTACCACGTATTTTGATTTTTTTAATTTTTGCGTTGCTTTTGATAATCCATTCTTTTAAATGTCTATTTTCTTTTTCTTTATAATTTAAAATGTTTGAAATTAGTATTTTGCACCTTTTAATTTTTATTGCATCTAAAAAAGCAATTAATCTCTTTTCCTCAGCGTCATTCCATCCATTGAATCCCCTTTTACCATCGTTATAACTGCCTAATGTTATTAAATAGGGAGGGTCGATATATACAAGACAATCCTCATCAATTAAATCTATAAACTCTGAAAAATCTTTAGATTGAAATGACACGTTTAGTTCTTTTAATCTTGAAGAAAAAGTTACAATTTTTTCCTTTATACTTTCGTTATATCCACTTTCACCAATAGGATTATTAAATTCATATTTAGAATTAAACCTTATTTGCTGCTGAAAGCCATATAGTATTAAGGTAAATAAATAGATAAATTTATCCTCTTCATATTGAAGAGTGTTGTTATACTCATTTCGATAAGCTATATAGTTTTTTTGCCCATGTTTTGTTAATCCATATTTATTTATAATTGCATCTACCTTCTTTAGCAAAATAACTGTATCCGAAGTTTTAAACATTTCAACCAAGCTTTTAACTAAAAAATTAATGTCATTATAAATATAAGAATTAAATCCGAATCCGTTTATACCAACATTAAATCCACCAGCCATCAAATCAATTAATGTATGTTTTTTGTTTAGCTCTGGCTTTATGTGTTCAACTACATTTGTTTTTCCACCCATATAATTTAAAGGGCAACAGTACTCAACTTTATCTAATGGTTTCTTCTCAATATAAAATATATATTCATAATGTTCATTAGTTGACTTTGTCTTATAATTCCTATATTTTTTATAATTTATTTCTAGCAACTCAAAGGTTTCAGGTTTTCCATATCTTTTTAAAATATTGGAAATATAATCTTTTGACATAATTCCGTCAGAACTATAACTCATCAATATATGTTTTGCTCTTGTGTTTTTTACTACTTTTTCAAACTCAACCTCAACATAATATTTTTTAGACCAATTATCAGATAACCCATTAAAATGCCTGCCACCAGTTATTCCTTTAATTTGTGGATTATCATTCCTTACTAAAGTTTCTAACAAGTGATATTGCACAGAATACTTATTTTTTGTATATGGAGGGTCAAGGTATAAAATATCACAATCTACATCATTTATAATTTCATTTAAATTGCTATTATATGTTTTCAAAATTACTGGTGCATTATCACTGTTCGTTGTTTCGATTTTTAAAAAAACAATTTCTTTAATCGCTCTAGGGTCCCATGATTTCAAGTAAGCACCATAGACCCCTGCAACATTTGCAACTTTAGATACGGATTCTAATAAACACCCTAGCAAATAAGAATATTCATCAATTGTTATTAAATCATTATTCTTCCATGCTTCTATTTGCTCCCTAAAATAATCAATTCTTCCTGCATTATAATCACTAAAATACATTCTCCCAGATAGCGATGGAGCATAATTTTGTGAAAAGAATCCTATTCTAGTTTCATTATTATTATTGAAATATTCAAAAGGGTCTAATCTCAAACCAACAAAATTACACAATTGGCTGATTATTCTGCCTTTAGAAAATGTAGTTGCTAATAACAAATTATCATTTAGTATAATATCAAAATAATTTTTTATAGCATCAGATACTGTACCTGTGCCACAAAAGGCATCAAAGAAAGTATAACGATTGTTAAGAAGATTCTTTTTATTTAAAAGATTAACAATTTCATTTACAATTGATTCTTTATTCCCTAAATAACGCATTTTTCTTTAACCTCTTTCAATTCGATATTGTTTTCTTTACATAGCTCGACGATTTGTTTACGTGCTATTGTAGTTAGCCTATTAAGACCGTTTTCCCATCTATTGATTGAAGTAAAAGAGACACCAAGCATATTTGCAAATTCTGCTTGTGTCATAATTAACTTATTTCTTAAGCCTTTTACTGCCCTTTGATAATCAATCATATGAGACCTCCATTTTTTGATTAGTGAGGTCTTGAAGTATCAAATTGTATAGATTATTGGAATATAAAAAGAATTATTAAATTGCGTAATTCTAGAACGAATTATTAGATTTAAGTGTAATTTATGGCTAATTTATGGTATATTTTAGTCAAATGGTTGAGGTATCAAAATGTATACATTTTGATACCTTTTCTTTTTCTAAATGATAATTATCTTAATTAATTATTAAGGAGGATGATTATTGTGATTTATGGATATATAAGAGTTTCAACAAAGAATCAAAATATTGATAGACAATA
>JAFRCV010000017.1 GCA_017404205.1 Erysipelotrichaceae bacterium
GTTATCGATTTGTTGTTAGACGAAAGAGCAGACAGACCAAATATTGATGTAAGAGTATTTGGATCTGGAGCAAAAATGAACCCAGAACAAGTAGAAGATGTTGTCCCTAAAATAGACGCATTTGGACCTGATTTTGCAATATTCATTTCACCAAACCCAGGAGCACCTGGTCCTGCTAAAGCAAGAGAATTATTATCTGCAAAAGACATTCCTGCTATTATCATTGGTGACGCACCTGGTAAAGGTAAGAAAGACGAAATGGACGAACAAGGATTAGGTTACATCATTGTAATGTCTGACCCTATGATTGGTGCAAAAAGAGAATGGTTAGACCCAACTGAAATGGCTATCTTCAACTCCGACATCTTAAAAGTACTCGCAGAAACCGGTGCTTTAAGATTAGTTCAAAAAACTATCGACACTGTTATTGAACAAGCAGAAGCAGGTGAAATCGAATTACCTAAACTCATCATTACTGCTGAAAAAGCTGCAGAAGCTGGTGGATTTGCAAACCCATACGCAAAAGCAAAAGCTATTGCTGCTTACGAAATGGCAGGATCCGTTGCTAACTTAGACATGAAAGGTTGTTTCATGACTAAAGGTTTCGAAAACTTCATCCCATTAGTAGCTGCTGCTCACGAAATTGCTGCATGCGCTGCTAAATTAGCACAAGAAGCAAGAGAAATCGAAAAAGCAAACGACACAGTTTTAAGAACCCCTCACATGAAAGAAGGTAACCCAGGTTGTAAAACTGACTTAATCTCAAAACCACAATAAGTAGTATTATTTACTACTTTATTTTTTTATTTTTTAATACCAAACCATCGAAAAAAGACTATTTTTGAATATAGACAATTTAATGAAAATTTAAAAAAAAGAAAAAGTATTATAGGTTTATAATACTCCTTTTGTAGAAGGAATTTGATCATGTTCTATTTTAACGGCTTCTTTTAAAGATTTAGCAAACGCTTTAAAAACAGCTTCAGCCTTGTGATGATCATTTGCCCCCTCAACAGTACCATAAATATTTATTTTAGCACTGCCTGCAAAAGATTCAAAAAAGTGAATCACTATATCGGATGTCATGTCCCCAATCTTTTCATTATTGAAATCAAGATTCATATTACAATAGCTGCGACCGCCAATATCAATAGCTACAGTGGCTACTGATTCATCCATAGGAACAATGGCATGTGCCATTCTTTTAATTCCTTTTTTATCGCCAATAGCTTCGCTGAAAGCTTCACCAAGTAATATTCCAACATCTTCAATTGTATGGTGGTCATCTATTTCAATGTCACCACTAGCTTGAATGTCCAAATCAATCATACTATGCTTTGAGAAAGATTCCAACATGTGATTAAAAAAGTTTACACCAGTGGAAATATTATAATTTCCATTGCCATCTAGATTCATTTTTATATCAATTTCTGTTTCGGATGTTTTTCTTGAAACATTTGAACTTCTAGTCATAATCTAACCTATCTTTAAATTGATTTTAGTTTCAAGCATTTATGCTTCTTCACCAGGACGTATAATTTTAATACAATCTGTAGGGCATTCCATTGCACATAATGTACAAACATGACAATATCTTAAATCCAATATATGTGCAACATCTGTAATTTTCCAAATTTTAGCGGCTTTCGGACAAATCTCCTCACAATTTCCACATGCGATACATTGATCCTCATCGACTAAAATTTGTAACATGCAATCACCTTATAATTTTAAAGTAGCAACAGACATTGCTTTAAATCCTATATACACTTCTTTTCCAATGTTAAGATTTAATTCTTTTTCGGCGGAGACGGTGATATCGGAACATAGTACAACTCCACCAACATTAACTTTAACGCGAATAATCTCATTTTCAAGTCTCATTTCAACAATTTGACCTTTGAGAATATTACGGATGCTAGAAGTTTGTGGTTCCAACATTAAAAAGATATTATCATAACTGATTAATGCTAATATCTTATCTCCAATTTCATATTTTCTGTTTAAAGGAGCATTAATCTGGAAGTCTTCCATCTTAATTGTCATGACGCCTTTAACCTTATTAATATCTACAATCTCTGCTTCTATTTCATTAACATCCTTATGGAGTTCCATAATTGCGTTAATTTTCTTGCATTCTTTTAAAATAGAATATCCTTCTTCTGTAAGGGTAGTTCCACCACCCCCACCTTTTCCACCTTTTGTTGTATTTACAATTTTTACATTAAGTGTTGATTCTATTTTTTCAATGTAGTTTAAGGCGGTTCTATAGGAAACACTGATAGATTTTGCCGCTTCAGTCAAAGAACCAGTGTCTAAAATGTATTCCAATAACTGGTATTTCTTACTGTCTAGCAAGAAAGAATTGCCATCTACATTGATTTTATATTCAACACCTGCACTCACATCAGCCATTATATAATCCCCCAATCATATAATATGATAATTATATGTAGTTTATATATAATAACCTTTTCATTATTTATTTCTAAATTCAATTTTCTCAACAAAATTTAATAGTTTATTGACTATTTTAGACAAAGGACCTAACTTAGTACCATATTCCCTTAAGGTCACGATATCCTCTTCTGTGAAAAATTTAACAAAAATCAATGCAAAGAAATAGACAATCATGCATATAAATATTCCCGGAAATAGCCATAATGTTGTTTTTGGGATTAGAAGTCCGACTATGCCCATGATTGTAGTTGCAGACAATATTTTTAGAACTGGAACTTTTGGAGCTTTTGTTTCAGTCAGTTTGAATACAAAGTAGATGCATGGAACCATCATTAAAAAACAAGCGATAGTTGTAGCCGCCGCACCACCGGCAATTCCTAAAATCGGTGCAAATATCCAGCAAAGAACACCAGTTACAATGGATCCGAATACTAAAATATACATTGGAATTCTAGGATTTCCAATACCTTGAATAATACTAGTAGATATGGCAAATATTGAATAAAAAGTCATTCCAATGGACAATATTGCTAAAGCAGAAGCCCCAGCAACGTATGCAGGAATCTTGAAATAAAGTAATCTTAAAATAGGTGCTGAAAATAAGGCCAGTCCGATACACATTGGAACTACGAACAATAATGAAATCTTATAAGATTCGCCGACATATTTTTGAAGTGCAGAAATATCCTTAAGTTTAAAAGCCTCGGAAGAAGCCGGTAAAATTGTAGTTGCAACAGAAATGGAAATCATTAAAGGCAACCTAGCAATAGGGTCTGCTGCTGTGAAAAAACCAATGCTTTCCAATGTTAAAAATCTACCCATGATAAGAGTACAAATATTATAAATGAGCATTTCGGCAATTGCTGTAATAATAACCGGAATGGAAAATTTCACTAACATCAAACCTAACTTTAACTCATCACGCAATGGAAATTCAAAATCATCACTAGCTTTAGGTATATATTTTGGCATGTAGAACTTGAATATTAAAACGGAAGAAACTGCTGCAAGAGCATAACCAATAACCGTACCCCATAGAGCACCAACAACAGAAAATCCTATTATAACAAATCCTGTCGCAAATAAAATCATTGCTAACTGCTCGATAGCACGAGTATAAACAATATATTCCATCTTATATACTCCTTGAAATGCGCCTCTAAATGCGCCTAAAACAACACTGAAAGGAGTAATCAAACCAATAATCTGTAATGGAACCATAACTTCCGGTTTGCCCATAAAATTATTAGCTAATAACGGAGCTATGACAAAAATCATTAAGAATCCTAAAAACAAACCCAGGAAAACCATAATTTTTAGTGCAGTATAAATTGTCTGCCGGGCCATGTTATGGTCTTCAACAGCCTCATATTCTGCAATATATTTAGATATAGCAGGAGGAAGGCCACCAGAGGATAAAGTTTGAAAAATCCCCTGAACTGACATTGTAGTCCCTAAAATACCATTATTAACAGGACCCAACAATGTAGCCATTAAAAAACGGTACAAATAACCTCCAATACGGAAAATTATATTACCAATAAAAATTATCAAACTGCCTCTTACTAACTTATTTGCCATAATATACCTTTAAAAATTAGTTATTATTAATATAAATTGATTTTAATATTTAAATATATTTATTTAAGAAATTTTTAAATTCAATTAAAGTCCTATCCAATGACTCCCAACCATAATTGTCCTCTATACTGTCCTCTAACGAATCAGTGGACCAGAATGAAGCCACTAAATTAGAACCAAACGGTCCCCCACTTACCGGAATTATGCCGTGTATCATGAAGTAGGTTATATTTTTTAAATGAGCAAAGTCCTGACCGCCGGTCCTATCGCCCCCAACGGCAATGCTCATGCCTATTTTTCCTCGAAGCAAATTGTAGTCTATTGCCTCCAATGCCCTTGTCCTATCCATTATGGCAGACAAATTACTGCTTATTCCTCCACTTTGAATTGGAGTGGCTAAAATAATGCCATCAGCTTCTTGAAGGCCTCTATAAACCTCAACCATGTCATCTTCTATTATGCATCTTTTATTTTCCAAACAATAGTCACAATGCATACAAGGTTTAATGGATTTTGCTTGACAAGTGAATATTTCACATTCAAAACCATCTTCCTCAAGCTGACTTAAAGCATTTTTCAAAACGTGCTCTGTAGTGTTATTTCTAGGACTAGCACAAATACCAAAAACTTTCATAAAAAATAGTTTGTAATACAATTATTAAAAAATTTTTTGAAAATAAAAAAAATAAAAAAGAAGATTAATAACTTAAAAAGTTAATAATCCTTTAAAGTTTTAGTCATCACGTCTCATATAACTTGAGTTAAATAAATAACAAACAATTGCAATACCAATGATCGCATATATCAAGGTATATGTCGGTTCGGCTTCCTCCACGTTAGTTTTCGGAGATCCGATACTTTTCTTCATACCTCCATTAGTAACATTAGTAGAATTATTGGTTGAATTCTTTTTTGAATTCTTAGTTGAATTACCAGTTGAATTCATATTAATGTTATCTAATTGAACTGAACTGCTGGAAGCAGCCACATTAGCACTTGCATAATGACAACAATGACCTGAATGTCCCCAATTAAGCCATTCCTTATAACATTGGTAAACTTTACCGTTATGGGATTTATTGCTTGAATTAGAACCGTTCGTATTATCATTATCCATTTTATTTGTAGCATTTATTTTTTTAAATTTCCCGTTATCATCAGCATGACTGTCTAAAACCGATTTTTGCAAATCTTGTTGTTTTAACAACAATAATGGAGTCCATATTGCTTTATGATCCGGCAATAAAGTTTCGCTTGATATTCTAGCCCCTAGAACATCATTTAAACTGTCCCAAGAACCTGCGGATAATTGTTTTTCAATAAAAACAACTCCATAGGAAGTTAAGACCATTAAATTAGGCATATCTTTATAGATCACATCTACGTGTTTCCCATATGCATAATCCAAACCATGAGAGTTAGTATCATTAATTACATGATTATGTTCATCTTCATCGCTACTAAGTTTATAGATATATAATTCATTAGTTAGCGGATAATATTGGAGTAATGCTTTAGTAACTGTGCAACCATCAAGGATATCTTCACAGATTTGTCCATGATTCGCTAAATTTTGTAGCTTTTCAAATGTTACATCAGAATACCAATTAGCTATACCTGCGAACAATAATGTGTTTTCAGAACCAATAGATTTTAAAAGTATTTCATTATCCTCCTGAGATAAAGTTCCGAAATATACCTCTTCCACATTAGAAATATATTCAGATGCCCTTAAAATACCATCGAATACCGGCTCACTAGCCATTGGTACGCTAGACACATCTATAGCTAAAATAGCATCAACATTTTCAAATTTAAGTAAATTATCTGCTTGAGTTACATCTCTAATTAATTTATAACTTTCAGAAGTTCCCATATCATCAGTAACTTCAGATATAATCGTGTCGACAACATTTATATCAACACTGGCGCGTTGATTTAAATTTTCTTTAGTCGAAACAGGAATATTTTCTAAAATATTTCTAGAAAAACTATTATAATTATTTATAATAACATTATCATCAACAATCTTAATTGCTTGATTTAATTCACCTTCCTCATCATACACATCAATCATAGGCATTTTCAATGCGCCATAATTAACATCTACATAATCAACATCAATATCAGTTACAGTTCCATCAACAAATTCACAAAAGCCAAGTGTACCACCAAAGGAGTAATCAACATCGACAACAGGCACATCCACAGATTCAAATGAATCTATATTATTATACTCAACATCAATTACCTTACCGTTGTATGATTCATAATAGCCGTATGAATTAAGAAGGGTATAACCAATTTTTTCATTAATTTGAGGTACATCCGAAGATCCAAAATAACCATACGAATCAAATGATCCATATGAATTAGATGAATCCGAAGGTTCATAAATATTAGATAAATCGTCATTAAAAGCATTACAGGAAGATAAACTTGTATCAACATCAGCAGAAATCGGACTTTCGGTCACGACTGATGACTCGACATCTATATCTTCTGCATAAACTCCGCTTATACTTACTATAAGCAAAACGCTAATAATTATAAGTGGAGCTAATAGTTTTTTAATATTTTTTTACCCCCACAATTAATATATAAAAATTTATACAGCAACTTTAATCATTTAACTAGTCTTATCACCACCATAAAAATTTATACAGCAACAATACACTAGAGATTATCACTGCCATACAAAAATTTATACAAATATAGTATAGTATTTCAGACTTAAAAATTTTTACATTTAATGAAAAAAATCTGAAAAAATGAAAATGAATAAAATATTGTCTAAATTCAATAAGATTATGATGTCACTTCAATCTTGAAATAGGATAAGATTTATAATTATAAAAAAACATATCATAAAAATGAGATTTGAATATGAAAGTAGGTAAAGGTATTGTAAAGAAATATTCACGGGAGTATAATAGAACTCTAAAAAACGGTGAGAGGAAAAAGTACACAACAGAGCAAATCCAAATCACAGTACCGAAAAATGAGGATATCTACGAAAATAAAGAAGAAGTATTAATCATACCTCAATCCGAAATTGAAAATTTTAAAAGTATAGAGGAAGAAAACCAGGTATTAAAGATAGTTAATTATTTATATATTGAGGAAGTGAAAAAATTGGAAAAACAACTAGAAGAAAATTTAAACCCATCTGCTTTAGAGTTTCAAAGTGAAATTGAAAATTTAAAAGCTGAACTTGCTCAAAGGAATAATGAATTAGCTGAAATGGAAAATAAATTTAATACTTTGCATAAAGATAACATTAACGACTTAAAGCATGAAAATGATTTAATCAGAGACAAACATTCAAAATTAATCATTGAAAATGAAAACCTCAAAACCAAATTCGTTAACATAAAAACTGAAAATGAAAAACTCAAAACCAAATATTCAAGCATTAAAGTAGAAAACATAATTCTTAATA
>JAFRCV010000018.1 GCA_017404205.1 Erysipelotrichaceae bacterium
TATTTTGTTCACTTTATATAATTGCTTTATGTAGTTAGATGATTTAGCTTCATGTTTCTTAGAACCTTGCATACGTGATAACTTACGTTGTGCTTTAGCAAGCTTATCATGGCTTTCACGGTAGTATTTATGGTTAGTACCTATGTTACCGTTGTTATCTACATACAAACTATCAGAAGCGTAGTCTAACCCGATAGCATTAGTTCTGTCAGCCACGTAAGTGTTTATGGGCGTATCATACTCAAAGAGTACAGATACATAATATTTACCATCTGAATCCTGTGATACAGTAACGGAGAATGTTCTCTTCTGACATAGAACCTATGGTTTTACAGAAGTAAGAACCATTCCATAATTGTCCTTTCCAAAGAGATTTTGTAGGTTGGAATATTCTTTGATTAATGTATTACTAAAAAGATTTTGGTTAAAGAATCGCAATCTTTTGCCATACTATATATTACAGTGTTATACTTAAATCGAAAAAAAGGTAGAATTCTACCAAAAAAGAGGTTTTATGATAAAAAGAGATATCTATTTAAATCAACTGATTAGAAGCAAAAATAATGGATTTCCAAAAGTTATAACAGGAATACGAAGATGTGGAAAATCTTTCTTAATTAAAGAAATCTTCGTTAACTATTTAAAAGAAAATGGAATTAATGAAAATAATATACTAATAATCGAACTAGATAATGATATAAATATTACGTATCGTAATCCTATTGAATTAGGAAAATATGTAAGAGAATTCTGTAATGGTAAAAAAGATTGTTATGTATTTATTGATGAAATTCAACTTGTAACATCCGTCATTAATCCAGCATTCACTAATGGGAAAATCATTTTAGCTAAGAAGGATGACAAGAATGTTATATCTTTCGTAGAGACTATTCTAGGGTTATCTAGAGAAAAGAATATTGATTTATACGTCACTGGTAGTAATTCAAAAATGTTATCTTCGGATATCATCACAGAATTTAGAGATAAAGCCACAAATATATCTCTATATCCTTTATCGTTTGCTGAATTCTATGAATACAAGGGAGGATCAAAAACAGATTCCCTTTATGAATATATGCAATATGGAGGTATGCCACTAGCTGTATTAAAAGATATTGATGATAAAAAAATATATCTAAATCAATTGTTTAATACAACATATTTCGCTGACATCATAGAACACAATAATTTAAAGAGAAGCGAATCTTTAGATGAACTAAGCAACATTATCAGTGAATGTACAGGCGATTTATTAAACTCACAAAAAATTGCTGATACTTATAAAAGCGTTAAACACGAAAATATTGATAAAGAAACTGTTGAAAGATATCTACAATTCTTCATCGATGCCTTCATAATAAGAGAGGCTACAAGATATGATGTTAAGGGCAGAAAAGAAATAGGAGCTACTAGAAAATATTACTTTACTGATGTTGGTTTAAGAAATGCAAGAATTAATTTTGCTTTTGGTGATGAAGGCAAGATTCTCGAAAACATTATTTATAACGAACTTGTATTTAATGGCTATAGCGTTAATATAGGAACATATGAAAAAGTCGAAAAAGATAAAGATGGAAAGAGTATAAAAGTGAATTATGAAATAGATTTTCTAGCAACTAAAAATAATCGAAGTTATTATGTTCAAGTTTCTGATAACATTAATAAAGAAAAGACAAGAAATAGAGAAATCAAACCATACATTTCTCTCAATGATCAAATACAAAAGATAATAGTGGTAAACAAACCTATTGATGAAACTAGAGATGAGAATGGATTTACAATCATTGGTGCATTTGATTTTATGACAAAGTTTATTAAGTAAAAACAAATTATCATAAATGCTTAGAGACTTATGTGGAGTTATAATGAGTTTCATTTCCCAACTTTTTAATCTGTGATCTCAAAGACATTCAAATGTTGTATTATTTGCAATACTTTTACTATAGGAAGCAATAACACTTTTAACAAATCTACAACTTCATTAAGGCTAGCATTAACAAGTGTTTTTTTCTTTTTCAAAAAAGCATTCCATCTTGTCTTATGTATTTCACTTTCTGTAAACTCATCTGTAAAAGCAAATAAGTCATTTAATTTGGTGCCTCTATGCTCAAAAGTTTCTTTAACAGCTTCCTTCAGCTCAAATCCATCGAGATCGTACTTACAAGCTAGTACATAAATATCATAAAAATCTTTATATCTACTATTTGCGTTGCCTAAAGATACAATTGCTTCAAATTTCTCTGAAATAACTGAGCAAATCGAATATGTATATACAAGTGGAACATCCATTTCAAGTAGAACAGGAAACTCCATTTTAACTCTATCAGGATAAACGATATCATCGAAACCAATGTCACTAGATATAGGAATCTCGGTTTTATCATATAAGAACCTCCAAATATCCGTGTATAATCTTTTCACATTTCATAAGCTTTGCATACTTAAGCAGTTTATTTAAATCTCGATTTTTTTCTTGAAGGTAGTTTAAAAGTATCTCTTTCGTTTCTTCTATGCCAACAAGTTCTTTATGATGAATAATGTCCACAACTACTTTTTCTTTATCATATATTTGAAATTCATTCCTGCCTTTTTTAATATTAATAACACCAAGACTATATTTTTCATCTGAATAATAATGAACATTAATGTGTGGCCATTTAGGAATAGTGGACACCTTAGATTTTCTTGGAATAGCAACATCAATTGCGTCCGGTATAAATGTTGTCAATTGATAATAAGCAGCTGCGCTAAGAAGACATACAACGCCATTTTGTGCGTATGCTTTGACATAATAAAAATCACAATCATCACCAATATAGTCACAATTTTCGTAAAAGCTTTTATTCATTTTTTTAAGTCTTCCATTCTCAATAAGTTTACTTACCTTATATTGAGATAACCCCATATCTTTCAACTCTTTCATAGAGAAAATTTTTTGGTCTTTAGGAAGTAGTATAGTAGTTCTCGACATTTTCATCTTTTTATTTATTTTTCGGCATTTTTTATTTTTGCCGAATTACAATTAATTTATATTAGTGTAATAATCTCTTGTCAATAACTGTCAGATGGTTTCAATTGCCATTTTAATTTTAAAATATTATTAATTGATTATAAGTGTTGCCTAATAAACATAAGCTTAACAAACGCCCAGATTATAAGGCCATAACTGTGTTTTATTTATTGCTATTTGTTTTAGCCTTTAATATTATTAGTAATAATAATCCTAAATAAACAAACATTATGCCAAGAGATACAAAACATAATAAGTCAGATCTAGCAGCTAAGCCCACAAGTATAAGTATCGGTGCTCCAAGAATTATGCCAAAGCTACTTCCAGTAATTAGATTGTTGGCAGCTGCTGTTTCAAATTTAGGATCAATTTCTCTAAGCAACAATACGCCAGATGATATTGTTCCTGTAAGCATGCCAAACATTGATATTAATCCTTGATAATAATAATCTTTATATACTTTCTTACACACAAAACTTAAATATAACCAGGTAACAACAGCTCCTAGTGTAACCATCAATATAAATGGTAATAATAATCCTTTAATATCTTCGATATTGATTGAGGCAATACCTGCAACAATCATGATGTCAAAGAAGACGCCTGATATTCTATTTAATAGATAATTGTTTTGACTCTTTAAGGCTTTTGATTGAACTGAATCAAATCGAATAATGATATTTCTTACAAGCATAGCTAGTGCAGAAGCAATTATAAAATTAAAGCCCCATATTAATGAATTAAGCATATTAGCTACACCTGGTGCTACACTTGATAATAAACTAGTTAATCCCCATATCAATAAATAGGTTAATAAATATACAGCTGCTACGAGTGATATTTGAATTGATAAAACATCAATTGATTCCGATGATTTTTCATCGCCAAAATCATAATCACTTCTTTTAACTATATTTTCATCTTTATTTAAATTAAGTTTTCCTTTATTTCTTAAAATATTAAGAATAATGACACCAACTATACAAGCTACTAAATAGCCTGTTGCGGCAATTGCCATGCCAAAACTTCTTCCACCGACAAAGCCTAAACCTTCATATGTTGAGCCAATATTATTGGCTTGTCCTGGGCCTTGTCCATAGCCCATTGGAAGCAATAAGCCAGCAGCTTTAAATAATCCTGGCATAAATGTATAGGCAAGTAGAATAGTTATTATTAAACCAGTTATGCCTTGCACTAAATAAGTAGATACAATGATGGCACCAGATTTTAAACCGACCGCATTACCTTTATTCTCATTTCTTTTTTCAGGCACACGCAAAGACATGGCCACAAAACCTAAAGCAATACCATGAAATACCAATGTTTCTAATAATGTTTCATCTAGTTTTAATCCTAAATATTTAGCAATCAATAATAGAAAGCCACCAAGTACAGCTACTGGCATCATTAGCTTTCTTATAATCTTAACTTTTCTTCTTAATAAATCAGCTAGTAAAATAGCTATAGCTATATAAGCTATTTGAATAACAACGTTCCACAATTGGTGATTAGCAGCTGAATAATCCATAAATTACCACTCCTTATTATGTGCTTTCTTCCATATTTCTAAATATTTACGAAGATTGACTTCCTTTTCTATTTTAACTTGATAATAATGATTATTGTATGTAAATAATAAAACACTAAATCTCGTCATAGCCATTTTACTTATATCTAATAACGGAAATACTTTATCTTCAAAATATAAATTATCTTGATTAATTGATAATCTTCCTTCTAATATGAATTTCTTATCATGATTCTCTAATACTTCAATTAATGTAGCTCCATCTTCATGAAAGAATATTTCATCATTTTCTTTTATAAAATTAAAATCTCTTATTTGTTTCTTTTGCCATGATTCAAATTCGGCAATATTTGAAAATGGTGAATTTGAAGAAAAACGATAATCATCTTTTACTTCAATATCTAAACCACAATTACATCTTAGATGATTGCCACTACTTATTAGTCCATTAGTCTTTAAACAATTAGGACATAAATATAATACTCTTTCAAGTTTTTCTGCCTTTAGATTACTTTTATATTCAATATTTTTTAATAATGGGTCATTCCAAACATCGACAAAAATATCTTTATTCATTATTTCATTTATTTCATCAACATCTTTATCTTTTAAATCATCTTTAGTATAGATACCGGCAACTCTTCCAAATACCTTGCCTTTTCTAACTTTACTTGCCCATCTAGGTAAAGAAAAATAGCCACCGATAATCTTATAAGTTACTAAAGTAGCATTTGATTCTTTGACGAGCCTTCCTGTTCCCTTTATTACGGTTTTACTTAAACCATCCCAACTTTGTTCACCTTCTCCAAAAATACATACTGAGTGTCCTGCATGAAGATGCTTTAAACAATTAGCGGTTGTATCACTTGCACTAGCACCTTTTCTTCTAGCTATTGGGCCTACTAGCCATTCGATTATTTTAGATATAAAACCAAGTCTAAAAATATGTTCAGAAGCAACATAATAGATTTGCTTATTTCTTAAAGCCAAAGCTAATAATAATGGATCCCATGTTGTAACATGGTTAGATATTAAAACAATTGGACCATCAACCTTTATCTCTTCAAAATCAGCATTAAACTTATTTTTTACAATTGGTCTTAATATAAAATATAATATTTTCCAAACTCTTTGGTGATGTTTATATAAATCCATATTCTTCTTAATATTAACATATTAGTTTTATATAAATAATGTTCATAATCTCATTAAAATTGGAAAACCATTAATTTTATGCCTATTTTTTATTGGAAAACCTGTATTTTTAAGGTAAAATAATATTGGAAAAACTGAAAGGAATTCTAAATATGGCATTTTATCGTAAAATAGAAGAACAATTAAAGGCTTATTATAATAATCCTGATACCAAAATTCTAGTTATAAATGGCGCTAGACAAATTGGGAAAAGCTTTATTATTAGACAAACAGCAAAGAAGGCGTTCAAAAATTATATTGAAATTAATTTAAGAGATGATTTCGACAGCAACAAGATGTTTGATTCTATTAATTCTATTAATGATTTCTATCTTCAGGTAAGTGCTTTATATGGTAACAATCTAGGAGATATAAATGACACCATAATTTTCCTTGATGAAATCCAAGTTTATCCACGATTATTGTCTTTATTAAAAGCTTTAAAACAAGATAATCGCTATCGCTATATCGCAAGTGGATCCCTTTTAGGCATAACTTTAAAACATACTTTTATACCAATGGGAAGCATTGATGAAATCAAAATGTATCCTATGGACTTTGAAGAATTCTTATTAGCGAATAATACTGGCAAAGATGTTATTGAATATTTAAGAGATTGTTTTATTAATTGTAAAGAAATTAATGAAGCTATTCATAAAACAATACTACAAAAATTCAAAGAATATTTAGTAAGCGGTGGCTTGCCGGATGCCATTAAAGCTTTAGTTGAAGAAAAAAATGTAGCACATGTAAGAAATTATCAAAAACAAACATTGGAATTTTATAAGGATGATGCTTCACAATATGATATTGAACATTCTTTAAAAATAAGAAGAATTTATGATTATTTGCCATCATATATGGAAAATAAAGTAAAAAGGATTATGTTCAAAAAAATCGAAAACAATCAAAATGCTAATTATGATAAATATCAAGATGAATTTGATTATTTAATCTATTCAGGTTGTGCTTTAGCCACAAAAGCTATTTCTAATCCACACTTCCCATTAGATGAATCACAAAGTAAAAATTTAATTAAGCTTTATTACAATGATGTTGGTATTTTAAGTAACATTTTATTTGAAAACAATATTCAAGCAATTACAAATAAAGATGCAGGTGTAAATTTAGGCTCTTTATATGGAACGGTTTGCGCAATGGAACTAATTGCCCATGGCAAAAAACTGTTCTATTTTGATTCCAAAAAAGTTGGTGAAGTCGATTTCTTAATAAATGATTATGATAATTTAGATGTTTTGCCTATTGAAATTAAATCTGGCAAAAACTTTACTAATTTTAGGGCAATACCTAAACTTGTTGATGAAAATGGAACATATAAATTAAGAAAAGGTATTATCTTTTCTAATGAAAATATTACTAAAAAAGAAAACAATTTATATTATTATCCAATATACCAGATAATGTTTATATAAATTGTTTTCGATATTTAATTAATAGATTAACGTATTGTCTGAAACTTTAGCTGTTAATTCATAAATATTGTCAGGATTAAGATAATAATAAGTTATCCTAATATCTCCAAGTTTCCATTCATTTCCATATGATGCGTAAGCATCATCTAATAATAGTAATTTATTTTTATATAAAGCTTCATTTTCCTTTAAATCAGTTAATTTAATTTTTTCTATGTCTTCGCTATAAGCCATATATTTAATTAAGTTATCTGATAAACTATAGCCTTCAAGTTTGACATCATTATGAAATATTTCACTTTGAATATCAGGAAAATCAGGATTAGTATATTCGTCAAAAGATTCAATCGGCTTATTCGCAAATACTAATTCTACATTGCCTGTTTCATCTTTATAATATTGAACCATTTCGACTTGCCTTATGAGAATTGGCGCATCTACTTCAACATCTAATAGTTCATCTTTTACTAAACCACTATATTCAAGTTTACCTGTATATGTTTTTTCACCACAGGAAACAAGTATTAATGATAATAATAAAGTTATAAAAATAGTAATTATTCTTTTCATAATTCCCCCTATAATACAGGCTCTGTCCATTCAACATCTCCACCGCCACTTGATGGTGTGCTAGGAGTAGAGTCTCCAGAAGATGAGCCACCTCCATAATTATCATTAGTTGGTGCAGAAGGTCTAGGTGCAGCTATCTTTATTTCCTCTAAAGAAGTATCATATTTTCCAATATAGCCAATTGTTCCATCATCTAATTCAACAATATAGCGTCCTTCAAATTCATCAATTACTTTGATTATTTCATTTAAACTACAGGTCTTGATTTTATTCCTTAATAAATAATCACTATAGATAACACTATTGGCCCTTGTATAGACATTTATAGAATCAAATCCTTTTTCGTTATCCATTCTTACATATTTTCTTTCTACAGAGGCTTTTAAACCATCTATTAATATCGTTAATATGTCATTCTCTTCATTTAAGACATAAACAACATCATCTCTTTTCATAAATGTAATATAAGCATCAGTACCATCTTTTAAGATTTTACCTTTCAATGTATTTTCATAAGCTAAATAAGAAACAATAGAATCTGGAATGTTAGTATAGATGCTTATATCTTCACCATCGCCACTACTTGGAGTAGGTGCTGATGGAGTTGAAGAACCACCACCTGAACTTGGTGGAGTATAAGTTCCGCCACCCGAATCAGAAGAATTATTCCTTGGAGCTACATATGTTGATATCTTTTCCTTTGAAGTTGAAGAAATAAGCATGTAGCCTGTTTCATTATCTGTTTGGACTAATAATAAGCCCGCAAATGAATCAATAACTCTTACGGTATCATTTAAAGAAAAGTATTTAATAACAGTAGACAAATCAGTATCGCTATATAAACTAGCTCCAGCTCTTGTGTAAGCTGTATATTCTTTAAACTCTTCTTCATTAGCTGTTCTTATATAATCTTTTTCAACAGCTAATAATAAGTCATAATAATCTACATAATAGTAATTATCATCTTCTTTAACTATTGATACTTCTTGGCCTCTATCAAATGATAAATATTTAACTGGAACATCACCTATTAAACATTTGCCAGTTGTATAATCAAACTTTTCTTCGATGTCATTAACAATTAACGGTGTTTCATAATTCTTTTCACTTGTACTACAAGCTACAAGTAACAAAGATATGAATAAGATTAATAGTCTTTTCATAATTATTTATTCCCCTTGTATTCATTGTCATATTGATTACCATAACCAGCTCTAATTAATGACCAAATATACTCATAATTATTGCTTCCAGCACTAAAGGCATTCTTGTTTTGATAAGCTACATAAGATATAGATCTATATAATGTACCGCCATAAACAACAATATCTCCATCAGCATTTTTGTTTCCTTTAGGTCTTAAAATCATATATGAACGCATAGCGAAGTCACTAGCACATTGTTGATCTGTATAATTACCAACTAATGTATTTGTATATTTAGTTGTGCCTCCACCTTCTGAATAAATTGTATAGATATTACTTTCACGTGAATAAGCTCTTCCTTTAGCACCATGATTTGCCTTAAATGTACCATTACTATCTTTATATAAAGTTGGCTCTTCATCATTTGCTAAATCGCTTGCCCAACACATCAAAGTTCCATATTCCATAACTTGATAGCCATCAATACCATCATTTATTAATTGATTCTTCTTAGAAGTTGGTATAGAAGTAATAATTCTAATGCCCTTATTACCAGTTACTCTAATAGAAGCACCAGCATAAGACAAGATATTATCCAAATTAGGATGAGCTACAAGTTTATTGTTTTCAATTGTATATACTTTCATTGATTTAGGATATTGGACATGTCTGTCGACACTTGTATTATTAGCGGTAACATATACAGCAGCAACACTAGCATCTTCTGGTATCTTAATATTGCCATCTGAATTAACTACATATGGTTTACCATTGATATTTATAGATTCACCAACCTTAGCTATATTTGTAGGAACAGAAATCATTGGCGCAACTAGTTCCCACGTACCTGCTAATGATGGCTTCCAATTGTCGTGAAGTTCTTTAGCTGTATATGTAACACTTCCATTAGTCCAGTTGCCTGATGGAAAATCAAAGTTATCTGGCCAATTAAAATTAGAACCTAATTTAATTTGTTCTAATGATGAACAACCATCAAATATGCTCTTTCCTATTGTCATAACTGCATTAGGCATAGTAATTGATTTTAAAGATGAACATCCTTGGAATGCATAATTACCAATTGATGTTACTGAATCAGGGATAGTGATTGATGTTAAAGATGAACATCCAGAGAATACATAATTGCCAATCGTTTTAGCTGAACTAGGGATTGTGATTGATGTTAAAGATGAGCATCCACGGAATGCATAATTGCCAATTGATGTTATGTCATTTCCTATTACTACATTTTCTATTGTGTTTCTATATCCATACCAAGGCGCACTATCTATTGAATAGTTATAAATATTACCACTTCCAGTAATTGTAATAGAATTATCAGCAAATATCTTATAGGTTGCGTTGCTGCCACATTCTCCAGATTTAACAACAAGATAATTCCACTTTGCCTCTATTGTTTTATCACCTGTTGAATGATGAGGGATAGAAGTAATCTTTTCGTTATTCAAATACCAACCAACAAATGTATAGCCTTCTCTAGTAGGATCTAATAATGTGATTTCATTATCTTCATATGTATAAGTGCTTGGATTATTAGTATTATTAGTACCACCATTTAAAGTATATTTGATGTTATATGTATTCAATCCCCACTTAGCTTTTAATGTTATATTTTTTGCAGGTACTTTTAATGAAGTTACTTTAGTATCACCATCATACCATCCTAAGAAAGAATAACCTTTTCTAATAGGGTTAGGTAAATTTACTGACGTATTATAGTCTTGAGTAACTGGAGAAACAGCACTTCCTCCATCTGAATCAAATGTAATTGTATATTGATTAGGTATCCATCTAGCTTCAATTGTTTTATCACCTGTTGAATGATTAGGAATAGAAGTAATCTTTTCATTATTTAAATACCAACCATCAAATGTATAGCCTTCTCTAGTAGGATCTAATAATATTATTTCATTATCTTCATATGTATAAGTTTTAGGATTATTAATATTATTAGTACCACTATTTATGTCATAGTAAATATTATATACTCTAGACCATGTACCTGCTAATGATGGTTTCCATTTATCATACAGCTCTTGAGCTGTATATGTAACACTTCCATTGGTCCAATTACCTGATTTTAAACCTAAATTATTTGGCCAATTAAAAATAGGTCCACATTTAATCATTGCTAAATTATCACATCCAAAGAATGCATAATCACCAATTGATGTTACTGAATCTGGGATTGTTATTGATGTTAAAGATGTACATCCACAGAATGCATAATCACCAATTGATGTAATACCATCTTCTAGGACTAAGCTCGTTAATGTGTTTCTAGAATTATACCACGGAGATCTAAAATATGTGTTACTTGTATAGTTTATGCCAATTCCAGTTCCTCCAGTTAGTGTAACTGATTCTAAATTAGTAACACCATCAAAACTAGTAGATTCAATAGTAGCTGATATAGGTATTGTGAGAGATGTTAAACCAAAGCAGTCACAAAATGCGCATTCATCGATCGAAAGGATTGAATCAGGTATAGCAATTGAAGTTAAACTAGAACAACCAGAGAACGCACTATGTCCAATTGAAGTTACTGAATCAGGGATGGTGATTGAGACTAAGCTTAAACAATATCTAAATGCTGAAGCAATTGAAGTTACCGAATTAGGGATTTCGTATGATGATCTATTATTCCCTATTGGATATAGTGCTAATTTAGTTGCAACTCCATTTGTTTTTTCAAATAAAACACCATCTATAGATACATAATTAGGATTGTTCGAATCTACATTTATTGAGGTTAAACTAGTGCAATTATCGAATGCGGTTTCGCTAATAAAAGTGACTGAATTAGGAATAGTTATTGATGTTAAACTAGTGCAATTATAAAATGCATAACCCTGAATTCTAGTAATAGAATTAGGAATCGTAATCGACTTTAAGTTATAACATTTACAAAATACATCGCTTTCAATACAAGTAACAGAATTGGGTATACATACTGAAACCAAACTAGAACAACCTTCAAATGAATAAGGTCGTATGCTAGTAATTGAGTTAGGAATATTGATTGATGTTAGACTAGAACAATCTCTAAATGCACACCTGCCAATTGAAGTTATTTGGTTGCCAATTATTACATTAAAAATGTCGTTTCTGTATGAATACCAAGGCGCACGAGAAATAGAATCATAATCTTTTATGTAATTTTTACCACCACTACTAATTAATAGTGTTCCATCTTCATATAGTTTCCAATTGATATTATCATCTAAACTTGAGTGTTCAACAGATCCATGAGAAACATTGGCATCAAATGTTTTAGTTAATCCTTTATATGTAACAGTTACTGTTTGAGTACCACCTTGATTAGGATTATAGCCTGTAATTGTATAGCCAGTATTTATTCTTGGATTAGTAATGGAATAAGAACCACTAGTATAGTTTTCTTGTATACTTAATCCTGTTAAATCTAAATCTTCATGTAATTCATATTCTGTTTTAGTAGGAGGAGTTATAGATATATCAGTTAATGTAAATGGAGAATCTACTTCTATATAGGTAATACCATTATCTATACAATAGTTCTTAACATAATTGTTATTGTAGATATATACAGTTAGATTAGGGCAATCTAATAATGCTTCTTCTCCTATTGAAGTAACTGAGTTATTAATAACTAAATATCTTAGATTACTACATTCATAGAAAGCACCTTCTTTTATAGTAGTTACAGAGCTTGGGATAAATACTGTTTCTAAGTTCGAACAGCCATAAAAAGCACCTTCTCCTATATAAGTAACAGAATCTCCTATAGTTACTGATGTTAGATTAGTACATGAAGGGAAATCACTATCTCCAATAGAAGTAACAGCATCTGATATTACTATACTTGTTATAGAATTCCTATAATCATGCCAAGGCGCAATTGTATTACCATAATCCGGCATGTCTCCAGTACCATTAATAGTTAAAGTACCTTCATCATCTAAAGCCCATTCTATATTTTGGTCTGTTCCTTGTCGAACAACTAATGAATTAAAAGTGTTTCGTTTGCTATCAGATTCCTTTGCATCTATTTTGGCATACCAACAAGCAATAAATAATGAGCACAAAATAAGAACAATAATTCTTTTCATCAATACTTCCCTCCAATATTAAAAACTTACTGTACCCTGTAAATCGCTTTTCCCATATTCTTCATTTCCATTGGCAGGGTCTTCAATTAAACACTTATCTTTAATTTCTTTAATGATTTCTTTTGAAAGCTTTATCTTTAAAAAATGACAGTCTTCAATTATCGGATTCTTGTTCATTTCAACTATCAAACGACATTCTTTTTCGTATTTCCACCCATCTGCTTTAGACAAAAAACTTGTTTCATCATAAAACTTCTTGTTGATTAAATAACGTTTTTTACCAAGTATTACAGTGGTTTCATTGTTGTAATGTTCTCTTATTTTGTTATTTTCTACATAATAAATATCAGCTAAATATATTTTCAACGATTTAATATTTAACGATGTTTTTTCTACGAATATACCATTTTTAAAGTTTCCTAGTTCGACTTCCCCAATGTTGTTGATTATAGTTTCTAATAGTTTTTTAGGTAGTTTCATTAATAAACCACCATTTTGATCATAGCCATAATTATCTCTTCGATCTTGATTGTCTATTCTTGCGTTAATTATCCATGTAGCCATGTTCTCAATCGTGTTATAGGTAAAACAAAATGCATATCTTTTTTTGTTTAACTTATCATTATTAAAATTATCTCTATCTATCTTATCATTCCATTTTGAACCATCGGTTAAATATAGAGCTTCATCATTTAAAGAACTAACTAACAATTTTCTTTGTTTATAGTGGCTATAATATTTATGCTCTTTACCATTATTATGTATAGTATCCCTATCTAAATAACCAAGTAATTTTTTGTCTGTAATTATCATTTTTCACAAGTCCTTTCAATAGAAGTCAATTTATGGAAATATTATATCACCATTTTAATGGTGCTACCCATTTAAATGGTGATATTACAAAATGAAAGTATGATAAGCTATAAACCTTTATGGGAAACAATGAAAAAGAGAAATATTACTAAATATTCTCTTGTTAAAGATTATGGACTTTCAAATGGAACTATCGATAGATTAAGAAATAATGATCACATTAGTACTTATACAATTGAAAAGCTATGCATCATATTAGATTGCACACCTAACGATATATTGATAATAATTAATGATAAATAATTGCTTATAATTAATAAGTTAATAAAAAAGTCCCTAGACTTGATATGAATATCAGTTTTGGAACTTTTTATAATATTGTCATTTTTAGGAGCATTTTAGACTATATTTTTGTCATTTTCCAAAAAAATACTAAATTACAATATTTACCATCTTGTTTTTAATGACAAAATGTTTCTTTATTTCTTGTCCATCAATAAATTTAATAACATTTTCTTGTTTTAATGCTTCAGTATATAATTCTTCATCAGACATATCACTTGGTGCATTAAATTTAGCTCTTAACTTACCATTAACTTGAACAACAACTTCTTTTTCAGCTTTTACTAATTTAGATTCATCTACTGTTGGCCAAGCTCTATATGCTAAATCATCTTTACCTGTTAATATTTGATACATTTCACTTCCTATATGTGGAGCATATACTGACAACATTTGGACAAAATTGATGGCATATTCTTTATATAACTTTTCTTCTTTATAACAGTCATTCACAAAAATCATCATTTGGGAAATAGCAGTATTTAAACTTAGATTTTCAATGTCTTCGCTAACCTTTTTAACAGTGTAGTTATATGAATAATCTAATTTGCCATCATTGTCTTCACTAATCTTTCCTGATTCTACAATCAAACGCCATACTCTTTCAAGCCATTTAAATGTACCTTCAAGATTTTGTGTTGACCAAGGTTTATCAGCTTCTAGAGGTCCCATAAACATTTCATATAGTCTTAATGTATCAGCACCATAGTCTCTAATTACATCATTTGGATTAACGACATATTCAGGGAAACGTTTACCCATCTTCAAACCATTTGATCCTAAGATATATCCTTGATGTACTAATTTTTGGAAAGGTTCAGCTGTTGGCACTAGGCCTTTATCATGTAGATAATTATTCCACATTCTTGAATATAATAAGTGACCTACCGCATGTTCTGGACCACCAATATATAAGTCTACTGGCATCCAATGTTTTAATAATTCATAATTGGCAAATTCTTTATCATTATGAGGATCAATATATCTTAAGAAATACCATGATGATCCAGCACTACCTGGCATTGTGGAAGTTTCTCTTTTTCCTTTCTTACCATGATATTCAACATTAACCCAATCACTTGCTTTATCAAGTGGAGCACCAGTTTTGCTTGGTCCATAGTCTTCAAGCTCTGGAAGAATTAATGGTAAATCTTTTTCATCCAAAATACCAATCGTTCCATCTTCATAATGGATGACAGGAATTGGTTCGCCCCAATATCTTTGTCTGGCAAATATCCACTCTCTAATACGATAATTAATCTTCTTTGTGCCTAGTCCTCTTTCTTCTAGCCATTCAAGCATCTTATCAATGGCTTCCTTCTTATCAAGGCCATTTAAGAAATCAGAATTAATATGAAGGCCATCTTCAATATATGCTTCTTTGGAAATATCACCACCTTCAAGTACTTGAATTATTTCAATACCAAACTTCTTGGCAAATTCATAATCTCTTGTATCATGAGCGGGAACAGCCATAATAGCACCAGTTCCATAAGTCATAAGTACATAATCAGAAATCCAAATTGGAATCTTCTTATTATTAACTGGATTAAGTGCATAAGCACCAGTAAAGACCCCTGTCTTTTCTTTATTTAATTCTGTTCTTTCCATTTCCGATTTAGCTGCACATTGCTTTTGATAAGCTTCCACTTCTTCTTTCTTATCAGCACTAACAATCTTATTTACTAATGGGTGTTCAGGTGACATAACACAATATGTAGCACCAAACAATGTATCACAACGTGTAGTAAAAACAGTAAATGTTTCATCACTATCGGCAATCTTAAAATTAACTTCTGCACCAATTGATTTGCCAATCCAGTTTCTTTGCATTTCCTTAGTTGATTCTGGCCAATCAATAGTGTCTAAATTAGCTAATAGTTTTTCCGCAAAAGCTGGTATATCCATAATCCATTGTTTCATATTCTTACGAATTACAGGATAACCACCTCTTTCTGATTTACCATCAATTACTTCATCGTTAGCTAATACTGTTCCAAGTTCTTCACACCAGTTGACAGGCATTTCTACACATTTAGCATAGCCATCTTTAAATAATTCCATGAATATCCATTGTGTCCATTTATAATATTCAGGATCACTTGTTGAAATAACTCTATCCCAATCATATGAAAAACCTAAATTCTTTAATTGATTAGTAAAGGTATCAATGTTTCTTTGCGTAAAGCCCGCAGGATGATTTCCTGTTTGAATGGCATATTGTTCAGCTGGTAATCCAAAAGAATCAAAGCCCATTGGATGCAAGACATTAAATCCCTTCATTCTTTTATATCTAGACATGATATCAGTTGCGGTATAACCTTCTGGATGTCCTGCATGTAGTCCTACACCACTTGGATAAGGAAACATATCTAAGGCATAATACTTAGGTTTAGAAAAATCATTGATATCTGTTTTAAATGTCTTATTTTCTTCCCAAAATTTTTGCCACTTCTTTTCAATTGTTTTAAAATCAAAAGCCCCCATAATTCCTCCTAAAATAAAAAAGGTAGCAAAGGGCGCAAATGCGCGGTACCACCTTTAATTTTCACTCTTATCGTTAACGCCTGATACGATTAATCATTTTCCTAAGCAAGTTCATTTTATCCAAGTTTTACTTTCCACCAACCAGTAAATCTCTATATCTCTTTTAAAATTACTACTCTTATTGATTACTCTATAATGATAATTTTAATTTAATAAAAAAGCAATAATCATTATGGACCATTCCTTATTGAAAAGTTTTTATGCTTCAATTATTTTCAAATTGTAATCTATCTAATAATTATCTTCTATAAATTCACTTGGAATTATTACTTTTTGTCAATCAATTCAAATATTTGAATTTATTAATCTGAATGCCTTTTTTTCAAATCTAATCTCCTTTAATAGTCTGCCCTAGCGTCTCGGTTTAAAATGCTTTCATAGCATATGAAACTGCATTAACAATTTTTAATTCATCATGTTCAACAACAAAAGTAATCTTTTCTCCCGAATCAACACTCAAAACAATTCTAATCTCTTAGGCAATGTAGTTTGTTCCTTACTAGAAAATAACTGCATTTTTAGCAATAACTCTTTCGGACATGTAAATACCCCTAAAGTAAAGTATTATTTTCTTTCTAATAACAAAACAAACATGTAATTACAATAATTAATAAGCATACACAAATAACGAGTAGTATTCATCATATTAATGCAACTCCAAACCATCGCAAAAATCTTGATTATATATATATATATAATTTATGTAATCCATTTTGAATAATGGTCTAAATAATTACATTAACGAGGTTTTATGAAAGAAGAAAAACAAATACTTTATTGTAAAAAATGTAGGCAAACATATGATGGTTCTTATACTGATTTAAAATTTTGCGGAGAATGCGGAGGTCCACTATATAAAACAGAAATGGAAATTTATGATTGGCAGCAATTAACTGATGTAAAAAAAGAGGAATTAAAAACAAATTGGGATTCAGAATTAGATTTAAATAACAATTTTGAAAAAACAAATGTAAAATGTCCTAAATGTGGTTGCGAAATATCTTCTAACATAAAGTTCTGTCCAGAATGTGGAACAAAATTAGATAATAAGGCTGGTGAAATAAGAGAAGAAAAAAATACAATGGCAATTGTGGGGTTTGTGTTATCTATACTTGCTGGTTTTCTTAATTTGTTTGGAATTATTTCGATATTGTCAGTTGTATTTTCCTCGATTGGATTATCAAATGCTAATAGACATAATGTTGGCGGAAAAGGTTTGTCTATTGCTGGATTAATTATTGGTGCCATATGCTTTTTTTATTATGTTTACAGCATTTATGAACTATTAGATTTGTTCTAAGGAAGGTTTTTGATGATTGGTTTTTGCACAAATTGTGGAAGTAAACTAAGACAAAATGTAAATTTTTGTCCTAGATGTGGAGCAAAAGTAATTGAAGACATTAGCAATGAAAAAATAAATAAAGAAAGTGTTGTTAAACTAAACGACAATAATAATGGCTATATTGAGCAAAATGATGATTTACTCTTTGTAAACAAACAACCGAAAAGGAACAAAGCTTCAATACCTGCAATCATAATACTAATCCTTTGCATTCTTATTCCATTGATTATAACTGTTGATTATTGTGCTAGTAGTATTGGCACCGCTTCTAATTCTTCTAAAAAAGAAAACTACGAAGTCGCCACTATTGAGCACAAGTATACTTTTGACAATCCTTTAACATGGAACAATATTGCAACATATTATACAGAAAGCGGGTGGAAGCTAACCAAAAACGATGATGGAACTTATACACAATTGTCTCCTGACGAAAAGAGCCTATTAAAATTTTATAATACTACATATACTGATGGTGATACGATATCTGATGAGGATATGTATTATCTTCTAGTTCAAAAAATTAAAAATATTAAAGCCTTTTCAGATTTGGAAGAAATTGAATACACGGAAGAAACAACATCCAATGGAATAAAATGTATATTTGTTTTTAATAATTATCATGATATAGAATATGGAGTCGCTTGTATAAGATTCGATAAAAAGCATGCAGCATGCATTATTTATGCTTCAGATTTATATAACGATTGTGAACAATATTTAAAAGATTTTGTTAATCATATCTTGCCATATGCAAACAACGATAATAAAACAGTCAAATCCTCATCGCCTATGGCTAATGGTGCTAATCTTTATACTAAGTCGTCAAAAGATATGAATATTGGTGATGCTGTTGCTTATGATAATCTATATGTTGGTTTATCTTATGTCAAGAAGAGTGATCACTGCACTTATTTATATAATTATAAAAACTTTGCTCCTTCTGGACATGATTATATTTATGCGTTTGTAGAAGTTTTGAATACAGGGAAAAAACCAATAACCATTCTTGATAGTGATTTCTCAATGTATGCTGATTCACAAAAAATAGAAGGCATAACAGATTTTATCTTTTCTTGTAAAGAAGACAAAGTAGTACAAAACTACAGTTATGAGTTAGATCCTGGCATGAGGGCATATATATTATTAGATTTTGAAGTTGATAGCGATTGGCAGGAATTGGATTTCTTTTATCAAAATAACAATTGGCACTTAACAAAAAATGATGTTTCTACTTCATCTTTTGATAGGAAGTCTATTTTCAATTACACGTTAAATGAGCCTTACAATAAAACTGGTGATATCGTTGGTATTGGAAACAACTATACTATAACTTATGACAATGTCACTTTGAAAAAGGCTGGTGACTATTTTTCAGATGATGATTATGTTATATTCATGTACACAATTCAAAATAATGGCAATTCTCCACTTGATTTGTCGCTAGTTGGATACAAAATGAGAGCTTACCAAAACGGAATATTATTAGGAAATGCAGAATATTTGCTTAATCAAGATACCATTAATGGTTATACAAACATATTCAGCGTTGACAACATTCAGGGAGGAATGAATGCAAAATTATTTGTGGCTTTCCCTACAGAAAGTTTTGAAGGATCATTTTACACAACATTAGATATGGGATATGCAAATAACGAAATAATAGGACATGTAAATATTGAAAAAGCACAATAAATGTCTATATAGCATGACAAAATAATCCACTTTTATACAAGGCTTTTTGATGTATATGGTTATTATGCGCATCATAAAACTCCTTGTATTATAAATACAGAATAGTGCCAACAACAATAATAAACTATAATAAATATATGCAAAACATCTTTCCTTATACATTAGATAATAAAAGATACCATACATTTAATTATTATTTAAAGAATAAATATAATGCTAAGGTAGCCAAAGTCATCATTGATGGTCATTTCACCTGTCCAAATCGTGATGGCAAAAAAGGACTAGGTGGTTGTATATATTGTTCAAATAATGGCAGTGGTGATTCAAATATAAATATCAAGGAAGATGTTTTAACTCAATATATAAGAAATAAGGAAGTAATGGATCATAAATGGCCAAATAAGTTATATATTCCCTATTTCCAATCTTTTACTAATACCTATGGCCCACTTGAAAAGATTAAAAATATGTTGGAGCCATTTATCGATAAAGAAGAAGTATGTGAAATATCAATTGCGACAAGATGTGATTGTTTAAATGAAGAAATAGTCAATTATTTAGATAGTCTATGTCTAAAAAAGCCTATTTGGTTAGAACTAGGCTTACAGACAACAAATGATAAAACAGGAGAATTTATTAATCGCTGTTATGACTTCGATGATTTTTTAAAAGCTATTGAACTATTAAATAAGACAAAAATAAAAACATGTGTTCATATCATCAACGGCCTTCCTTATGAAGAAAAAGAAGATATGATAAAAACCATTAAAGACATCAATCATTTAAAATTTGATGCGATTAAAATACATATGCTTCATATCATTAAAAACACCAAATTAGCTCAAATCTATAAAGATAAACCTTTTAAAATTTTGACTAAAGAAGAATATGTAAAGATTGTGGTTGAACAATTAGAATTATTAAGACCAGAACTTATTATTGAAAGATTAACTGGTGATCCAATAAAGGAAGATCTAATTGAACCAGAATGGTTATTAAATAAAACTAGTGTCTTAAATGAGATTGATAAATTGATGGCCAAACTCAATACTTATCAAGGAATAAAATATAAAGATTAATATGCGAACTAATACATTTGTCCATAAATATTTAAAGGGATTAATTAATAAAGAGGACATCGTTGTCGATATGACTGTTGGCAATGGTAACGATACCCTTTTATTATGTCAATTGGCCAAAGAAGTAATTGGCTTTGATATAAATGAAGAAGCCATTATTAATACTGCTAATCGAGTTAAAGATTATTCTAATGTAAGACTCATAAAAGACAATCATATCAATATTGATTTATATTTAAATGAAGGCATTAAACTATTTATCTTTAATCTCGGTTATTTACCACACAGTGATAATCCAAGCACCACCAAAGCAAGTGAAACTCTAATTGCCTTTAAAAAAGCATATTCATTATTAAAAGATAATGGTTATATTATTATCACTTTCTATTTAGGACATAAAGGTGGCTATGATGAATATTATTTATTAACTGATTATTTTAAAAATAATGATATTAATGTGATTGAAAAGTATCAAGCTCATTCATCATTAAAAGAACCAATAGTTTATATTATTAAAAAAGTGACAACTTAATGTCACTTATTAATCTAATAATTCCATCTATAACAATGTTTGGGTTGATGATGTTAAAAGTATCACATCATGTAATACAAACATGCTACAAAAAACTTGCCAGATGTAGAAATTCTATTATTTGATAAAATAGGGTTATGAAAAAGAAGTCTTTATATATTTTGATTATAAGTATTGTTTTGTGTATATCCTTATTATTAATAAATATGTTAATAATAAATCCAAAGCAATTAAAGATAAGAGAAGAAACAGTAATCACTAATGACTCTAATCTTGATGGTTTATTGATTGCCTATTTTAGTGATATACATTACGGCAATAATTTTAATGAAAATAATCTAGATAAAGTGCTAAACAAATTAAATGAATTTAAACCTGACTTAATTATTTTTGGTGGTGACTTATTATCTAATATCAAAAAAGGTAATGAAGATTATTTAAAAGAAGCTTTAAGCAATTTAAAACCGAAATATGGAAAGATAGCTGTCATGGGTGATGATGATTATTTAAATGATAGAGCTTATAATATATTATTAGAAAGCAATTTCTCTATATTAAATAATAGTCATAAGAAAATCAATATCAACAATTCTTTTATTAATGTTGTAGGAATTGAAGCACTTATAAATGGTAATCCAAACATTGAAAATGCCTTTGAAGGTATTAACGATACATATTACACAATTTCTGTAAGTCATTGTCCTGATATTGTGAATAGATTGGGCGATTTAAAAACTAATTTATTCTTAAGTGGGCATAGTCTTGGCGGACCAATATATATTCCATTAATTAATTATTTATATCGACCTAATGGTGCTAAAAATTATTATCATGGAAAATATAAGATTGAAAATATGGTATTAGATATAAGTAATGGTGTTGGAACCATTAAAAAAGACATCCGTTTATTTGCGGATGCCGAAATTGTTTTTTATCGTTTTAAGAAGAGTAGCTAGCGATTAGCTACTTTTTCTATATCTTCAATACTCTTAGGAATCTCAATTGACAATACTTCACAACCATCATCAGTTATTAATAAATCATCTTCAATTCTAATTCCTAATCCTTCATCTTCAATATATAAGCCTGGCTCATTTGTGATAACGTTGCCTTTTTCTAGTGTAATTGGCATACCACTGCCAACATCATGAGTATCTAAACCTAAATAATGAGATACACCATGGAAATAATATTCACTTACATCTTTATTTAAACCATGTTTTGGCAGTTCTTCTTTATAGAAATCAACAACCATTTGATTCAATTGTCTTAAAGTTATACCTGGTTTAGCATTTTCTTCAACAATTTTTTGAGCTTTTAAAACAACTTCATAGATTTCTTTTTGACGATCACTAAATTTTCCATTAACTGGGAAAGTTCTTGAAATATCTGCACAATAATTCTTATATGTTGCGCCAAGATCACATAAGAACATTTCACCATCATGCAATTTTTGATTATTATCATGATAATGCAGGATAGTCGCTCTTTTACCGCCTGCGCAAATTGTATCAAATGCCGTATTCTTACATAAATTTTGAGCTAGTACAAAATTAAATAAGCCCTCAAGAGTCATTTCATTGACACCATCTTTTATTAACGCCATCATCTTTTTAATTCCGGCATTTGTGATATGAATGGCTTTTTTAATACAAGATATTTCATATTCATCTTTAACAAGACGCATTTTACATATTTTAGAATAAATGTCTTTAATTTCTACAGCTGGATGTTTTTCTTTAACATCCTTGGCAAAATTAAGTGCAGGTGTTAAGGCTTGATTTGCATCATAATGCCATAAATCTAAATAAAGTTTATGTTCATCATTATGTCTATAACGATTAAAAATAGAAGCCATAAATGATGGAAAATCTTCATAATCATTAATGTTGCTGATTTCACTTATCTTTTCAGCATCTTCTTTTAAAATTCTGCCACCAACCCATTTAGCCATATATTCATCATATGGAAGAATAAACAAATATTCTCTTGTATCGTTTCCAACTTTATTTAAAACTAGAACCATTGATTCTTCTTCAAGCCCAGTCAAATAATAGAAATTACGATTTACTGAAAATGGATAAGATTCATCTTCTGATTTATTAATTGATAAGCCCGAAAATAAAACTACTGTTCCATCAGTTTCAATACTGTTTAATAACTCTTTTCTTCTTTTAGAATAAACGTTCATATTCAATCCTCCTTAATATAACTGTTCATCATTTTTATCTTCATAAGATAGTTTATATATTTCGTCGCCTTCAAGACATTTTTCAATTAATGTTTCATAATCAAATAATGATTCAAAATATAAACAATCTTTTTCTTTAGGTTTTGTAACTGGATTTTTAGGTTCAAATATTGTGCAACAATCTTCAAATGGCAAGATTGAAGTTTCATAAGTGCCAATCTTTTTAGCCAATTCAATGCTTTCGATTTTATCCATCATACACATTGGACGCATAATTAATGTTTCACACACTTTAGCTATAACAGAAATACTTTCTGGTGTTTGTGAAGCTACTTGACCAACAGATTCTCCATTAGTAATAAGTTGAATCTTTCTTTTTTTACAAAGTCTATCGGCAATACGATACATCATTCTGCGCATAATCGTAATCGCATAAGCTTCTTTGGCGTGTTTATATATTTCTAATTGTAGATCTGTAAATGGAATAACATGAACAATGATATCTCCTTGATAAACGCTTAACATCTTCGCCAAAGCAAATACTTTATCAAGTGCTTGTTTAGAGGTATATGGTTGACTTGCGAAATGAATACATTCAATTCTTAATCCTCTTTTCATTGTTAAATAGGCAGCAACAGGTGAATCAATACCACCCGACATCATTACCATCGCTCTACCATTAATACCCGTTGGATAGCCACCAATTCCCTTTATCTTTTCATCCATTAAAATGATGTCATCTTTTTCAACTACGATATATATCATTAAATCAGGATTGTGAACATCTACTTTCAACTGACTGTTTTTTAATATATGTGCAGCCACCTGTCTATTGATATCATCACTTCTTAATGGAAAGCTTTTATCACTTCTTCTTGTGTTGATTTTAAATGTTTTATATTCTCTTTTTAAAGCTAATTTTAATGCTTCATTTTTTACTAATTGCAAATCTTTATCAACAATCAATGCTCCTGAAAAATATGCGTAACCAAAGACTTGTTTTAAATCTTCCTTTATTGATTCAAAGTTTTCACCATTTAATTTAATAAATAAGCCATCATGTAATGTCTTATATTCAAGACTTGGATAATGTTTAAGTCTTGTCTTAATATTAGATGTTAAAGCTTTAGTAAAGTCTCTTCTATTTTTTCCCTTTGTTGAAAGTTCACCATAACGAACAACAATATGATCATAAATTAGGTTAGACATATTTCTTTATATCCTCCTTTAGACATTCAATAAAATAATCAATTTCTTCTTTTGTGTTTTCATAATCAAATGAAATTCTTATTGCATAGTCTTCATCTACACTAATGGCTTTTAATGCCCTATTTAATTCATTCTTCTTAGAGCCACAAGTTGATTTACTTGAAACCATAATTCCTTCATTATTTAAAGCATTTAATAACACTTCGCTTTTAATTGGTGTTGAAATGTTAACTAATGTAGAGATACCATTATCAAGATTAATTCTTGCTTCAGGAATTTCTTTTAATCTTTCTTTAAAATATTTATATAATTCATCAATTTCTTTATAGTTAGATTCTCTATTTTCTAAAGCAATTCTTAAAGTTTTGGCTAAAACAATATCGACAAGGGCATTTGAAGTACCACCTCTAATGCCAAATTCTTGTTGGCCACCATTTATTAATGGTAATATTTCAACATGTTTTTTCTTAACTAACACGCCACTTCCCTTTAAACCATGTATCTTGTGTGCTGAAAAGCTAGCCATATCGATATCTTTTAAATCTACATCAATCTTTCCTAAACCTTGCGTAATGTCTGTATGGAAATATGTGCCAGGATGTTTTTTGACAATTTCTTTTATTCCATTAATATCATTGATAGCACCTATTTCGTTATTCACTAACATGATGCTGACAAGTATTGTGTCTGGCCTTAGATTCTTTAAAACATCTTCTTTATTTATTTGCCCCTTTTCATTAGGAGATAAGTAAGTAATTTCATAGCCAAAATCATTTTCTAATTGTTTTAATGCATTATGGACACTTGAATGTTCGTAGATAGATGAAATAATATGTTTTTTATTTGGGTTTTTTAAAGCTAGGCCTTTGATGGCTGTGCTATTTGCCTCACTTGCCCCACTTGTAAAGATTATTTCTTCTTTTTGAACTTTTAAAAGTCTAGCGATATTCTCTCTAGACTTTTCTAACATGTTATAAATTTGTACACCATCATCATATAAAGCATCAGCATTACAATAATAAGCATCTAACAATTTCTTGTAAGTATCTAACACTTCTTTATTGATCTTGGTTGTTGATACATTGTCAAAATAAATTTTTTTCATTAAATATTCTCTAAATAAGTTGAACTTTTTCGATTAGGAAAAAGCTTTTCCATACAAGCTATCGACATTGTCAATGCTTTTGTATATTCGCCATTCAAATATGATAATTCAGCTCTTGATAAATCTCTTTCAACTTCAGGATGACTTGAACGGTATTTATTGCCAAAGACAATGGCGTTTTCTACCATAATGGCCATACCAACGATATTATTTACATTGTTGTAGAAAGTGAAAATAAAATCTATTGTTTCATCAAGCGTAGAATTCAATAATTCTAGATTTAATGGAACTTCAGCTAATAATTCTTTTATCTTAGCAACTTTTTCTCTTCCTTTTACTAAATCATCTTTATATGAGTCCGCAATTGCTGGTAAATGGTATTCTAAAACTTTAACTTCTACTTCATTTAAAACAACTTGTAACTTCATCAATTGATCTTTAGCTCTTTGTTCGTCAGTTGTATTCTTATCAAAAGTAGCTTTATATTTAGTCAAAATATCTTTATTAGTCTTAATTCTTTCATTTAACTCTTCAATTTCTTTAAAGATTTCACTTGCTGGACGCATATTATCAGCTATATCACCATTTATAGCGATATAAGTTGCTTGAAAATCATTTGTAGCTTTTGTGTCATCTTTTAGATATGTATCAATGTCTTCAATGCCAAAGCGTTCCTTATCTTTTTGATATGCTTTTTCAACATAATTATGTAATGATTTAATTTCATTTATTTCATTAGCAATTTCATCGCTTTTGGCTTTTAAAGAAACATAATAATTATTTTCATTATTTAGAGCATTTAATAATCCATTTAATTTTTCTTTATAAACTTCAAGATGTTCTTTTACTTCGCCAATATTTCCTTCACTAAGTGTCTTAACATCTTCATTTAAAGCTTTCTGTATAGCTTCCATTTCTGAATCAATATTTAAATGTTCAGTATAAACACCTCTTTGTCTAGCTAAAGCAAATTGTCTATTTGTTTCATCTAATAATGCAGGAATAGCTCCTTTCGCATCTACTACAAGTTCTGGCAAAGAAATAATTGAATTTTCAATGTCATTTAAAGCATCATCAATCTTTTTTAATGTTTCTTTGGAACTTGTATAATCATTGATATATATGAATTCTTCTGATTGTGAAAACAATTCTTCTACTGCTTCAACTTTCTTTTCAACGCCACCTAAAGAAATAGCTAAAGTATTGGCATTTTCATTAATATATAGTTTTTCCTTACGAAATTTTTCTTTTAACTTACTTGAATTATCTCTTAATATGGTTTCTTCTTCAGAGAATTTCTCCAAGAATTTATCAATTTCATCAACTTCTTTTTCGCTTTGATCAAGGTTTTCCTTTGCTTCTTCAATGATTGCTCTTGCGTTATAAAAGTTTTTTTCTGACAATTCATCTTCAAGATCTTCTAATAATGAAGAAATCTGATCAATATGTTTTTGGGCTTCTTCATATTTTTCATAATATGTCTTTACTTTATCAGCAGTTTCAGCATTTCTTTTCGCAATAGCTTGTGCCTTATTAATCTTAAATGCAAGCGGAATTGTCTTAATCGCGTTAAAACGAAAATGTAAGTCATCTACATCCTTTTTTAAATTAGATTTACGAGTATTATTAATAATGATTAAGACTAATATTATCGCTATTACAGCTAAGGCAATTATAAGGATTAATTTTACTTGATCAGACATTTAATTCTCTCCTAAAACTAATAAATATTATACTATTATTGTTTTCTTTAGACAAAGCCCTAAATTAGTATACAAATTTAAAAAAATCTATTATTTAAATTGACTAAGTAAACAATAATTTGATAACATTAATAAGCACGTTAGAAGACGCATGTAAAGTTTTCGAAACAAGCGTTAATAGCCATTTGGCAGATTAGTAGCTTAGCGTAAAAAGTGAAAATTGTATATTGACACTCTTCGAAGATGATTTACACCTCTAACTGATGAAAAGGAGGAACAAATATGGCAAGAAACACTGGTCCAGTATGGCGTATATCTCGTCGTTTAAACTTCTCTATTCTTGAAACAGAAGAAGAATTAGCTAAACGTCCATATATTCCAGGACAACATGGTAGCCCAAGCAAAAGAATTAAACAATCAAACTATGGTTTACAACATGCTGAAAAACAAAAAATCAGACATATGTATGGCCTAAATGAAAAGCAATTCTATAACACTTACATTAGGGCTTCTAAGATGGCAGGCGTTACTGGTACTAATCTATTAATTCTTCTTGAATCAAGATTAGATAACTTAGTATATCGCATGGGCTTTGCAAGAACTAGACGTGGTGCTAGACAACTTGTAAATCATGGTCACATCTTAGTAAATGGTAAGAAGGTTGATATTCCTAGTGCACAAATCAAACCTGGTTCTACCATTGAAGTTAAAGAATCTAGTCGCAACAATGCTGCTATCGCTGATGCTTTAGAAGCAACTGCTTACTTCAAAGATTATGTTGAAGTAGACAAAGACGCTAGAAAAGGTAAATTCGTTAGACTACCTGAAAGAAAAGAATTAAATACTAAAGTTAACGAATTACTAGTTGTCGAATACTACAATCGATAATAACTAAAAAAGAGATGATTAATTCATCTCTTTTTTTATGATTTCTATTACTTCATTTACAGCTTTGTCTAAATCATCATTAATGATGTGATACTTATAAGATTTAGCTGTTTTAATTTCTCTTTTTACTTGTTTAAGTCTTTTTTCGATGACGCTTATTTCATCAGTGCCTCTGCCTATTAGTCTGTTTTTTAATATCTCAATGCTTGGTGGTTCAATGAATAGACTAATAGCGTCTGGGCATTTTTCAATTACCTGTAGTCCACCTTGAACATCTATTTCCAAAATGACATTTTTGCCTTTACTTCTTTTAGAATCAACATAAGCTTTAGGTGTGCCATAATAATTATCAACATAAGAAGCATATTCTAAGAATTCATCATTTTCGATAGCTTTTTCAAATTCTTCTTTTTCAACAAAAAAATAATCTTTTCCATCCTTTTCACCATCTCTAGGTTTTCTTGTTGTCATTGAAACAGAAAAAGCTAAATTAAGATCTTTTTCTTTTAAGACTTTAGACAAAATAGTGCTTTTTCCAACACCACTTGGCCCACTATATATAATCAACAATCCTTTTTTCATTATCTCTATTTTACTACATGCCATTCTATTTAAGTATAATAATAGTATGGCATTAGATGGAATTATACTAAGCAAAGTAAAAGATGACTTAATTAGTCATCTTCCAATGCGTATAAATAAAATAAATGAAACATCTTCTACAGAGATTGTTTTTAATGTTCATTCTAATTCGCTTAGAACAAATCTTGTCATCTCTTTACATAGCATCTATAATCATATAGCTTTATCAAATGCGAATTATACAAATTATAATGAGCCATCTACTTTTGTGATGGTTTTAAGAAAATATCTTACAAATGGCATAATTTATAAGATTGAACAATTTAACTATGATCGATATCTATTGATACATATCAGGGCATTAAATGATATGTATGATGAAAAGGAGTATCTGCTTAGTGTTGAACTTATGGGCAAATATGCCAATTTAATTCTTATTGACAAAGAAAATAATAAAATAATTGATGCTTTGAAAAAGATACCTCCATATCTCAATAACAAGCGCACTATCCTTCAAGGGGCAATCTTTACTCTTCCTGAAAACCAAAATAAAAAAGATCCTTATAATGATTTAGATATTGATTTTAATGAATCTTTAGTTAAGCAAATACAAGGTTTTTCTAAACAATTAGAAAGTGAAATAAGACATCGTTTAATAAATGAGCCATATGAACACATTATTGAAGAAATTAAAAATGCCAAAAGTCTTTTTGTATCTTCAAATAATGAATATCACATCATACCTTTAACATATTTAAATGAAAATTATAAAGAATATAGCTTTAGTGATGGTTTTGATTATCTATATTACTCCGCAAATGAAAAAGAAAGAATTAAAAGTGTCACCGAAGATATCGATAAATTTATTAAAAGACAAAGTAAACACTTTGAAACAAAATTGATTAAATTAAGGCAAAGTTTAACTGATGGTGAGAATCTTTTAGATGATAAAGAAAATGGTGAATTGTTATATACTTATTCTAATCTTGAACAAAAAGGATTAAAAGAAATTGAAATCACTGATTATGATGGTGAAAGTAAGACAATCAAATTAGATCCTAAACTATCAATTAAAGCTAATGCCAACAAATATTTCAATACATATACTAAAAAAAGAAAGGGCAAAGTCTACATTGAAGAACAGATCGACATAGCTGAAAAGGAATTAGAATACTTTAATGCTTTAAAGGAACAATTAGATATGGCTTCATATGATGATGCCCTTCAAATAAGAGAAGAATTAATAAAATATGGTTATCTAAAAAAGAAGCTAAATCATAAGCTTAAAAAACAAAAGAAAATTAATCTATATCAAATTAAAGTTGATGGTTATACTATTACTTTTGGTAAGAATAATATACAAAATGACTATTTAACTTTTACTTTTGGCAAAGCACATTATACTTGGTTCCACGCTTTAAACTATCATGGTTGCCACTTAGTTGTTGATAGCGATAAGCCAAGTGAAAAAATCATTCGTTTGTGTGCTAATTTAGCTGCATATTATTCAAAAGGGCGTTATTCTAGTTCTTTGCCTGTTAGCTATTGTTTATTAAAAGATGTTAAGAAAATAAAAGGTGGCAAATTAGGTTTTGTCACCTTCAAGAACTATAAGACAATTTATATTGATCCCGAATTTGATTCTAATCTACAAATTTCCATTATCTAAATATTTCTTAAGTTTAACTACTTCAATTGGTTTTAATTTTCGATATTCACCTACTTGTAGTTTACCTAATGTGATATTAGCTTCTTTTATGCGATTTAATCGTGTAACTTTAAAATCAAATGTTTCAAACATCTTTCTGATTTGACGATTTCTACCTTCGTGAATTGTCACTTCTAAGAAGCTTGTTTTTTTATTTTCATTAATGCGAAGCAATTTAATTGAACAGGGAGCTGTTTTTCTTCCATCGACAATAACACCTTTTTCAAGCTTTTCAATTATATCTTTTGTGATTAGACCATTAATAGTAACTTCATATACTTTATCAATATTGTATTTTGGATGTAGCATCTTTTGTGTCAATGTTCCATCGTTTGTTAGTAAAATCAAACCACTGCTATCAAAATCTAATCTTCCTATTGGATATAAGCGATATTCACATTCTACAAGATCAACAACTGTTTTGCGGTCTTTATCATCGCTAGCACTTGAAATAATACCTTTTGGCTTATTTAAAAGATAGACCACTTTTTCTTCTTTTCCAAGTGGCTTTCCATTTATTTTTATATCAGCTTCTTTCTCACATTTAAAACCAAGTTCTTTAATGGTTTTTCCATCAACTGATACTTTTCCACTAACAATTAATTCTTCAGCTTTTCTTCTTGAACAATAGCCGCTTTCAGCAATAATTTTTTGTAGTCTTTCCATGTTTTTTCTTTTAATCTTTCTATTATCATATACACAATAATCATCGCTATTCCATACAATATTAACACAAATCCAATTGTACCAATAATGAAAAAGTTTTGATTATCGACAGCTGAATTACTAGAATTAATGTTCTCTAAATAATCAGGAATATCATAAGTGTTGACACTGTCCCTTGCCAAGATGACAAAATCACCTGTCTTTTTAGTTAAAAATTGAATATAAGAATTACTTTGACTTGTACGGCATTTAACTATATCACCATCATCATATCTATAAACTGTATAAGTCTTGTTTGTATCTTTATTTGGAATCTTCAAAGAGAAGATTAAGGCGCCATCAATATTTACACGCTTAAAATTCAAAGATAAAGATATATTAATGTTGTCAACAACACTAAAACCATAGGCTTCACCTATTTCTTTTAAATGTTTATTATTGACATTTTTGATATGTACATAATATGTATCACTAATCGGTTTGAATAAGAAAAACTTATTTCTTTCGGGCAAACTTAAAGAAAGTCCAGACACTGACAAATCATAATTATTATCATCAATATGATATTTTGAATCATCATTTAACAATAATGCCTGGTCTATTATTCTAATATCATTGAAGTCATAATTGTAGTTAACTTTGCTTAGATTATTCTTTATTTCTTTTATTTCATCAAGATTAAAATTATTACTATTAAATGAATTTATATTCTTCTGAATTAATGAACGTGTGACATCATTAAGATTATTTAAATACTTAGATACATTAATCTCTTTATTGATGTTAAGGCCACAATAAGAAATATTTAAATTCTGTGTACCATCTTGATAGATATTAATTCCACTTAGCATATTAGAATCAACAGGTATTTTTTCTTTGTGATTGTTTTCATAAGTAAGCGTCAAATAGACATCCCTTAAATCAAAATAAGATCCTAACTCAATACTACTATCTAACTTTGAATTAATGTCGATTGATTTAATTTTTTTATATTTTGCGGTATATGTTTTTTCTTCATTGGCTGGACTTAATTCTTCTTCAAATCCGTTAAATAAATAATTAGTATACTGTGGTTTAACAGTAATTGGCATTTTATCTTTTAAGAATTTGATTTCAATTTTTGAAGAATTGTTAATTGTTCCACCGTTTCCATCAAAAGTAATTTTGATTAATTCGTTTTGATGCATATTATCTTCATTCATCACATAATCAAAATATTCTTTATCAACATATGCAATTGAATTATCAAAATCATATAAATAATCGCTTGAAAAGCTTGGATCAACTTGAACCTTATAGGAATTATCATTTTTGTTTAAGATAATTAACGAATAGTCTTCTATTCCATTTATTGTAAATCTATTTCTTTTTAATTCATCACTTGTATAAAAGTTCACTTTTGGGCCATTTAATATAATGCCCAAACAATAGCTATTATAATCTTTAAACCCTAAGTTCTTATCTAATTTATAGTAATTAGAAGCAGCTCTTTCTCCCCAATATGCATCAAGTGAATATTCAACATTCATTCCACTTAATTTATTGCCAAAAAATGAGCCGTTGTATAAGGAATTGCGATAATTACAATAACGATCAGAAATGTAATACTTTGTATATGAATAAACAGAATCGCTGATACTTGAATAGTGATTATCATTTCTTTCACTATCGCTATCATATGCTGAATTATAGAAAAGATTATTTTCGCTATATGCTCTAAAATTCTTTCCATAAGCACTTTCATTTATTGATACAGCTAAAGACATTAAGGCATTAACACCATAGATATTTTGATAGGCAAAGAAAGAATCTAATTCACCATAATATTGTGATCTATTAATAACATCATTGGCTCCATCTTTGGCCTGATCATCATAATTATTTATCTTGCCATTAATCTTTAAAACATCATAGAAATAATCTTCAATTTCACTATATTCATAATTTGTAAGGCTTCTTTGTGGAAGATACATATAATAGTTATAATAGGCAACATCATTTATAGCGTTTGTATAATTATCATTTTTATAATCATCAATCATTTTATAAAAATCATCATAAAAATAATGGCCATCATAACTATAATAATCAACATTATCATTTAAAAAAGATAAAGATTTATCTAATTCAAGCACACTAGAATAATAATCTAAATCCAATTGTGTTTTAATCTTATGATTAAAGGAACCATCAATATTTTCATATGTTGATATACGAACATCTAATAACTCATATGGATGTAATATAACATCATCGCTGTTAATCATTCCAATATCGCCTGAGTATTTAAAATAGATATATCTTCCATCATTGCTTGTATTTAAATATGCAGCATCAATTCCATAACAAGCATTAATGCTTGTTGAAGAATTACGAATTTGGGAACGATATTCAATATTCAAGCTACAGGCATCGTTGCTGGCGAATTCAACAACTCCATATTCCATTTTGATAACTTTGTCATTTTCATATAAAACTAAATTATCATAATCATTTAAAAGAATTGAATAACTATAATTTGCACTTGTATAGTCATCATAATATTCAATTATTTCTTTTTTTCCTTTTGAGACATCGGCAAGATAATACCCATCTTCTGCTCTAACATGAAAAGAAATACTATAAGTGAAAATAGCACTCAACAAGAATATCAAAATCAATTTATTGACTTTGCGCATAACTTAATTTTAACATTACTAGCTAAAAGTTGTATTCTACAACAAATATAAAATCTTGGACTTAGGCAATTTAAAACTACTTAATGGCACTTCTTTATTTAAAGCTACATGTTTTTCTAAATCATAGATATAGTTTTCTTGTTTAAAACTAAGTGTCTTGATTGTTTTTAATAATTCAAAGTTTTCTATAAAACTCAACCTTGAATCAAAAATGACCTCAATAAGTTCTGAACTTTTTACTATATAAAAGCGCAATAATATTTTATTCATATTCTACTATTCTTATTTTTTCTCCTTTATTATTTCTTAAATAAAAGGCTTCATTATCATTTAATTCTTCTTTCCCATCGATATAAAAAAGTCTTTGAGAATATAGACCATCGCCAACCCACAAATAATGATAATTATTCTTCTTATTTAAAGCTTCGATATATTTTAAAACTTCAATATTCTCATTGTCTTTATATATTTTTCTCAGCTTTTCTAATATTTCATCATCATATGAAGAAATAATTAATTTTTCTTTATCTGTTATATAGATCTTTTCTCGTTTTATTAAACTATAACCAATTAATAATTTATTGTTTATTCTTTCGTATTTAATATTGTTTGGAATATGCTTAATATATGGTTTGTATATGCTTTCTTCTTGTATAAAATCTTCAATCAGACATGGAACAAAAGGAATCAAATGTTCATCATAATAAAAAGAATCACCTTTATAAGCACTTCTTTCTGCAAATATGTTCATTAAATCTTGATTATCGTTAATATTGATTACATATTTATTCTTAAAACTGTTTAATAATTTAAAGGATATTGTTGATTGTTTACTAATCGCAATTATTCTAATGCCACCCACAATGCTTCTTGCGAGTAATTGAAATAAACAAGAACTGTAAATATCATCATATGATAATAAACACGACAAATCTTCAATAATTAAATTTATATCTTTATTCTCTTTCATTAAACTTTTAAATAGATATATGATGTCTTCACTATCTTCAAACAATAAGCTATCGCTTATGTACTTATTGGCATAATGTTTAAAACCTATGACAATTGTTTGTTTATTTAATGAATTTAATATATTATTTATTTCCTTACGATTTGAATATATAAATGCATTCTCTTTATCATTGAGAAACAATACATTTTTCAAGTCATTTAAATAATCATCAATTTCACCCAAAATTATTTTTGAATCTATATGGTATTTTTCTTTAATGTCCATTAATGTTAGTGGCTTTGGTTTATTAAAATCTAATAATTCTTTTTTAATCTTCAAGTCCTCACAAGCACTATTGATCTTATTAACTATATAACTAGCTTCTGTAAAAGGGGTATTCTTTTTTAATACTTTTTTGTTTATGATATTTAAACGATTATCTAATAGTGAAACTTCGTAAGTACTTTTATTATTGACATCATTTTTACTATAAATGGCTTTGCCTTTTAAAAGATTATCATCAATAGCTAAATAAAATTCTCCTGCTTTATGCAAATAAGCAGCAGATTTAGACTTAATAATATCATTGGAATCTTTTTCAGTTAGAACTTTTAACGCAATCTTAAAATGGCTGTTTGACCATATCTCTTCATCAATAATTCCACTTGGCTTTTGAGTAGCTAATATTAAATGTAAGCCCAAGCTTCTTCCTATCCTGGAAAACGAAATAAGGTTTTTGATGAATTCAGGGTTTTCTTTTTTTAATTCAGCGAATTCATCAACAACTATCAATAAATGGGCAATATTGGGCAAATTGTATTCTGCACTATTATTGTCTATATAATCATCAATATTCATGATGGATGTCATCGCTTTGTTAGATAATTCTTTAAATAGTTTTTGCCTTTTCTTGCATTCAAAATCAATTGATACAATAAGCCTTTCAAATATATCGCTTTCAAGATTATTTACTGATGCAATAATGTGGGGAAGTCTTTTATTCATATAAGAAAGTGATTCTTCTATTCCCCCTCCCTTATAATCTATTAAAATAACATTTAAATAATCAGGTCTATAAACAATAGCTAAAGATAGTATTAATGAAATAATTAATTCACTTTTGCCACTTCCTGTACTACCACCTATCAAGCCATGTGGACCGCTTTTACTTTCATGAAGGTCAAAATTCAATAATTCATTTCCGACGAAGGCAAATTTAGCTTTAAGACCTTCCTGTTTTTGAATATAATTGTTCGTTATATCAAAATCATCAAATATGTTTTTAAAAGAAGCATTATCCTCAATGGCTTTATTATCTTGATATGTGCTTATCAAATGACATGCGCTTGTATAATTAATATCTTCTAATTTATATTTAAATTGTTTTTTATCTTCTTCATAAATATATGAATTCTCATTATCATATTCAATTAATACATCACTATCTTTATAAATATCGTTTTTTTCTGATGTAAAATAGATTATTTTTAATAAGTTATTATTAATCTCAAAATCTAAATGATCACACGCAAATAAAATAATTGGCTTTTCAAACTTTATACTGTTTAATTCCTGAACCTCTATTTTTTTATTTAGAGTTAAGCGATTATTATTAAAGAAAAGCTGTGGCAATCCAAAAAAATCTTTATATGTATATAAGTCCTCACTATAAATAGCTAAGTAAAAGTCATCATAATAATACTTGCTGCTTAATTCTAATAAAAACTTTTTAGCCAACAATTCTTTGGTCTTCTTATTTGCCAATATCGTTATTCTTGCATATCTTTTTATATCTAAAAAATATGGTGTATTCTCTACATTCAAAAGTCGATATTTAATTCTTCTTAAAGCTTCATCAATGTCCTTGTCGTCGTATTCTTTAATTTCAATATCGTATTTGCTTGTAATATGACCAATTGAGATATTGAGAAACTGGTCGTTTTTATCTGTAATATTAAATAATTTATCTTGTTCTATTTCTCCATTAAAAAATAATTTTTCTTCTTGTTTAAGATATGCTGATATTTTTGAATCTAAATCAATGGCATATTTTTTAAGATAATCCAAATATCTATTCTTATTATCTTTTATTAAGTTTCTGTTTTCTTTTTTCTCGCTAGTAGAAGAAATAATTGGCCACATAACTCCAGATATCAACATTGTTAAGGGCATCAACAAGTATATTAGACTATTTTGTATAGGCGCATCATTTAAATAATTATTGTAAACATTTATAAGGGCAATGGACAACATCGCTAAGGACATTGTAATGCTTGGACCAATTTGATAGACTAATTTCTTTTGTTTAGTTGCGTGTATTTTTGAATATTCTTTTATTTTTGGAATTTCTAATTCTTTTCTTTTAGATAAATAATAATTATTAGTAAGTGGCCGATTGTTTTCATATTTAATGATCTTCTCGCTTAATTCAATTCTTTTGACATTATTCTTATTTTTGAAACTATTAATATATAAAAAATCTTTGTAATAAAAAAATATGAAATTATGTAAGCTAATCTTATCACCATCATTTAATTCCTCACCACTGTAGAAGTGGTTATTTAGTAATAAATCTGGATAATTTGTCTCTATTATATTTTCTTTTAAATATAGATAAATATCACTTAAATATTCATCTTCATTAATAATGTTGGCTTTATTACTTTTTGCATAAATAAATGATTTGTTTTCATAAAGATGATAATCATTAAAACCTTCATCGTTGTCATAAACGTATATTTCTAAAACTATGAGAAAATTAGTATTATAAATTTTATACTTTCTTCTCTTTATTCTCTTTGTTGTTTCGTTATTTAAGAACCTAAGCCCTCTTTTTGAAACAAGATAATAATCATTATCTTGTTTAATGATCTCTATATTCGCGTATTTATATGGCAGTTTCGTTTTTTCAAGAATTAGTCTTTTAAATATGTTTCCATCTTTTATAACAATGAACATTATTTTTTGCTTACCAGAATATTTATAGATGCTTCGTATTTTTGATCATTTGTCATTATTTTTACCTCGGATGATCCCATCTTTTTTGCGATTATCTGCCCCTTATTGACTCCTACAATATTGTTGTCTGAACTTTTTAAAACAATATCATTATAGCTATAGCCATTGGGAATTTGTTTAATTGGGATATCATATGTATCACCAACATATAATACAGCAGCATATTTTTCTAATATGATCTTTTCAACATTTTGTGTTATTGAATTATCCTTGATTTTCTTTAATTGTTTTTTTCTTGTACATGAATTCATTAATATGCCATTTTCAATATGTGTTTTATTGCCAAATATTTGATTAGCAGTATCCAAGATATTTAGGTTTTTTGATAGGCCAAACTTATTCAGTAGCGTTTTTGATGTATTGAAATTCAAATCTAACACCCAATTTAATGAAATATCGCCACATATCTTTACGTTGTTATTTTCTTTAGCGATTTCATCTAATGATGAATATGGCAGTTCACTTTGAATAATTTCTTCTTCACCTTCCTCATCATATAAATGAAATGTTGATTTAACGTTTGCTTTTATGCCACCATCAATTTCAAAGTCCATCAATCGATTATTTATTGCTTCTAAATTAAAATTGATCCCTATTAAAGCTTTAGCGCTTCCTCCTAAAATAAAATCAACATCAGCATCGTTTTCATTTATTGTTCTTAGTAATCCGTTTTTTATTTCAAAGCCATTTTCTCTTCTGTTAGCCAAGACTACTTCAGCTTTGCCACTTGTGTAAATTTTAACCACAACTTCAATATTAAAATATGCACTTGGTATGTTGGGAATTGGCGTTTTAACTTCACATATTCGAATACTTGCTTCTACTTTGTCATCTTGTGGTTTAATTACTGACTTTAGCGAATTCAAAAAATTTTTTGCATCTAATTCTTTAAAATCTAAATAATAATTGTTATATCGTTCAACAGATACACCTAATTCGCTTGTTGTTTGATATGCCACTTTAAAATATGCTTCTTTTAGTTTTCCTTCTTTATAATCCCATTTATATGCGGGCTTCACATCACTTAAAGCTAAATCATAAAATACATTTACACCTTTAATGTTTTTCGATATATGAATGTCAATTCCATTACTTTTAAAACTATAGCTTATGCGAAAGCCATCGTTATAAAACACTTTACTGTTAGATGATGACAATAATTGACGATTTAGATTTTGATATACTTGCCTTTCATCAACTAGATCACCTCCAGGAATATCGATAGCTTCATTAAAATCTATTTCATATGAGTCTTCAATGTTGATATCCTCAAATACTTCATTAACACTTGCGTTTTTTAATATATATCCATCTTCTTTTATTTCTTTGACTATTTTATAATCGCCATCAATAAGAAGGATGTCACCTACTTCATATTCCTCAAAACTTTTTAAAATTGTTCCATCATATTGTTCAATGTCTTTAACATCTTTAATATTTTCTTTCTCTTTATATTCATAACTTGAAATAAATGTTTGATTATTAATAATATCAATGGCTTTATCTATTATCTCATTTGTTTCTTTTTTGCTTATGAGATTATTTTCTTTTTTATTCTTCGGAATAATATTTATATTTTTTAATTCGTTTAAATAGTTACTTTCAATATCTAATAGGCGACCAATTGTTATTGAAAGATATTTATAATCTAAGCCTAAATATAATTTATCTAATTCTTCTTGCTTTACTACACCCCAAACTATTAAGTTACTTATTTTGTCATCTTCATTACTTAAGCCTGCTTTATCGCTTAACAGGCTTAAGTATTCTTTTCTTGTATAAGTATCAACCTTTTTACATGATGCACATGTTATTAAGATTAATATTATGCAAAACGCTTTAATAATCTTATTACTCAAAGTTCGATGCATTTGAAGTAATTGTTGATTCTAAAGAATCGTATGTAGATACAGTGTAGTCTAAAAATTTTGCGTACTCTTCGATAGTTTGGCTTTCATCAATAAAGCGTGTTGCGAATTTCTGAAATCTTGCAATTATAGCTTCTTCTGCATTTGATTTCCATATAGAGCTAAGATCTAACATCATGCGATTGACATTACTTAACACATCATCCAAATTGGCATTTATATTTCGAATGTTAATTGCACAATTGCTAACTTCTGGTAAAGTTATTCTAATATCTTCCATAATTCCTCCTATATTTTTAGTCTGCTTGCTGCGCTAGTTAATTCATCTTGGACTTCTTGATATGCTCTTGCACTAGCTCTTAAAAATTCTGCGTATTGGCGCATAATTATTGAAATTTGCCTAAAGTCATCCTCATACGATTTAATTCGGCCATAAAAAGCCAAATTGTCCTTTCCTCCCCAATTTCCTGAAAGCTTATCAACTTCACTATAGAGACTTTGGTAAAGCCTTTGATAATCTCCATCGGCACTTTCAATCCTATTAGCTGTATTTAAAAGCTTACTTGGTTCAACATTAATTGATGTATTCATGTTTTTTCCTCCTAATTCTTTATTATTCAAATAAATAAAAAATCCTTATTTTTGTATAAAAAAATCGATTGCTTTTAAACAATCGATTTGATAAAAGAATTTATTCTTATTTTATTTCTTACTGAAGCCTATAATTGCGATTATAGCGAAAACAATAAGAGCAATAGCTAAACCTATGCCACTTGTCAATAAGCTGACAACTATAAGCATTGAGATAAAGCCGATAATTGAGCCACCATATTTTCCCATACTTACTCCTTCACTTATAAGCTTAATTTAATTATACTTTAATTTTGTTTTTCAAATACAAGATCATATTCAAGTATATTTCCATAAGATCCAATAACAATTGGCAAATAACCTTTAAATGTGTATCCTTTTTTTGCCATGTCGAAGATTACTTCTTCGCTATCTTCAAAGCTATTAGATAATAATCCGTTTTTTGATTTTACTCTAATTAATTGTACGTCTATCATATTATCTTCCTAATTAGCTAAATCAATAATTGTGCCATTACCACCAGTTACTGTTGGCAATTCACCGTTCCATTTTTCAATCTTTTTGTATTCTATTACATTACTACTTAATGATTTAGATAAAATGTCATTTGCCTCAGCTTCAGCTTCTGCTTTGATTTTTAAAGTTTCGGCTTCAGCTTCTGCCTTTGTGATTGCCGTTTGTTTTTCTGTCTCAGCAGTTAATAATTTTTGTTGTGCAACTTGTTTTTCTTCTATTGCGTTAATATAAGCATCAGAGAATTCATAATTAATAATATTAACATCTGTAACAAACAAACCGAATTCATTTAGTTTTTCATTTAAACCCTCTACTAAGCCTTCTGAAATAAGCACACGATTAACAACTGATTCTTCAGCAGTATATTGAGAAGTAATAGCTTTTAATACTTCATTTACTGCTGGAATAACGAGGATGTTTTCATATTCAGAACCAATGTTTTTATAAATGTTATAAGATTGATTCTTATCTATACGATAATTGATCGCTAAATTTGTTTGTACTGTTTGCAAATCTTTTGAAAAAGCTTCAGTTTCAACTTCTAGTTTTACAATACGGTTATCAATTTCAACGATCTTTTGAATAAATGGTACTTTCAAATGAAAGCCTTCTTGAAGCACATTATCTTCTACTTTTCCCATTGTAACAATTACACCAGTGTGTCCAGGTTTAACAGTTTTAATACTGCTTAATAATAAGATTAAAATAAATACTCCAACAATAGAACTAATAACAATTTTCTTTACGTTTTTCATTTTGTCTCCTTTAATATTCTTCTAATTTCTTTAAATGGCTTTTTGCAAGCTTTTTATATTCACTAGCAAGATAAGCATTTACCATCACTTCAAGAGCCATAAATAATTTCTCATTTTTTTTGTATTTTGATGGCATAGCTTCTTCAATTGCTTTGTGAGTATCTTCGTTTTTTAAATGATAGATTGAATTAGCGAATAGATTATATAAGTCTGCCTCACTTAATAAATCATCACTTTCATCTTCAACATCGCCATTAACAAGTTCTAATAATTTGCCAATATCTTCAATTCTCATTGCTTCCTTTAATGAATTTATAAGCAGAATTCTTGCGACTTGTTTATCATAATATTTCTTTTTTATCGGCTTAGCTACATATAACCTTTTGACCCAGTTTTGAATTACGCTTGGATCAAGTCCGCTTAAGGAACATATTTGGCCTAAACTCAATCCATCTGTTAATTCAATAATGTTACTAAATTCCTCAAAAGGATTTGGGCCTTTAAATGGTTTTGTTGTTCCAGGTATCAGCTTTTTCATCTATCATTTCCTCCTTCTACTATGATAGTATCATATGGTCATTTGACTGTCAACAAGTATTTAATAAAAAAGTCACATTTTTTGTGACTTTTAGTAATTTTATCTGTATGCTTTATTTAACTTATCTTTAATAGAATTTTCTTGTTGAAGACCTAAGAATTGATCTACAACTTCGCCATCCTTTAAGAAGAATACAGATGGAATAGACATTACACCGTAACTAACCGCAAGGTCTTGTTCATCATCTACATTAACTTTAACAAATGTAACATCAGGATATTCTTCAGCAACTTTTTCCATGATAGGTCCAAGCATCTTACAAGGCCCACACCAATCTGCGAAGAAATCAACTACAAGATTACCATTGTTTTTTAATTCGTTAAATTCTTGTTCATTAACAATGCACATATTTCGCTCCTTATCTATTTAATAATTTTGCGGCACTTTCATCTACCACTACTACTACATTATCATGTTTTTGCAAAATTGATGCTGGACATGCTTCTTGAATTTCACCTTCAACCATTGCTTTTACAGCTTCAGCCTTATTTTCGCCTGTAGCAATCAAGATAATCTTTTTAGCTCTCATAATAGTTGCTATACCTTGAGTTACAGCTTGATGAGGAACTTTGTTCATATCAAAGTCAAAGAATCTCGCATTATCTTTGATTGTTGGTTCAAGTAAATCAGTAACATGTGTAATAGAATCAAATGGTGTTCCTGGCTCATTAAAAGCAATATGCCCATCACTTCCAATTCCTAATACTTGAATATCAATTGGATTTTCTTCAATCATTTTGTCATAAGCTAAAGCTTGGCCTTCCAAGTCTTCGCCTAATCCGCTTGGAACATGAGTATTTTCCTCAGGAATATCAATATGATTGAATAGATTTGTATGCATAAATGCATAATAACTTTCAGGATGAGTAATTGGTAAACCAACATATTCATCTAGATTAAATGTTTTGATGTCTTTATAAGAAGTTCCATTCTTTTTATGATCATCAACCATTCTTGCATATAGGCCAAGTGGACTAGAACCAGTAGCTAAGCCTAATACTTTGCCAGCAACAAGATATTCTTTCATTTCCTTAAACATCACATCACTAGCTTCTTCATAATTTTTTGTTACTATAACTTTCATAATATCCTCCTAAAAAGCTTGATATTTTAAGAGTAAAATAATTCCTTCGCTATGTATCTGTTTTGAGATTGTTCTCATATTTGTCACAACGTTCGTGTAGGTAACACGTAGGAGCATCCGCCGAATCTTTCGAGAACCCCTATCCTCGTCAACCCCATGGGTCCAGGCGCTAATACCAAGCTTTTATCATTATACAACAACACAATAAAAGTGTGGATAACCACACTTAATTATTTAAATATTCATCAATTGATTTAGCTGCTATCTTACCAGCTCCCATTGCTGAAATAACAGTTGCAGCGCCCGTAACAGCATCTCCACCAGCATAAACTCTATCTTTGCTGGTCTTTCCACTTTCATCAACAATGATTCCGCCTTTTCTTGTTACTTCAAGACCTTCAGTTGTTGATTTAATAAGTGGATTTGGTGTTGTGCCGATAGCCATAATTACACAATCAACATCCATTTCAAATTCACTGCCTGCAATTTCAACAGGTCTTCTTCTTCCATTTTCATCAGGTTCACCAAGTTCCATCTTTATGCATCTAATTCCTTTTACATAACCATTTTTAGGATCTTTTGGATCATCTTGATTGTTGTATGCAATAATTTCAACTGGATTATTTAATAATTTAAAATCAATCCCTTCTTCAATGGCATGTTCAACTTCTTCTTTTCTTGCAGGAAGTTCTTCCATTGAACGGCGATAAATAATATAAACATGTTTTGCTCCAAGCCTTAAAGCCGTTCTTGCAGCATCCATTGCCACATTACCTCCACCAACAACAGCGACATTGCCACCTTTCATGATTGGCGTTTCTGGATTATCTTTGTAAGCCTTCATTAAATTAGAACGTGTTAGAAATTCATTTGCTGAATAAACACCATTCAATGATTCACCAGGAATTCCCATAAAAGAAGGAAGACCAGCACCTGAACCAATATATACGGCTTCATATTCTTCTAATAATTCATCAACTGTCAATGTTTTTCCAATAATAACATTCGTATTTATTGTTACACCTAAGGCAATTAAATTATCAACTTCTTTTTGAACAATTGATTTAGGAAGTCTAAATTCAGGAATGCCATATACTAATACACCACCTGCTTTGTGCAATGCTTCATAAATGCTTACTTCATAACCTTTTTTAGCTAAATCGCCAGCACAAGTTAAACCACTTGGGCCACTTCCTACAACAGCGACTTTATGCCCATTTGAAACAGGCTTTTTAACATCAATATTTAAATTATTATGGTAATCGGCAACAAATCTTTCAAGTCTGCCAATACCTACTGGCTCGCCTTTAATGCCTCTTACACATTTTGCCTCACATTGGCTTTCTTGTGGGCAAACTCTTCCACAAACTGCAGGAAGTGCCGATGATTTTGAAATTACTTCATATGCACCATTGTAGTCTTTTTCTTTAATTCTTGAGATAAACTCAGGAATCGAAATATTAACAGGACAGCCTGAAACGCACAATGGATTCTTACAATTTAAACAACGTTCAGCTTCAAGTAAAGCTGTTTCTTCACTATATCCATAAGTTACTTCATTAAAGTTTTTAGATCTTGTCAAGGCATCTTGCATTGGCATTGGATTTTTAGTCATGCTCATATTAGGCATATTTACTTTGCCTCCTTTAATAAATTACATGTTTCTTCATATTTATGTCTTTCAAAAGATGCATACATTTTATTTCTTGCCATGGCTTCATCAAAATCAACTTCATAGCCGTCAAAGTCTGGACCATCAACACAAGCAAATTTAGTGACTTTTTTGCCATCAATATTTAATGTTAAACGACAGCAACCACACATACCAGTTCCATCAATCATTATCGGATTCATCGAAACATCAACTGGCATATTAAATTCTTTACATGTTAAAACAACATATTTCATCATGATAAGTGGGCCTATCGTAATGACTTTATCAAATTTTTCGCCCTTTTCTAATAATTCTTTTAAAGGAAGAGTAACATTGCCTTTTCTTCCATATGAACCATCATCACTCATAACGATTAAATTATTTGAAACTTCATTAAACTCTTTTTCCAATATCAACAAATCTTTATTTCTAAAGCCAATAATAGATGTTACTTCACATCCTAAATCATGTAATGCTCTAGCAACTGGTAAAGCAATGGCACAACCAACGCCACCACCTACAACACAAACTTTCTTAAGCCCTTCAACCTTAGTAGGCATTCCTAATGGGCCAGCAAAATCTTCAATATAATCGCCTTCATTTTTTTGATTTAGTTCTAGAGTTGTTGAACCAACAATTTGAAAAATAATCTCAACACTTCCATCTATTGGATTACTTCCTGCGATAGTCAAAGGTATTCTTTCGCCATCTTCATTAACCCTTAGAATAATAAACTGCCCAGCTTTAGCTTTTGAAGCAATCAATGGTGCTAAGATAAGCATTCTGGTTACTGTTGGATTTAATACTTCTTTTTTAATAATCTTATACATATTGCCTCCCTAATTGTGTTCTTCTTCAATATCTTCTAATTTATTAAAATAATAATCATGTGCATTTTGATATTCAAGATTAAATGTTGTATCATCGCCACGATGAAGTGATGACATATATTCGTGGGCTTCAATTTGTTCTTTAAGATTAGCTCTAACAATTGTCGCTACCCCTACATTTGAACAAACATCAGAAATTCTTTCGATATCATTTAATAGATTTAAAAATACTGTTCCTGTATATAAATTACAATTTCCACGATTAAGTCTTCTAATATGATTATCTTTTAATGTTGATGTAATGTCATCTACAACTTCTTCAAGTGGTTCAATTGATTTAGCAGCATTGACATCACGTTTAACGAAAGCTTGTTTTGCGTAGTCCAATATGTGATCAATAACTTCTTTGACAACATCTAATTCTTCAAATGCTTCAATAGAGAATTTTTCACCTTTTTTATTTAGCTCAACTGCATAATCACAAATGTTTTTAGCATGATCACCAAGCCTTTCAAATTCTGTAGCTATTGAATAATATTGCGACATGATTTTAGCATTGGAATCACTATTTATATGTGATGATAATAAAACTAAATAATTATTTACTTTATCAGTTAACAAATCGATATTGTCTTCATCACGTACTAATTCTTCAACCTTCTTTTGGTCAAAGTCTTTTAATAAATTAAATGATAAATCAATATTTTTTCTTGCGAGTTCATACATTTTAATCAACACTTTATAACAAGAATTAAAGGCAAGCGAAGGTGATTCAAATAGTTTTGTATCTAAAGAATCAATTAAGTCACTATATTCATTTGATTCTTTTTTGTTGTCTTTAACGATTCTATTTGTTATTTTTTCAAATACATTTAAGATTGGTAAAACAATTAATGCACAAACAATATTAAATATCGAATTTGTATTGGCAATTAGACTTGAATTAGCTGTTTCTTCCCATATTCCATTTAATAAGCCTATCTTATGGAATATAAAAACGCCAATTATTACAATCAATGTCTTTGCGATATTATATAAAACATTGACGATGCCTACTTTCCTTGCCTCTGCTTTTGCGCCGATAGAACAAACAATCGCTGTCGTCAAACAATCACCTAAATAAATACCTAATATAACTGGATAAATTGATTTAAAAAATAATTGTCCTGATACAGAGAAGGCTTGTAAAATACCTACCGCTGCACTAGATGATTGTAAGATGAAAGATACAATAAAACCAATGCCATATCCCAAAATTGGGCTTTTTGATAAATGCACAAACAACATATCAAAAACACCACTATTGTTTAATTCACTTACACCACTAGTCATATTCATTAATCCAGTAAACAAAATTCCAAAGCCCATCAATATTGTGCCTGTGTTATCAGATTTACTGTTTGTCACAAACATAATTAAAATAATTCCAATAATTAACGCAAGTGGAGCTAGTGTTGAAGGTTTAAAAAACTGTAGCCAGGCAGTTGATGAAGAATCAATATCCATCAAACGAATAATCTGTCCAGTTACAGTTGTACCAATATTTGCGCCAACGACAACACCTAATGACTGTTTGAAAGTTAAAAGGTTTGCAGCTACAAGTCCCGATGTAATTACAATAGTAGCAGTTGATGATTGAATAAGCGCTGTTACAATAACTCCTAATAAAAAAGATTTAATAAAATTATCAGTTACCTTTGAAAGGATTGCTTTTAAGGTGCCAGTTGAACTTTCTCTTAAAGCTCCTGACATCATACGCATTCCATATAGAAATAAAGCTAATCCGCCAAATAAGGTGATAATGTTTAATATTGACATAATCTAATTTTATGAGTTTTTAGTATTATTTACAATTACAAAAGCCTTATTTTATTATTCTTAAAAGCCCTGGAGCCAATAACATATTTATTACTAATTCAATTAAAAAGTTAATTGAAATAAATAGTCCAAAAGCAGCTGCAAATGCAGTATCAAAGAATAAGATCAAGAATATTATTAATGTACCAGTATTGCATATTGGAGCTAGTGCACCAGCAACAACAATAGCAGCCTTCTTGTTGTTTATTTTTTTATAAACTAATCCTGGAACAAAACCTGCTAAAAATCCTTTCAATAAACATACAATAGTTGTATGAACTGGATGTACAGCAAACATACTTGCACCACCAACATCAGCACCAACAACAACCATCGCCAAAACGATTGCTCCAAAGATTAGGCCCATTAAACCACCCTCAAATGGTCCATATTTAGCAGCAATTATTACAACAGGAACAAGTGTGAGCGTAATTGGAAAGCTTCCAATCTTGATAAATGTTGCGACCAATTGTAAAACAACAACAATTGCTCCAAATACTGCTAAAGTTACGAGTTTCTTTGTCTTTTCATTTTTCATAATAAGTATTATAACATTTATATAAACTTTATGATTAAGTCTAACTGGAAGCTTATAAAAGAAGGATTAATAGATGGTGTGCCTATTGGACTTGGCTATTTTGCTGTTGCTTTTTCTTTGGGCATTTTAGCTACTAAAGCTAATCTAACTGCCCTTCAAGGTTTTGTTGCATCATTACTTTGTAATGCATCGGCTGGTGAGTATGCTGGATTTCTAGTTATCATCAGTAATGCTTCATACTTGCAAATGATCATAATGACGCTAGTAGCTAATATGCGTTATTTATTGATGTCAGCATCTTTATCACAAAGATGTGATAAAGATTTAAATATTAAGCATCGTCTTATACTATCTTTCTATATAACTGATGAATTATTCGGCATAACAATCGCTAGAAAAGGAAAACTAAATCCTTACTATACATATGGTGCAATATTGCCAGCTACTTTGATGTGGTCACTTGGAACAGCAATTGGCATAATTGCTGGAGAAGTTTTACCAACAAGAATAGTTAGTGCACTATCTGTAGCCCTTTATGGAATGTTTTTAGCGATTATTATTCCTCCTTGTAAAGAAGATAAAAGAATTCTGTGTCTAATTATTACTAGTTTTACATTAAGCTTTCTAGGTTCTTATTATTTGCCATATTTAAAAGATTTATCAAATGGCACAAGAACCATTATACTTACAATTATTATCGCAAGTATAGCCAGCATTATATGGCCAAGGAGGGAAGATGCATAATCCTTGGATATACATATTAATAATGGCAACAGTGACCTATGTGATTAGAGTCTTGCCAATGATTTTATTGCGTAAACCTATTAATAATATATTTATTAAATCCTTTTTATATTATGTTCCTTATGTTACTTTAGCAATTATGACTTTCCCAGCAATTATTGAAGCTTGTGAATCAAGTGTTGCAGCTTATATATCATTAATTGTTGGCATTATAGCCGCTTATAAAAAAGTTTCATTAATTGGTGTAGCTAGCATATGTTGTTTGGTTGTTTTGTTTGTTGAAAGCATTGTCCTATAATATAAATATGAAGAAGTTTTTTATTATATTGTTAGTGTTATGTTTATTTGCTTGTAGTGAAAAGCCGCTACCTAAGCCAGAACTTGCTGATGGTATTCGTGGAAGTCAATTTGGAATTGACAAAAACATCAATGAAGAAACAATTGATAATTATTTAAATAGAAAAGATAGTGTTTATATTGATTGTCGAATGCTAAAAGATGAAGCTAATTATGAAGCCATTGGTGGTGATTCATATTTAAGTGGCTATGTAAAAGGCTTTGAAATAATTCCTTTCCCATATATTTGCAATGTTGTTGGTCTACCAGAAGAGGTTGGAAATACTTATAGTGGAAAAACATTATATACGCTTAATGATGATGGAACATATAGTCCAAATTTTGAAGAATCAAATACAATAATTGAAAAATTATATCCAAAAGATAAAGTAATCTTTCTAATGTGTGGTGGCGGAGGCTACGCAGGTATGGCTAAAAACTTTTTAATTGCCAACGGCTATGATGAAAATAAAATCTATAATGTTGGTGGCTTTTGGTTTTACAATGGCAAAAACGCTATCAGCACAAAACAAGATGATGGCACTTATGATTTTTCAGGAATTAAATATCACGAAATTAATTTCGATGCTTTAACACCAATTAATAGCGATAAAAATATCGATATTGATCCTCGAAATACAACTATTAAAGAAATTGAAAATGTTGATGATTTATTAAGTGGTAATTCAGATGCTCTATTATTTATTTATTTACCAGCTTGTAGTTCATGTGCCTCATTTAGACCAATAGTTGAAGAATTCGCAAATAGTAAGCAAATTGATGTTTATTCAATTACATTAGATAAATTAAAAGAAAAAGATGACTTTAAAGATGTAAAATTTACTCCTTCGTTAGCTATTATTAAAGAAGGAAAAATATTAGATTTCCTTAAAGCCGATAACAACGAAGATAGTAAATATTATGAAAATGTATATAATCTATCTACTTGGATTTCAGAATATTTAGATACCAACATTATTGAAGGAGAAGCAAGTACATCTTTAGAAGAATGTGAAGATGCTTGTACTTTGGGATAATTTGACATTTAGCGAAAATTGTTTGATAATATAAGAGGTTATTGGGAACAATAACTTTTTAAATACTTTTTATGAAAGACAAAAACAAAGTTATACTTACATGTAGCGAATGCTTATCAAGAAATTATGTTACGCACAAGAACAAAAGTTCTTCTTTAAGATTGGAAATAATGAAATTTTGTCCTAAATGCAATAAACATACACTACACAAAGAAACTAAATAGGAGGAAAAAAATATGAGTTGGTTTAACCCTGCTGCTATCGTAAAAGAAATTTCTAAAATTAGATGGCCAAAGAGAAATGATTTACTTACAAATTCTGTACAAGTTGTTATTTTCACTGCATTCTTCGCTTTATACTTCTTTGGATGTCAATTCTTAATTTCTTTATTACTAAGACTTGTAGGAGTTATTAGATAATGAGCGAAATTAATGAAAAACGTTGGTATGTCGTTAATACCTATGCTGGACATGAAAATAGAGTTAAAGAAAATCTTGAAAAAAGAATGGAAACAATGGGAATTTCTGATAACCTATTTAGAGTTGTTGTAGCAGAAGAAACCCAAATTGAAGTTAAAAACGAAAAGACAAAAGAAGTAGTTAAAAACATCTTCCCAGGTTACTTATTCGTAGAAATGGTTATGACTGATGAAGCTTGGTATGTTGTAAGAAATACTCCAGGTGTAACAGGATTTATTGGTTCTTCTGGTGGTGGCGCAAAACCAATTCCAGTTAAAGACCCTGAAATTGAAGCTATATTACGTAGAATAGGCAAATCTGATAAAGCTGTTGAAGTTGAATTTAAAGTTGGTGACAATGTTAAAATTCTATCTGGCCCATTCTCTGGTATGGAAGGTGTTGTTGAATCAATGAACGATCAAACACAAGTTGCTACAGTATTAATCATCTTGTTTGGTAGAGAAACACCTACTGATATCAACTATGTTGATTTAGGACCAATCGATTAACCATAAAAGCCGTTAATTTATAACGGCTTTATTTTTTATTTCTTATGCATGCAGTCACAACATTATTTATTAATACTGCTGTTGTTACAGAACCTACACCTCCTGGAACTGGTGTAATGTTTTTTACTAATGGTTCAACTTCTTCAAATTGGACATCACCACATAATTTTCCTTTTTCTTGATTCCAAGATATACCAACATCAATGATTGTTTGATTAGGATTGGTGTATGTTTTATCAATAGATTCCATTTGGCCAGTTGCACAAATTAGAATATCGCTATTGGATGCAATCTTTTCAATGTCCTTTGTCTTGCTGTGGCAAATGGTTACTGTTGCATTTTTATTTAATAGTAACAATGAAACAGGTTTGCCGATAACAAGTGATCTTCCAAGTACAACAACACTTTTTCCAGAAACATCGACATTATAATAATCTAATATTTCAATAGCTGCTTTTGCAGTAGCAGGAGCAAAGCCCTTTTCGCTATTTGTTAATAGGCCAGCAAGAGATCCATCACCACAACCATCAACATCTTTTTCAGTTGCAATATAGTTTCTAAGCTTTGCATCATCAAATCTTTTTGGAAATGGTCTAAATATTAAAATGCCATGAATGTTTACATCGCTATTAGCTTCATCAAGCTTTTGATAGAAAGCTTCTTCATCGACATCTTCTTTAAAAATATATTTTCTAATTTCTAAGCCAACTTCACTAGCCTTTTTTTCAATTCCTCTTTCATATGAAAGATCATTGTCTTTTTCACCAAGTCTAAATATTGCCAAACAAGGTCTAATATTATTTTTTTCGACTACTTCTTTGCTTCTATTAATTATTTCTAAAGCAACATCTTTTCCTTTTAAAAGATTAGCCATTATCAGTCAACCTCTTACAAATATTGTCAAATATATTTAATGCTTTTACAGAATATTTATCGACTATCTCGATTGCTTCTTTATTCATTCTTAAAGCATATTCTTGATCTTTCATTAATCTTGTATTAACTAAGATATTTACATAAGCACCATACAAGCATCCATGAGCTATCATAACACTAGTAGCGGCATCAGAAACAGAAAGCTTAGAGCCGATAACGGCAAGCCTTTCATCCAATTCAATTATTCTTTTACAGTATTTTAGAATCATCATTGGCGAATCAGCTGCTTGTCTTAAACATTTCTCTAGATTTTCATAATAGCCTTCTTCATCTTTTGACATAGCATAAGCTTTCGCTAGTGGTTCAAATGCTTTAGCATCACCATTTATACAAGCTAATAAATTACATCTAATTAATTCTAATTCTTTTTTTATATCTTCTAGTTCATCTGTAAAACTAATATATTTAGATTTACCAATAGTTAAATTAGTTACCATTTCTCCTAGTGCTGCAGCTAATGCACCTATATTTGCGCATACTCCACCACCTCCAGGTACAGGGCTTTTACTAGCAGTTAATTCTGAAAATTCTTTGATACTTTTATTTTCCATTAGAATAGCCCCGTAATAACGCCATTGTCATCAACATCAATCTTTTCAGCTGCTGGAACTTTAGGAAGGCCTGGCATTGTCATAATCTCTCCAGTTAAAGCAACTATAAATCCAGCGCCAGCACTTACTTTTAAATTTCTAACACTGACAGTAAAGCCTTTTGGCGCACCCAATAAAGTTGGATCATCAGAGAAGCTATATTGTGTTTTTGCCATACAAATTGGTAATGAGTCAAAATTATTGTCTTTTAATTGTTGAAGTTGTTTAACTGCATTTCCAACAAGTTGAACACCATCAGCATGATATATCTTCTTACAAATATCTTCTAATTTCTTTTCAATTGGATCATTTATATCATAAGCAAAAGTGAAATCATTTTCTTCTTCACATAATTTGACAACTTCTTCAGCAAGTTTCTTACCGCCTTGACCACCTTTTGCCCACACTTCGCTTAATGCGACATTGACACCAAGTTCTTTACATTTATTTTCAATTAAATCAAGTTCAGCTTTTGTATCAGTTGGGAAAGCATTGATTGCGACAACACATGGAAGCTTGTAAACATTTTTAATATTATCAACATGTTGTAATAAGTTTGGAAGTCCTTTTTCTAGAGCTTCTAAATTTTCTTTTCCTAAATCATTCTTATTGACACCACCATTATATTTAAGAGCTCTAACTGTAGCTACCAATACAACAGCGCTTGGTTTTAGATTAGCTTTGCGGCATTTAATATCTAAGAATTTTTCAGCACCTAAATCAGCACCGAATCCAGCCTCTGTTACCGCATAATCTCCAAGTTTTAATGCAAGTCTAGTAGCTGTTACTGAATTACATCCATGAGCAATGTTGGCAAATGGACCACCATGAATAAATGTTGGTGTTCCTTCAAGTGTTTGAACAAGGTTTGGTTTTAATGCATCTTTTAATAAAGCAGCCATTGCACCTTGTGCCTTTAAATCACCAGCTGTAACTGGTTTATTATCATAATTGTAGGCAACAACTATTGAAGCAAGCTTTTTCTTTAAATCAGCTATATCGTTTGCTAAACAAAGAACAGCCATTACTTCAGAGGCAACCGTAATATCAAAACCATCTTGTCTTGGCACACCATCAGCTCTTACGCCTAATCCATCAACAATATTTCTAAGTTGACGATCATTCATATCAACAGCTCTTCTCCATATAATGCGACGTGGGTCAATATTTAATGAATTGCCTTGATGGATATGATTATCAAGCATAGCAGCAAGTAAATTATTGGCAGCACCTATAGCGTGGAAATCACCAGTAAAATGTAAATTAATATCTTCCATTGGCACTACTTGTGCATAACCGCCGCCAGCTGCACCACCTTTGACTCCAAATACGGGACCTAAACTTGGTTCTCTTAAAGCCAAAACAACTTTTTTGCCTATCTGTCTTAAACCATCAGCTAAACCAACTGAAGTTGTTGTTTTGCCTTCTCCTGCAGGAGTAGGATTTATAGCTGTTACTAGAATAAGCTTTCCATCTTGTTTTTCTTTCAAGTCATTTAATAATTTATAATCTACTTTAGCTTTGTAATTGCCATAAAGTTCCAAATACTCTTCTGGCACATTAGCTTCATTGGCTACATCAATTATTTTCTTTTTTTCACACGCTTGAGCAATTTGAATATCACTTAACATAACTTGCCTCCTTGCTATTCTTTTTTATTATTATATAAATTTGTCATTTAATAATTAAGTATGTGATTAAATAAACAATCTATCTATTCTTTCTTCTTGTTTTTTAGATATGCGATAGCTATCATGAGCCTTAGAAATTGTCTTTCTTAAAGTCCATTCATCAATTTTGTTTTTTTCTAAAAAATCTATTGTCTCTTCATAATTTTTTGCTAGTGCGCTAGCAAAGTACCACGCTTTCATCATGTTCACATAATAGGTATCATATTTCACATTTGCGACATCTTTTAAATATTCAACTTTTAAGTCTTCACCTAAATAATAAGTCATTAGCGCATTAATTCCATATCGCACGGTATATTCATCCTTAGATTTTAGCCATCTTTTTATTCTTTTTATTAATTCATCTTTATGCTTGTTGAAACATTTGATTTTAATTGAATCACATGTTGCCCAATTATCGACATATGGTAAAAAAATCTCTAGTTCTTCGATTGCTAAATCATAATCTTTTATTCCATTTAAGATATAGGCATGTAACTGATTTTCTTCAAAAAAGAAATGTGGTAAAGCGCTTAAAAACTCTTTATCATATCCTATCTCTTTAGCCATTTTCTTTAGTTCTGGTGTTCTAACGCCAATAAAAATGTCGCTATTTAAAACAGGATTTAATTTAATAGAGAATTCTTTATAAACTAAATCCTGTTTTTTGTATAATTCTTTAACTATTTTTGTTTTCTTCATTTCTTTCTTTTGATATATGTAAGATATAAACTATACGTAAATTCATAAATTGCCGCAATAATAGTTATACCAACAGTCATCCACGCAAAAGGTGTTAAAAACCTTGTATTAATCAATAAGACAATAACAAATAGCATAACCGTTGACGCTTTATTTAAAAAAGTATGTGAAGTTAAAAACTCTTTTTTATATAAAGCGTTAAGTATATACATCAAAATTCTAAAGGCGATAATGGCACTCACAAAATGCCAAATCATCTTAGGAAGCTGCTCAATAAGTAAAGGCAAAACTTTTAACAGTGATATTCCAAAAAATGTTAAATCAGATATACTATCTAATTTTGATCCAAATTCTGTTTCACCGCCCATTTTTCTAGCTACAAAGCCATCAACTGCATCAGATGCACCAGAAATAATATAGATGATATAAAATGGTATACTAAGTGGCTTTAGAAATAATAAGATTATTGCGCCAAATAAACGAATTGATGTTACAAAATTAGGTATTGTTAAATATTCTTTTTTCATATCAATAATTATTATATGCTTTTTTTATTTTATTAATTATTTTTTTATCAAAAAATCGCATTTTGATATACTTGAATTATTAAATATGATATTATTATTAAGCAATTAGGGGTGTGGTACAATGGTAGCACATCGGTCTCCAAAACCGCTAATGCGGGTTCGATTCCTGCCACCCCTGCCATTTATTTATTTGACAGTTAATGTCTTTACATAGAAAGTTGAATTTATTCAACTTTTTTAATTTATATAAATATAATCATCAAAATATCAAATATTAAAAGAACCAAACATTAATCTATCGTTTGGATACATTAAATAATGAAATTATTACCGTTATTATAATTACCTTTTATTTAGTTTAAGTATGGTTGAATTAATATCTTTATTTTTAATTATAAGAAAAATAATAATATAGAATGGCCAATGAATAGTATCAATGTAAAAACTATTGTAGGTGTACTCAAGAACAATAATCCCACTCTACTGTTTGTATCTGATTTTTTAATTTTTATGAAATGATATTTTTTTGTAGCCAATAATATAAAAGCTAATATCAGCATTACCGTCAACGCAATAACAACATATAAAGAATAGTGTTCTGATGCGATTAACATTAAAAACAATGAAGCATTAAATAGTATATGCATGATGATGGTTGGCTTAATTGATTTATAATAGAGAACTTTTTTTGATAGAATCAAACCCATAAAGAAACTAGGAATCATTTCAACAAACGATCCATGGGCAAGCGCATAAATTAATGAACTTGCGATAACCGCAAAATATTTTCCATATTTTGATAAGCATTTAAGTAGAACACCTCTAAAGGCATATTCTTCTAAAATAGGAGTTATAACGATAAATGAAATTACATAAAAAATATCATTTAAATATTCACTATTGAAAGTGATGCCTATGCTTGATACAAGTTGACCACTTACATTGATATATTGTGCTAACATCATTGTCACAAACATCAATGCAGCACCACAGAAAAAGAAAACGATAAAATTGATTAAATGTTCAACAAAACTAATTTCTGTTTTATTATTAAAATCTTTAATATTGTCTTTACTTGTTATAGATAATAATGAAAAAGGAATAATGGTTCCTACTATCAGACAAATATTTTGTCTTAATATTGGAGAATCAAATATTTTTAAAAAAGGAAAATTCAAAAGCGTCCAAGCTTTATTTAAAAATAATGGTATATACAAAACAAATAAACAGTACACTATCAAGACAAGCCCAATAGTATAAAACTGCCTCTTTACATATTTTTTTGAAACTTTCTTTTTACTAGAATCCATAAAACAATTATATCTTAGTTATGTAATGTCAACAAATACGCTAGTATAATAAAAATATGCTACTAATAAGTGAGATTAAATTAAATATTGATGATAATGAAGAAGATTTAATAAAGATTATAAAAAAGAAACTTCATTTACATAATAATGAAATTAAATCTTTTAAAATACATAAAAAATCATTAGATGCCAGAAAAGATGTTGTATATAAATACCAAGTTTTAGTTGAATTAAAAAATGAAAACAAGTATTTAAAAAATAAAAATGTTGTTAAGTATCATAAAGTCGATACAAGTGTTAAAAAAATAAATAGTGATATTAGGCCCTTAATAGTCGGCTATGGACCTAGTGGAATATTTGCGACTTTTAGATTATTAGAAGCTGGTCTAAAACCAATTGTTTTTGAAAAAGGAAAAAGAATTAAGGAACGTCAAAAAGATGTTGAAGACTTTTTTAATAAAGGTATTTTAAATCCTAACAGTAATGTTCAATTTGGAGAAGGAGGAGCTGGCACTTTTTCTGATGCTAAACTTACTACAAGAATTAAAGATCCTTTTATTGAATATATCCTTGATATCTTTATTAAATTTGGTGCTAAAGAGAATATTAAATATATACCTCACGCTCATATTGGAACTGATGAAATACGTAAAATAATTGAAAGAATGACTGATTATTTAATTAGTCAAGGTGTCGAATTTCATTTTGAAGAAGAAATGGAACAATTACTATTAGATAAAAAGCATGCCATTCAAGGTATAAAAACAAATAAAGGTGATTATTTAAGCTCGATTGTCGTATTGGGAATCGGCCATAGTGCTTATAAAACAATAAAAAATATTTATGATCAAGGCATTAATATAAGTCCAAAAGATATGGCTATTGGTTTTAGAGTGGAACATCCTCAATCGTTAATCAATGCCAATCAATTAAAAGGATTAAATACTAATGAAGCAAGTGAATATTTCTTGAGATATAACGATGAAAAAGCCGTATATTCATTTTGTATGTGTCCTGGAGGAATGGTAATACCAGCAAGCTCTGATTTAAATAGAATCGTTACTAATGGTATGTCATATTCTTTAAGAAATTCTGGCTTTGCCAACTCCGCCATATTGGTTCAAATAAATAAAGAAGAATATGAGCCTGGTGATTTAGGAGGTTTTGAATTATTAAAAGAATATGAAGAAAAAGCTTTCCAAATATCTTCTTCTTATAAAGCTTTATCAATGAATATCAAAGATTATATTGAGGGAACAAATTCACCATTAATATTCAAACCATCATATCCGCTTGGAACTATTGTATATGACTTTAATAAATTCTTTAACGAAAAAGACAATGGATATTTCAAAAAAGCTTTAAAAGATTTTGATAAAAAGATTCCCGGCTTTATTAAAGAAGGAATAATGATTGGTCCTGAGACAAGAAGCAGTAGTCCAATAAGAATTAATCGTGATGAAACTTATCAAAGCATTAACACTAAAGGATTATACCCTACTGGAGAAGGTGCTGGTTATGGTGGAGGGATTATGTCTTGCAGCCTAGATGGCATAAGAATTGCCAATGCTATTATTGCAAAAATTCATAATTCAGTTTAATTTCACATAAAAGACCTATAATAAAAAACGATGGAGGCAATAAATATGAAAATGAATTTTAAATCTATATTAATTATCTTTCTAGTTGCCCTATTGGGAGGGGCAGTTGGCACCTATGGCGTTATTGAAATAAACAAATCTCAAGAAAAAGAAAATATTCAAACAGTTACAAACCAAACAAGTGTTGTTGAACAAGTGCTATATACAAACGATCATACAGGTACTTATATTGAGGCTATTGATAAAGCTGTCAATACTGTTGTGGAAATAACTACACAAGCTGAAGTAACTTCAAATGGTTTCTTTGGACCTTCGACTTCAAATGTAACCAGTTTAGGTTCTGGTGTTATCATTTCTGCCGATGGCTATATTGCGACAAATAATCACGTTGTACAAGATGCAACTTCAGTAAATGTGAAACTTCAAAATGGTGAATCATATGAAGCAACGGTAGTTGGCAGTGATCCCAAAACTGATTTAGCACTAATTAAAATTGATGCCAACAACCTGCAATTTGCATCACTAGTTGATTCAAATACTATTAAAGTTGGCCAAGAAGTTATCGCTATTGGGAATGGCTTAGGAGAAGGTACAACATCTTCTAATGGTATTATTTCAGCACTTAATCGTGAAGTAACAATTAAGAATTACACAATGACTTTAATACTTACAAATGCTGAAATAAACTCTGGCAATTCAGGCGGTGGATTATTTGATTTAAATGGTAATCTAATTGGTATTGTAAATGCTAAAACATCTAACTCGGGTTTAGCTAGTACAAGTATTGAAGGAATTGGCTACGCTATTCCAGCCAATACCGTAAAAACAATTACTGATGAAATACTTCAAAACGGTTATGTAAAAGATCGTGCAACCTTAGGAGTTAAAATCTATGATTCATCATATAACTATTACTACAATATTGAGGGTCTTGTAATTAGTGAAGTTATTGAAGGATCAGCTGCCGAAAAAGCTGGCTTACAAACAGGTGATATTATTAAGTCAATGGATGGTGTTGAATTGAGTGAATTCTCACAACTCGCAAGACTTTTAGATGATTATAATATTGGTGATAAAGTGAACCTTATCATTGAAAGAAAAGGAGAAAGAATTCAAGTTAGTTGTATTCTTCAAGATGCATCAAATTAATACTTCTAAAAGGAACATGTTAAAATATATTCATGAGTAAAAGCGAAACATATCAAAACTATTTAGAAGCTATATACATCACTTCTTTAAAAAAAGGCAATGTCAAAGCTATTGATATTGTAAATTATTTAAATTTTTCTAGACCTACTGTTTCGATTGCCTTAAAAGAACTAGCAAAAGAAAAATATATTGAAATGTCTGGATATGATATTTTGTTAACAGAAAGTGGAAAAAAGATAGCTGAAGAGATGTATGAAAGGCATGAATATATAGCCAAATTGTTGATTCACTTTGGAGTCGATAATAAAACAGCCTACGAAGATTCTTGTTTAATTGAACACGATTTGTCCAAAGAAAGCTTCGAGGCTATTAAAAAAGCTACTAAACATATTAAACTAAAATAAGACTTTGATAAGTCTTATTTTTTATGCTCTACTTGAATATTTTCCATCAGCTGTAGAAACAATGATTCTTTCTCCATTTTCAATAAACATTGGAACTTTAACTTGAAGTCCTGTTTCACATACAGCATTCTTTAATGCACTTGTAGCAGTATCACCTTTAACAGCTAACTCACATTCAACTAATTCTAATTCAACTTTATCTGGCAAGTTTATACCTAAGATTTCATTTCCTTCATATACAAGTACACTTACTTCCAAATTTGGTGTAAGGAATTTTAATTCCCATTCAAGTCTATCTTTTGGAATTTCAATTTGTTCATAAGATTCGCCATCCATGAAGACACAATTTGTGCCATCATCATATAGATATTGCATAGTTCTCTTATCAATATGAGCTTCACCAACTTTATCGCCAGATATTAAGCTTAATTCTTTTACTACACCAGTTCTTGGAACTTTAACTTTTACTTTAACTTTCATCTTTGCCATAGCTGTTTTATTTAGGGCAATGTCTATACATTGATATAGTTCATTTTCCCAAGTAAAACATTGACCAGGTTTAATTTCAGTACAATTTATCATGATAATTCTCCTTATTTACCATATTATTTTAATACATAAGTATTATTTTAGAAAACAGTAATTGTTTATGAGCATATAAAAAGATCTACTATTTTGTAAGTGGAATTTAATGATTAGACAATATGTGTATCTAGAACACTATATACAAATCTTTATGCATTCTTATATGCGATTATATAAGTTGAGAATTTATTAGAATTGAAAGTAAACTGTGCTATTTGTTTAAACAAATTCTTCAATTATGTCATCGAACTTTAAATAACATATATTATTTTACATAAGCATTTGAAATATTTTTTAATCCTTCAAGCACATCAATCGAAATAGAAATTGAACTTTTTATCTTATTTTAAGTTCATCATTCTATTGAATAATCAATTATCATTTTATCTTCAATACTTAAAAGATATGAACAATCATTATAAGATAATAAAAACTTATTATCTATTTTTTCTACATTGACTTCACCATTTGATAATAAAAAGTTATCTAATTTGCCATTATTTAATAGATAGCATTTAGCTTCATTGATAAGCTTAGCTTCATCATAAAAATCATCAATAAAATCTTTTAATTCGCCATTGATCTTATTATATGTAATCAAATAATTAGAAATCGATATGATCATCGTCATTATGTTGATCATTATTATTAGAAAAGTCAGCGAGATAAAACCCTTTTTCTTTGCCAATATTCTTTTCATATTCCTTGCCTTTATTTGTTATATAAGTTAAATAGATTGATCCATTCTTAGTATTGAAATTAATCTCCTTTATATCGTTTAAATATATTTGTGTACCTGGTTGTAATACAAGCTTGTTATTTGATAGACGCAAAACATAATTTTCATTGTGATATATAAAGTGCATTTCATGAGAATTTATTTTAATATCATATGCTAGTAAAAGCACTCTTCTTAAATCCATGATTGATATCTCGTTGCTTAAAAGATTGTAGTCGATATTATATTTCGCTATTAGGCTATAAGCGCTTATAAGAATTGGCAATATTGTTAACACTATCAATATGGCAATCATTGTTCTTGTATAGATGAATCCTCTATTATTTGACATTTGCATTCCTTTAAATTATTAAATAATGTTTCGTATTCCTCATTGCTTTGTCTATTATATTCTTCATAAATTATTTCATTTTTATTTATCATTTGATATAAGCTGATGCTTAAAAGACCAACAGAAACAACAACGAAGATACATATTAAAGAATCAATTAATAAAAACCCCTTATTATTCATATGTTAAATAGCCATTACCTAAGTGAATAATTATATGATGTCCATTTATATCGATGCTTCTTGCTTGGTTGACTCTTCCACTTTTATTGAAATGAATATTATAATCGTTCATGCTGTTTCTTTGTTTTTTAGTTAATGATTCTATTTGCATGTCAAAATAATCATTAATCATGCTTAAGTGTTTATCTTCAAGAAAAATAGCTCTTTTAATCGTTAATAGCGATAAAGATGTCAATACCATTAAAACTAGTAACATACTAAGTAAACTGAAACCTTTTTCATTCATGGTGCGCACTCCCATCGCTAATATAAATGCTCTTTCCATTTGAACAACTTGCTTGATCTTCGCTTATTAATCCAGCAGCTATTAAATCATTAGTTGAATTTGGATATTGACCATAAGTCAACTTGTATTGAACAATAGCTGAATCAACTACTCTTGTAAGCGCATCACAAGCATTATCATCTACAATATTGATTACTTTAGAAACATTAGGAATAGTTAATAAGAATAATATCGCTACAATCATCACCACTACTACCATTTCCAATAATGTAAAACCTTTTTTATTCATCTTTTCCTCCTTAGAAATTTCCAATCATTTGCATTGGCAAAAACAATATTTGATAAACAAAGATAATAATGACGCCAATAAATATATATGAGCTTATTTGTATACTTAATATAATTTTCTTTGTAAAAGATATGATTTTTTCTTTACATAAAGTGAGATATTTATGCAAAATAAAACTGAAATCATTTGTATAAACAGCTACATTGATAAATTTACTCAATGTCTCATCAAAATATATTTGCTTACTAGCATCTTTTAAACTATTGCCTTTTAATAAACTCTCTTCTAAATGAAATGCTAAAAATGACACAATTGGCTTATTGTGTAATGCTTTTAATATATTTAACACTTCTTTTGTTTTGTATCCTGAGTCTAAACAAATAAGAAATAGATTGATAAATTCCTCACAGAAATATACTTGAATTAAACTATTTCTTATGTGCTTAGAAACAAAAATATACATTAGCGCAATATTCTTTTCTTTTGAAAAATAGATAATCAGAATCATAATTATCAACATTCCAAAATAAAAAATATAAATAATAATTCTAAAAACATTCCTTAGTACAGTTAAACTTGAAAAATCACTTTTAAATGTCTTTAACATATTAATGATCGCATCAAGCCCATAGGCATCAAATAAATAGAGTGCACTTATAGCAATAAACAATAGAATAACAGGATAAAGAATATTCTTTTCAATTGTTTTTTGATTATTCAAATTCTTATTCAAGAAATTCAATGATAGCTCTAAGCTTTCTGAAAAGCTCATATTTTTAATGAGTTCTTTAATATAGGAAGCTATCTTTTTTGGAAGAAAGTCAATCATTATTTCCTCAATTAATAATCCTTTATTGAGTTTTGAAATTATTGTTTCGATAATGATATTGTTACTTTTTGTCTTTATTAAAAATAGACAATCTTTAATCGAAAGACCAGCTTTTAATAATTCATTTATAGAACTAAGATCATCCATTGTTAATGTTTTTTGTTTATTTAATAAGTTTAATAATCCCATCTTCAATTCCCCTATTAATTTGTTTTTCAATACTTATGAAAGAATTAGAGTTGCAATGATTCATTGAATAATATTCAATTTCTTTTTTATCCATAATTTCATATACTACTTGTTTTTCACCTTTTTTGATAATCATCCTTTGATTGATAACACACAACAACATTTCATATAAATGATTTTCGTTAGCTCCTAAATCTATCATCCTGCTTATACAAGAACTAGCACTTGATGCATGGATAGTCGCTAAGACTAGGTGTCCTGTGTTAGCTGCCCTAATAGCCATAGTTGCAGCCTTTTTATCTCTTATTTCGCCAATCATTATGATGTCAGGGTCGTGCCTCATAATTTGTTTAATTCCTTCTTCATAATCAAGATTTTGCTTTTCATTTATTTGTACTTGAATAAAATTATCATTGTAGATTTCAATTGGATCTTCGATTGTATATATTATTTTGTCTTTTTTAGTATTCAATAATGAATATAAAGTAGTAGTCTTGCCTGATCCTGTTGGACCTGAAAAAAGAACTAAACCATTTCGCATATTTAATAGATTTTTAAAGAAGATATTTTGTGAATCATTATTAGATAGTCTGTTTCCATCAATTTTTAAGTTGTTATTTAAGATTCTTAATACACCGCTAACTAATTTTAAAGATCTAACAAAGGCAAAACGAAGCGATAATAAACTGTTATCAACTTCAATTTCAAATTGTCCTGTTTGGGGAATGTTTAATTGGCCCACATCAAGATTAGCTAAATATTGTAAATAACGAATAAGCTTTTTATCTCCTGGCATAATCTTAATTTTTCTATTCTCACCATCAATACGCATTAAAATATTCATTTTTCCCTCCTTAACAATAAAATGAATATCGCTCGCTTTTGTGATTATCGCTAAACGAAGTAAGGCCAATAATCTTTCTTCCATAATTCTTTATTACTGAAATAATCATAAAATCCTAACTATTTGCACTAGAAAATAAATAGTGTTATAAATATATTAGCACTCAAGGACTATGAGTGCTAAAGGAGTGATATTATGGCAATAAAACAATTTAAAACAGAATCAAAAAGACTTCTAGATTTAATGGCAAATTCCATTTATACAAATACCGACATCTTTTTAAGAGAGTTAATATCTAACGCTTCTGATGCCTTAGATAAACGCTATTTTTTATCATTAACAGATACAAACATTAAAAGCGAAGACTTAAAAATAAAAATATATGCCGATAAGAAAGAAAAGACGATTACGATTATTGACAATGGTATTGGTATGTCTAAAGAAGATTTAGAAAACAACCTAGGAACTATCGCTAAATCTGGATCATTTGAATTCAAAGAAAACTTAGATGAAAAAGAAAAAGTCGATATCATTGGACAATTTGGTGTTGGCTTCTATAGTGCATTTATGGTAGCTGATAAAATTGAAGTTTTATCTAAAAAAATAAATGAAGATAAAGCTTATTTATGGACAGGAACACTAGATGGCTATGAAGTTAAACAAGCCAAGAAAGATGATTTTGGTACTACAATAATTCTTTATATTAAGGACAATTCTAAAGAAAAGAAATATGATCAATATTTAAATATCGATAATCTAGAAATGTTAGTAAAAAAATATTCTGATTTCATTAGATATCCAATCATCATGAATATTGAAAGCTATGGAGAAAATGGCGCCAAAGAAACTAAAGAAACAACCGTCAACTCAATGGTACCTATTTGGAAGAAACCAAAAAAAGAATTAAAAGATGAAGATTATCAAATGTTCTATAGTACAAATTATTATGACTTTGAAAAGCCACTAAGTACTTTACATTATAAAGTTGAAGGAAATACATCTTATAGTGCCTTATTATTTATTCCAAGTGTAAGACCATTAAATTATTTTTCTAATGATTATAAATTAGATTTAAAACTTTATTCTAAAGGTGTTTTCATCAAAGATGAAGCTAAAGAATTAATATCCGATTATTTTAGATTTGTAAGAGGTGTTGTTGATAGCGATGATTTATCTTTAAATATTTCAAGAGAAATCTTGCAAGAGAATCATCAAATGGCTGCATTAAAGAAATCGATTGATAAAAAAATAAAATCAACACTTGTAAAGATGTTAGAGAATAATCGTGAAGACTATGAAAAATTCTTTGAACAATTTGGCCAACAATTAAAATTCGGTGCATATGATCATTATGGTGCAAACAAAGATGAATTAGTTGACTTATTAATCTTCAAATCAAGCTATGAGGATAAATATGTAACATTAAAAGAATATGTTTCAAGAATGAAAGAAGACCAAAAAGAAATCTACTTCGCAAGTGGTCCAAGCATTAAAGCTATTAAGGAACTACCAGAACTTGAAACTGTACTTGATAAGGGCTATGAAATATTATATTTCACTGATAGTGTTGATGAATTCATGGCTAATGTTCTTCATGATTATGATGGTAAGATATTTAAATCACTTCAACAGGGCAATTTAGATTTTGATACAAAAGAAGAAAAAGAAAAAATCGAAAAGAAAGCTAAAGATAATGAAGATTTAATCAATAAGATCAAAGAAGAATTAAAAGATAAAGTAAACGATGTTCGCTTAACAAACCGTTTAAAATCTTCTGCCGTATGCCTAGTTTCGGATGATGGCTTATCATTCAATATGGAAAAAACTTTAAATGCGATTAATCAAGGCGCAGTTAAAGCTAATAAGATTCTTGAAATTAATCCAAATCATGAATTGTTCAAAGCATTGAATTCAGTTTATAAAAAAGGCAATGATATAAAAGATTATTCAATTCTATTATATGAACAAGCACAACTAATTGCAGGGCTTCCATTAGAAGATCCAATTGCCTATAGTAAAAGAGTAGCTGATTTAATGTTGAAAGCTATGTCTTAGTTCACTTATAAAGTGAACTTTTTTATTATAAAATATTGCTATGAGGTGAAAGCAATGGGCATAAGATTTAGAAAAAGCATCAAAATTGCCAATGGCATAAGATTAAATGTCAGCAAGTCTGGCGTTAGTTTATCATTAGGAAAAAAAGGTTTACACTATTCAATTAATTCTAAAGGCACATCTACAGCAACCGCAAGCCTTCCAGGTACTGGCTTGTCATATCAAAAGAAATTCAATACATTTGGTGGCTTAAAAAAATTATTTGAAGGCGATGATTCAAAAACAAAATATATTAAAGAAACTAACGAAATAGTACCAATTGATAATGAATTAGAAGACAAATACAATGATTTCAATGAATATATTAAAGATATTAAGTCATTTCATAAAAATGTATCGGAAAAAATTGATTGGGAAATTCTTTCTAACGGTCAAATAAAAGAAGACGCAAGCGAAGAAGAAAAAGAACAATATGTAAATGCCATTAGCTTAGCTAAAAGAGTATTAAATAAAGATAGTGATGCCTATTTAGAAGTAATGGATAAGTATTCACCGATGGAAGAAATATCGGCATTTGGTTCTGATTTTGAATTTGGAAGTGATGATGGTGATGTTTTATTATGTAGATTTAATGTCAAAATAAATGATGTTGTGCCTAAAACTGGCTTTAAGAAAAGTGAAACAACAAATAAAATTAGTGAATGTGAAATAAAGGGAAGCCAATTTAATGATTTAGCACAAGATTATGTATGTAGTTGTGCAATAAGAATCGCAAGAGAAGCTTTCGCTTTATTGCCTGTAGACTTCGTGGTTGTCAATGCAGAAGATTTATTATTTGATTCTTCAACAGGCAATCAAAGAGATGCCACTATTCTTTCTGTTTTATTTGTAAGAGAAGGTTTTAAAGATATTAATTTTGAAATGATTGATCCAAGCGATTTTGTCGCAAGATTCAAATCAAATTTGTCTTTCAGTAAAACAAATGGATTTAAAGAAGTTAAAGATATTGAAATTCCAAAATTTAGATAAAGTTATTCGCATGAATAACTTTTTTTATTAGCCAATATGATTATGTGGCCTTTTATTATAAAATATTGTTAAGAACAATAAACAAATAATTAATAAGGAGAGCCCATATGGAGTACAAAAGACTCATAAGCAAGGACAAATATAAAAAGCTTACTTTGCTACATTCAAATGATATGCATGGTGATTTCTTTGAAGAAAAAATCGATGAGAAATTAACTGGAGGCGTATCTATGCTTTCAGGTTATCTAACAAAATGCCGCAATGAAGATCCAAATGTTATTTATGCAATAGCTGGTGATATGTTTAGAGGATCAGTTATTGATTCAGAATTTCATGGCCTCTCTACAATTCAAATTGTTAATCAGCTTGCTCCAGATATTGTTACCTTAGGAAATCATGAAACTGATTATGGTGTAGCTCATTTATTATTCTTAGAAAAAATGGCTACTTTCCCTATCATAAATGCTAATTTATATATTAAAGGAAATGATACAAGATTATTTAAGCCATATCATATTATTGAAATTGATGGTATAAGAATCTTGTTCATTGGCATTTTAACTGAAGAAGTAATATCACAAACAAAAGGCGAAAACTTAATTGGATCGTTTATTGGCATTGAAGAAGCTGCTAAAGAAGTTGGCAAGATTTGTAATGCCTATAATGGTTTAGATATCGATTTAACTGTTTTATTGACACATATTGGTTTTGAAGAAGATAAAAAATTAGCTGCTATCTTAGATCCATCTTGGGGTGTTGATATTATCATTGGTGGACATTCTCATACCTTTATTGATGAACCAGCAATAGTAAATAATATCTTAATTGTTCAAGCAGGAACAGGAACAGACCAAATTGGTAGATTTGATTTAATAATTGATACTGATGAAAACTGCATTGATTCTTATTCATGGCAAGCTGTTCCTATTAATGAAGAAAACTGTCCAAGAGATAAAAGAATTGAGGATTTAATTCATTCAATAAAAGCTAAAACTGATTTGAAATATGCCAAAGTTGTAGCTAATTTTGATTATGAACTAACTCATCCAGACAGATGGACACAAACAGATTTAGGTGGTGTCTTTGCGGATGCAATGAAAGATAGTTTAAAGACTGATATTTACTTGATGGGCTCAGGCTCTGTAAGAAAGACTAAAATGGGACCAATTGTAACATTCCAAGACTTCAGTGAATGCTATCCATATGATGGAAAATCATATGGTCTAAAGCTGAGTGGTGCTCAATTAAAGAAAGCTTTATTGCATATTTATCGTGATGAAGCTTGGCTTGGCGATCATACTGAATTCTATCAATTATCAAAAGGCATGCATGTTGTTTATTCTAAGTCTAAGCACGAATTATTAACATGCGAATTAAATGGTGAAGCAATTGAAGATGATAAATATTATATTGTTGGCATTGGCGAATTCCATTACAACAATTTGGAAGCATTCTTTAATTTAACTTATGATGAAGTTAAAGCTAATGATGAGCCTATCATCTTAACAACAAGTGATGTACAAACATTATTAGAATATTTTGAAAACAATAAGCATCTAGGTTTTGGGCTTGAAGGACGCCTTGAGGTCTTAGATTGATGAGAAAAAAATTAATAATAACATTACTCTTTTCTTTAACAATTTCATTGTTTGTGATTCATCATCACGAACATATTCACGCTATTGATTCTTGTCCAAATTGTGGAAGCACAAATATTAATTTAACTATGTCACAACTTCCTATAGGCTGCGAAGATCCTGGTTTTGAAACATATGAATGTGCTGATTGTTTTAATGTTTGGCAAAACAGCTTGCCTGCAGTTGGCCATAATTGGGGAGTAGCTTCGATTGTTACGGCTGCAACTTGTAATAGTTCTGGAAGTTCAATTCAAACTTGTTCAAGGTGTGGAACAACAAGAACAAATACGATTGCACCTTTGGGACATAATTATGTAATCACATCACAAAAAGAAGCCACTTGTCTAACATCTGGCTTTACTACATATAAATGTTCTAGATGTGTAGAAACATATACAAATAATATCGCTGCTTTAGGACATGATTATGAGTATGAGGAAGTAGATGCAAGTTGTAATGAAGAAGGCCACAAGATTGGCATTTGTAAAAGATGTAATGATAAAACAGAAGAAATATTTCCAGCGCTAGGACACGATATGGCTGATCCTGTGATCGTTCAAGAAGCCACATGCACCAAAGATGGTTTAAAGGAAGGAATTTGTAAACGTTGCGAAGAAAAGATAAGTGAAATAATTCCAATGCTTGGCCACGATTTTGGTGATTGGGTAATTCAAGTTGAAGCAACTTATTTTAAAGAAGGACTACAATTTAAAACTTGTTCAAGATGCGATGAAAGATTAGAAGAAACCATAGCTAAATTAAATCCTACTCCTTTAATCACTAAGGCAGGCATTGGTGTTGTTGGGCTTGGAATAGTTGGCAGTGGCATATATTTTGGCCTTACAAAATCTGGAATAATTGGTAAAAAGATTGTTAAAAATGTTGTGGAAGCTGCAGGTAAAAAGTTTATTCCTAAATTTGAAACCAAAACAATTATCACAACTTTTAAAGATTACAAATTATTTGAATTGTTAAAAAAGCAAAGATACCTATCAGTTAAAACATGTGATTTTGCATCTCTAGATTCATCAATTGAAGAAAATGAACCACATCTAATAATTATTGATGTCTTAAGTGACGAACATTTAAATGAATTAGTAGATATTATTAATGATGAAGAAAACGAAAACAAATTTGCTTTCCTTGTTCATCCTGATGTATTAAATGATCATAAAGATGAGCTTGATGGTCTAAAGAAAAATAAAAAATTTATTGGCTATGTAAGTATCTTAGATGATCCTTATCTAGGACTTGTAAAACTTATCTTGCCTATTTTAAAACCAGAGATTAAATCTGATGAAACACTTGAAAATATTGGTGGAATAGCTGATGCTTTAGGCGTTCCTGGAATTTCTAAAATTATTGATGTATACATTAGCGGAAGAGATATCAAAGCGACACTTGATGAAGGTGAGCTTGGTATAAGCGAAGATGCATCCATCATCTCAAATATCGCTTCAATCTTGGGTTTTGATACAATTGCATCTGTTACCGGCTTAGTTGAAGATATTAATGATATTAAAACAGCCGTTGATAAGGAGTCAGGGTTAAGTGAAGAAGTTGACGGTGTTGAAGCTGCTAAAGATGTGGTTGAAGTTATTTCTGATTTAATAAATAAAGAATAAATAAAAGGGGCAACCCTTTAAACTAATCACTTAGTTTTTGGACAGCCCCTTTTTTATTATTTACGATTATCATATGCCAAATCTTCTTTGTTGACTTCTTTAATTCCTTTTAAAACTTCATTGGCATATTCACTACTTATTGAAACAACTATATTACTCATATCTTCAGGAATGAAACAAATTGAATAATTATTAATGACTATTGAATGGATACTGCTCCAATTAGTTAGAAAGTCTCTTTTATCATCCTTAAATCTTACACCTTCATCATTTATCTCAATTATTTTTGTACCTGTATTATTAATATATTCTTTAATTCTCTTATTTGCGTTTAATAAGACAAATATATAATATGCAAGAAGTATACTGCTGATGCCAGCTAAATATATAAACAATAAATCATGAAATGCTTTATTCGCAATAAACATAATTGCGATATAAATGATTAATAATACGATAAATACTGATAAATATTTTGTTAAGCTGTGGACCTTTACACGAGGATTCTTTTTAATCTTTTTGTAATATGATAAAACATATAACATTTCATCATAATATTCTCTTGGACCAGGTGTAGAAATCTCTAGTTTCATTATTCACTCTCCTTTTCAGCAAAGAAGACATCATTTAAATCATAATATGAACCGATATAACCGTTGTCACCATCATCAATAGTGCCAGCGCCTTCTGATACATAGCCCTTCATTATTTCTTCATAATATGGGCTATCTGAATCAACAAAGCCATTCATAACTAAGTCAATCTTACCTTTAGCTATTTCGATATTCTTTTCATATGTAACAACATAATATACAGCATCAATTAATTGACCTTCTCCATCTAAGAAGAAATTATCAATTGTATAACCTTCTTCAAATGTCTTAGCTAATGCGAACAATGTTTCTTTCTCTTCACTTGAGAAATTGTTTTCACATATTAAGTCCATTAGCCAACTCATGCCAACCATTTCTAAAATATATGGATGAGTTGCGATTTTTTTAATCAAACTGTTAATGATTAAAGCTTGATTTCTGATACGCCCCATATCGTTATTTACAATGCCATCATATTTACGATTTCTCGCAAGTGCCAAAGCGCTTTCTCCATATAGATTTTGATATCCTTTTTCAAGTCTTTGTGGATTTGCGACATTACGATTAGAATCCATATCAAGATGCATATTCATTGGTACATTTACTCTTACGCCACCAAGCTTATTGATTCCATCAACAAAAGATGTAAATGATGTCATACAGTAATAAGGTATTTCAACGCCCAACACTTCACCTAAAGATTGTGATGGATTCTGTGGACCGTCTTGGCAAAAATGTGTGAATTTATCATAATAGCCTGTTTTAACATTTCTTATTCTTGTATCACGAGGAATAGAAATAATTAAAACGTGCTTCTTTTGAGGATTAACAACAAGCAAATGATTTACATCATTGCGATAATTACGCCATTGGTGAAGCGAATTTTTGCCATAGCCATCTAAGCCATGAATCATAACCATAAATGGTTCCTCGTATAAAGCTTTCACTAGATTACTAGTATCTTCGGCTTCCTTTTCCTCGTAGTAAGGCTTTTGATATGTCGCTAAAGTATTATAATCTTCAGCATGATAATCGCCACGAAAACCATTGATTGTATCTTCACGATTATCGTATATTACCCACGCATCAATTTCGCCTTCATCAATCATCGGTTTAATAGCAGCATAATCATAAAACCAAACTAAATTGTCTTCGCTTAATTCTATGCCTTCATTAGCTAATTGTTCAAGAACATATTCTGAATATTCTCTATCAAATGATTCATGAACAGCTAATTTCTTATCAACTAAATCTTGAACTGATTGTAAGTCTTTAGTGACTATACGAATATCTTTTGAATAAAATAAAGGTTCTTTAACCTCTTCTTCTTGTTTAGGCGTACATGCACAAAGCAACATTAAACAAGAAATCAATAATATAAAAATCTTTTTCATACCAATTCTCCAACACAATAATTATATACTTTAATCTTTTCCTTAAAAAATGATATTCTAAATATATGGAAATAAATTATGCACAAGAAATAGAAAATCTTACTAAAAAACTTGTTTCAATTAAAAGTGTTTGTGGCAAAAAAGAAAGTGAAAATAAAATCGCTACTTTTATTTATAATTATTTTTCTAAATTATCATATTTTAAAAAACATCCAGATTATATCAAGACATATGACTGTGGAAACAATCGTTTAAGTGCCATTTCTTATATAAAAGGAAAAGGCAACGAAACAATAGTATTAATGGGCCATATTGATACCGTTGATGTCTTAGATTATGGAAAAATCCAAAATTTAGCTTTTAATCCTGATAAATTAATTGATGCCTTAAAAAAAGAATTTATCTTAGATAAAGAAGTATTAAAAGATATAGATAGTAACGATTATCTATTTGGTAGAGGCGCACTAGATATGAAGGCTGGTGTAGCTGCCTATATGGAAATTATGAAATATTTTTCTAATCATATAGATGAATTAAATGGAAATCTTGTCTTTATTTGCGAATGTGATGAAGAAGGCGATTCAAGCGGTATCTTAAAAAGTTTAGATATCTTAAAAGAAATAAAAGAAAAAGAAAACTTTAAGTATTTAGCATTAATCAATGGCGATTACGCAAACGTCAAAGGAAGTGATCGCTACATATATCATGGAACAGTTGGCAAACTCCTTCCATGTTTTATGGTTGTTGGTAAAGAAAGTCATGTTGGTAATCCATTTAATGCTTTTGATCCTAATCTATTATTATCTCTAATCAATAAGAATATGACATTAAATATGGAATTATGTGATGTTGATGAAGCTCAAAGCACTGTTCCCCCTATTTCTCTAAAACAAAACGATAATAAAGATTCTTATACTGTCCAAACAGCTTTAAGTGCCATTTCATATTTTAACTATTTAACATATACATCTTCTCCAGAAGATGTTATGAAAAAATGTTTAAAAATAGGAAAAGCTAGTTTTCAAGAAGCAATTGATTTAATGAATGACAATTATCAAAAATATTGTTTATTAAATAAACAAAAGTATCATAAATTGCCATATAAAGTTAATGTTTATACATATGAAAAATGGAATGAATTATTAAATAGAAATCCTAATTATTCTAAACAAATTAGTAAATATGGTAAAAAGTTATTAAAAGAAAACCCAAATATCGATATGCGAGATTATTCATATAAGGTCTTACTTAAATCATATGAATATTATGAAGATAAGAAGCCTGTCTTAATAATCTTCTTTGGATCAATGTATTATTCAAGCATTAAAACAGACAATCCAAGAATTCTTAACGCTCTTGATAGTGCTATTAAAAAAGTCCAAAAAGAATCAACATACAATATTAAGCTTAAGGCCTATTACCCATTTATTTCTGATATGTCTTTCTTGTCAACTCCATTCAATCGTAAACAAATTGAACCATTATTCACTAATACCGTTTACCCAATTAATTATCCTTATGAAAAAATTCATAATTTAAATATCCCCGTTATAAATATTGGCACTTATGGTAAAGATGGCCACACATTTGTTGAAAGACTTGAAAAAACCTATTCTTTTAATGAAATGCCAAAACTAGTATATGAGACAATTAAAGCCTTTTTTGTAAAATAACAACTTAGGCTTTTTTATTTAGTACAAAAAAGTTATAATTTAACTGATAGGCGGTATTGAAAATGGAAGATAAACGTATTGAATTAAAAAAAGAGTTAGTTGCTAAAGCAAAAGAGCTAGCAGAGAAAGTCGAAAACAGCGATGTTGCAATCGAATTCGCTAATTTAAAGAAACGTTGGCGCAAGACTCTTCGCGAAGAAGAATCATTTGCAGAAAAAGAATTAAGTGATGAATTTGACAAGATTGTAGCTGAAATCAACAAAAAAGTTGGCGATTTAAGTGTATCTGTTGAAGATAGAAAGAAACAAATAATTGAAGAAGCTAAAAAGGCATTAGATAGCGAAAGCATTAAAAATGCTAATAAAAAAATGGAAGAATTAGTAGAAGCCTGGAAACAAGCTGGTCATACAACTAAAGAAAAAGATGATGAGCTTTGGGAAGAATTTAAAGGCTTACGTAATGACTTCTATAAAAAGAGAAACGAATATTTTGCTAATCTAAAAGAAACATTCGCAAAAAATAAAGAAGAAAAAGAAAAGATTATTGAAGAAGCTATCAAAGCTAACGAAGGCACAAACTTCAAAGAAATCGGTGCTAAGATGGCTGAACTTGAAGAAGCATGGAAAAAGGTCGGCCACGCAGGAAGAAACTTCGAAAATGAATTATGGGAAAAATTCAAAGCTGAAAGAAAAGCATTCTACAAAAATAGAAAAGCTTACCTTAACAGTATGAAAGAAACATTTGCCCAAAGAGCAGAAGCAAAGAAGGAATTAATTGCTGAAGCAAAATTATATTTAGCTCGTAGTGAATTCAATGAAGAAGAAATTGAAGCAGTTAAGAATTTAAGAACTAAATGGAAAGAAATAGGCAATAGCGGTAGAGATAATGAAGATACCCTATGGGAAGAATTCAATACATTAATTAATAAATATTACGAAAATATGCGTATATATAAAAAGTAACTTAACAGTTACTTTTTTTCATCATAATTTTCAATAAAACGATTTAGTCTTTTGGAAGATGGAATATATAATAGACTCGCAATAATTATTGATAATATTCCATTTACAGCAGTTGTTATAAATTTGGCTGCTGTTAAATAGCTTAGAGCTTTTGAACTATTATTTAATATCAAGTTGTAATAAAGATAAGATATTAATGGTTCACCTAGCATATTAAATGCCATACCACATAAGCAAGATATAACAGTAGCTTTAAATAATTGCTTACCATTTAATTCTTTTATATGAAAAACTTTATGGGCAATTGTTCCAGTAATAAAACCAATAAAGAATTTTAAGAAAATGGTCTTGGGAGCCGTAATAACATAAGCAGGGTCTAATAAATCACCTATGCCCATTCCAATAGCTCCAGCAATGCCACCAGAAACACCATCAATTAATAAAGCTGCCAAAACACAAAAGGCATTTCCTAAATGAAATGATGTATAGCCAGCAGGTGTAGGTATCTTTATTTGAATAAAAGTAAATGCTACATAGCACAAAGCTGACATTATAGCTGTTAATACTAATTTATGTATGCTCTTCATATTTTTATTTTATGTTTTCTTTTTTATAAGTCAATGCTTATGCTATTTGAAGAATGTAAAATTTTAAATAATCTGTTTGATTAGAATTTAAAACTATTGGATGATCTTTTCCTTGTTGAGAATAAGATATTTGTTTTAAAGAAAAATTGTTTTCTTTAGCAGCTTCTAATAACATCTTCACAAATAATTCTTCACTCATAAAATGCGAACAACTACATGTGACTAAATAACCGCCCTTCCCCAAAAGTCGCATTGCTTCACTATTTATTCGCTTATAGCCATTATATGCAGCCATAATTGTTTGCCTTGATTTAGTAAAAGCTGGCGGATCTAAAATAATCAGGTCATATTCTCTTTTTTTAATACTATCTAAAAAGTCAAAAACATTGGCTGTAACATATTCTATTTTATCTTCATAACCATTTAAAGCTGCATTTCTTTTAGATTGATTAATAGCCAAAGGAGATATATCAACTGATGTTACTTTAACAGCTCCATTCTTAATACAATTTAAGCCAAATGAACCTGTATGCGTAAAACAATCCAATACTCTTTTACCTTTGGCAATTTGTCCAACTAATTGACGATTGTATTTTTGATCCAAGAAATAGCCTGTCTTTTGCCCATCAACAAAATCAACGAAATATTTAAGACCATTTTCTTCAATAATTATTTCTTTTGTATCAGTATTAAAATCATCAGAATGATAATAATAACCTTTATATAATTCTAGTCCATCTAGACTCCTTGAATTTACGTCATTTCTTTCATATAAAGCATTTATTTCAACACCTATTTCTTTAAATATTTCAAGTAAAGATTTAAAAATAATATCTTTTCGAATATCAATGCCAAAAGTTGTAATTTGACTAACTAAAACATCATTATATTTATCTACTGTTAAGCCAGGAAAGCCATCAGCTTCACCGAATATAATTCGACAAGCATCAATATTATCTAGAACACTTAAACGATAATCTATTGCGTATTTAACTCTTCTTTTAAAAAATTCTTCATCATAGATATCATTAGCATTTTTAGAAAAAATACGGACTCTTATTTTAGATACATCAGATACAAAACCACTACCTAAATATTTTCCTTTGCGACTTAAAACATCAACAATATCGCCATTTTGATGTTCTTTCGAGAAAGATATAATTTCATTTTCATAGACCCAATTATTGCCACTTTCAATAAAATCGCTTCCTTTATCCGTAAGTGTCACAATGGGATATTGTCTATCTATCTTCATTTTCTTTTTTCCTTAATATCACAAATAAGAATATCACTAACACTAATATTACAACAAGTGCTGCCATAAAGATGTTGGCGTTTGGTAAAAATGAGTATGTACCATCATTATTCAATATCCTTTCAGCATTTTTTAATATGCCAGCTCCTACAAACGGTCCAATTACACCAGGTATAAATACTTGGCAAATAATTCTTACACCTTGAAATTGACCAGCTTTATTTTCAGGAATTAGCGATCTTATTTCAGCACCAAAAACAGACATTCCACATAGATAGCCAGACATCATAAACAACGATCCAATAAAAACTAATGCCGTATTTTTAAAGAAATACAATAATAAATAACCGATCATTAGCATTAATAATGGATATCTAATCGCATAATCAAAACCCTTTAAATCAAATACTTTTCCATATAAAACTGTTACAACAGCAGCAACAATAATAGCTGGTGCCATTATTAATACATAATTACTTAACTTTAAGCTTTGTTCATAATAGATTATTAGGTAAGGCATAAATATTTGAATAGATATGCCAAAGACAGCAAAGGCTAATAATACAAGGTATAGTTTCTTATTATTTTTTATTGTACCTATTTTAAAACTATAAGCGATTGTCTCAAAAATCTTAGCATCAGTTTTCTTTAAATCCTTTTTATCTTCGATAATAAATAGACCAATAATGCCAATAGTTGTTGTCACAATACCAATAATGTAATAAATTGTCTTCCAAGCTGTAATTTCATTTAGATTAAAAGACATGAAACCACCAAAGACAATAAGGATTGAAAGTAAAGGCATCATTGAATTTAAACCTTCAATAATCCCTCTATTATCTTTATCACCCATATCAGTTAGCCAAGCATTATATGCAGCATCATTTGCACTGCTGCCAAAGAAAGTCATGACGCAATCCATCACAATTGTAAGGGCTATTGATTTAATATACGCAAAACTAATAATACTTATGCCCCATATAATATAGCCATAAGATATGAAAGCTTTTCTTTTTCCAAGTTTATCAGATAAAGCACCCATGACGATTGTTGTAAGGGCAGCGACAACTGCACTAGCCATGACCATTGTTGAAATATCATTTGCTGATGCATTAAATATCTTATAAATAAAGACATTAAAATACATGTTTTCAACAACCCAAGCTATCTGTCCCATTAAACCAAATAGCAACATCGCAATTAAAAATTTTTTACCTAGTTTTTTCATAAGATATCTTCTTTAAAATCCAAAGAAACTTAAACATGCATAAATTATTAGAATCAATGTAATTATTGTAAGTATTAAAGCTACATATGAATGATTTTGTAATTCATATATGATTAAAGCGATGCCTGCACATATTTGCAATATTTCAACAGTGAATACATTAACGACATCAAAGAAACAAAGCATGAAACAAATATAATAAACAATAAGCATCACATATACAGGTATGCTGATCTTATCTTTTGAATTATTGCTTAGCAATAAGGCAATACAAATAACCGCAAAAAGAATTGCACCAACTATATATAAATATGAATTAACTAAATCAAACAAGATATTATCTTTGCCATTAATCAAATACCATAATAGTATTGGCAAAACTATTAAAACAACTAACAATAAACCTTGAGGAGAAAACTTTAAAGCACTTCTTCCATTAACCAAAGATTTAGAAGTATTCTTAATGCCTTTCCAAATACTACTTATTAATGCTAAACCAACATACAATATTAATGTTCCAAGTAATAGTTTTATTAATAAGTCTTCACTAATTATTCCTCTTAAATATAATAAATAGGAATATGCTAATAAGCTTAACAATAGTGGTAAAAAATATATCAATAGATTTATTAATTTTTTATTGAATTTAATATGTGCTAGTAAAACAATTAAAAGCATCACTAAATATAAAACTATTGCTCTATCAATATTGTGCCAAAGACCAGTATAGTCATGCCCAATAATAAGACAATAAATATTAACAGCGATACTTATTAATGTATATAAAATACAATATAATTTTAATACTTTACTACTTAAAAAATATTTCATAATGGCTATTATATCACTCTCAATTTTAAATAATCATCATCAATTAAAGATAAAGCATCTTCAAAATAATTAAAGCCATAAGGCCAATCACCTTCAACACCTTTGATGTCAATTATTTGATTGTTGGTTTCATATTTTAAAATCCAAGAAGTACCATCTTCAATTAATTGTTTATTATTGGAAATCCATTTTTTTATATTAGCTTTTTGAATCAATTTTAAAAAGTCTTTCGAAGCAATTTCGATATCTTTATCTATAAAATTATCAATGTCACTATGGGTATTAAAAATAACTTTTGAATCATCAAATTCAATATTAATTGTATATTTGCCCCAAAGACAATTTAGTTCATAATTTATTTTTTCCATTTAAAAAATTATATCATGTACTAATTATCAAATTGAAGTTGATAGAGTTTATAATAATATCCTTTTTGTTTTAAAAGTTCTTGATGTTTGCCTCTTTCAATTACACTACCATTTTGTAAAACAATGATTTGATCAGCATGTTGAATAGTTGATAGTCTATGGGCAACAACAAGCATCGTACCTATATTCTTCATTTTCTCTAATGAATTTTGTATTAGCACTTCTGTTTCAGTATCAATGTTAGCTGTAGCTTCATCAAGAATAAGAATTTGTGGAGAATGAATAACTGTCCTTGCGAAAGATAATAATTGTCTTTGTCCTTGAGAAAGATTCTCACCCTTTTCAATTATTTCTTCATTGATGCCGTTTGGCAATTTAGAAATAAAACTATCGGCATTGACATATGTACAAGCATCAATAACATCTTCATCACTAAATGATTCATCATGTAATGTAACATTTGATTTAATTGAACCACTGAATAAGAAGACATCTTGTAGCATTTGTCCAATTGCCCTTCTTAATGATGAGATTTTTATATCACTGATATTAATACCATCGATTAATATTTCACCTTTTTGGATCTCATAATTACGAACAATTAATGATAATATAGTTGTCTTACCTGCACCAGTTGCACCCACAAAGGCACATGTTTCTTTAGGCTCAATCACAAATGATACATCTTTTAATATCCAATCTTCATCTTTATAGGCAAACCAAACATTTTTAAATTCGATTCTTCCTTCAAATGATTCTATTTCTTTTGCATCTTCTTTATCTAATATTTGTGGTTTTACATCTAATAGATTAAAGATTCTTTCAGAAGCTGTAAATGCTTTTTGAAGAGAGTTTAATTGATCCGATAAATTTTGAATAGGATTAAAGAATTTAGATAAATATAAATAGAAAGCTAATATCTCACCTGCTGTAATATGATATTTTAATCCAAGCACAAATATTAAAGCTACTGTGCAGTTGAATAACAATGAGATAAATGGTCGATATAATCCAAAGGCAGTAATGATTTTAAAATATTGTTTTCTTATTTCTTCATTACGGATATTGAATTGTTCCTCTTTGGTTTTTTCTTGGTTGAAAATTTGTGTTAATTTAATACCTGCCAAGTTTTCAGATAAGAAAGAGTTCATTTCTGAAATAGCTGCTCTTTCTTTCCTAAAAGATGCTTTAACATTTTTAGAAAATATTAAAGAAACCACAAAGACAATAATCATTATTGGTGTAAGCATTAATGAAAGCGAAGAAGAAATTGTAAACATGATGATATAAACACCAATGATTGTTGTTATGTTTTTTAAAATATGGACAAAAATATTTGTGAATAAATCAGACATACTTGCTGTATATGATGTGACACGGGTGACAAGCGAACCTACTGGCATTTCATTAAATTGATTTAATGACATATATTCAATATGTTCAAAGATATCGTTTCTTAAACGATAGATTATTCTTTGCCCACATTTTTGTAAAACAATTGATTCAATATATAAGAATATCTGGTTGATAATTACTATTACAAACATCAACACTGCTAAATTAACAATAAAGCCCATATTGATATTATCTTTGACTAATTCATCGGTTATATAACGAGAGAATTGTGGTGAGATAATATCTAAAAATGTATTTACTCCAAGCAACACTAAAGCAATGATGAAACTCAACATTTCTGGTTTTATATACTTAAATGTCCTCTTTAAGATTTCACTTAAGGGCAAACTCTTATCGCCTTTTAGTTTTTCTAATTCATCATTCATTAAAGTTCTGCCTCTAATTGTTGTAAGAAAACCATCTTTTTATAAGTTGGTGATATTTCAAGTAATCTTTCAGGTGTATCAAAAGCTTCTAAATTACCATTATTTAAAACTAGTATCTTATCTAAATGTGCAACTGTTGAAACTCTTGAAGCAATAATTATTGTTGTCTTGCCTTTACGCTTTTCAGCAATATTAGCTAAAATTGTTTCCTCAGTATTAACATCAACAGCCGATACAGCGTCATCTAAAATCATAATTGGTGCATCTTTAGCATATGCACGGGCAATCGATATTCTTTGTTTCTGTCCACCAGAAAGGGTTACGCCTCTTTCGCCAGTGAGTGTTTCATAGCCTTGTGAAAAACCAATGATATTGTCATCAACAGCGGCAAACTTAGCTGCTGTTCTAACTTCATTCATACTCATTTTATTGTTCGAAAAAGCAATATTATTAAAGATATTGTCTGAGAATAGGAAATTATCTTGTGGAACATAAGCGATATTATCTCTTAAATTAGCGATATTTAAATCCATAATATCTATATCATCAATAAATATTTTGCCTTTTTCGACATTGTATAAACGAAGTAATGAATTAACTAATGTTGTCTTGCCAGAACCGATTTTTCCAACAACACCAATCATTTCACCACTCTTTATTTCTAAGCTGATATTGTTTAATGAATGAGCTTTAGAATCAGGATATGAAAAGCTAAAATCATCAAAGCGAATATTTCCTTTACAATTATCTAAAACAATTGCATCTTCATTATTGTGTATTTCTTCATCTTCATCTAAAAAGTGACTGACTCTTTTTAAAGATGCACTAGCTCTTGAATACATTTGGACAATTTGACCCATCGCAATCATTGGCCATATTAGTATTTCGCTATAGCCAACAAATGATGTAAGGCCACCAGCTGTTAAAGATATTGTGTGTCCAAATAATACAGTAGGATGACCGCCGACATAGCAATAAACAAAGAAAGCACCAACACCCATAACGATTGAAATAATTAAGCCAATTATTAATTCTATACAAATATCAAATCTTATCGATGTTTTGGCAAAATCCAAATTCTTATCAGCATTATCTTTCGCTATTTTTGAGAATGCCAATATTTCTTTATTCTCTTTAACAAAGGCCTTTATTACTCTAATGCCTGTAAAATTTTCTTGTGTAAAATCATATAGACGATCAAATTGACTTTGTCTTTGGTCCCACTTATCGCTCATAGTTTTTTCAACTAAAAAACCCCAAATAATTAAAGCCAACATTGGAATCATTGCGATTAATGTTAAGATGAAATCTAATTGCCACATTTTAATAATTGCCATTGTTGATAAGAACAAAGCATCAACAATCATAATTGTTCCCCAACCAGTAAATTCTTCAATTGCTTCTAAGTCACTAGAAAACCATGACATAATATTTCCAACTTTATTTTGATGATAATAACGTTGTGAAAGTCTTTCTGCTTTTTTGAACATATCATGTCTTAAGCCAGCTTGTATCTTTCCTGAAGCATAAAGAATTGTAAAACGCATTATTATTCTTCCTAAGAATAATGCAATTGCGACTATGATTATCTTAATGACAATATTAGAAATATCATCATATGTAGGATTTATACTAAAGCCTACTATTTGAACAACCTCGCCTAAATATTGGGGAATGAATAGTTGCACAAAGTCTACTAAAATATCAGCCATTATGCCAATGGCCAATATTAACGCAAAACGCTTGTAGTACTTTAATATATTCTTATCTTTAAACATAGGTAAAAGTATTTTATCATTTATATTTATTAAAAATAAATAAAAGGACCTTTTGAGTCCTAATAATCTTCCGGTTCTTCAATGATGTTTCCATCTTCATCATAAACTTCACCAGTGTCTTCATCAATTTCAATTTTTGAAAGATCTACTTGTGATTCTTCAAATTTACGATGATTTCTTAAATCCCATTTGTTGTCTTTTAGGGAAACAAATCGACCATCTAAGCTTAAATCAGAATAGAATTGTGCGATATGGTCAATTGATTTTCCAGTGATTTTCGAGACCTCTTGCCACAGCTTATCAAAAGCTATAGCTCTTTTCTTTTTGGACATAATGTCATAAGCGGCATCTGTCATAGACTTCTTTGCAGACATGAAACTTACTACTCTCCTATATATTTAATTTCAATTTTTCTTATAATCTCGTCTATACAATAGACAATAGATATAATATCATTGTTTTTTTTATTTGCAATAACTTTTGGATAAAAAATTAAGTTTCCCTCAGGACTATTAATTTCAAGAATTGGCTTATCATTTATTGTCATTTTACTGTTGTGTTGATTACCCTTAATTTCCATACATAAACCTTCATTAAAAATATTAACTAAAAGACAATATTCTTCACTACTAAAATATAGATTGTTTTTATCTACAATATCTTTAATTAAGAATTCTTGTTTATCATTATTTGCTTCATCAACGATACTTATTAAGGCATTCATTAATAAAATACTATCACAAAAAAATAAGAATGCTTATTTTAAGCACTCTTATTCAACTTTTTCAAAGTCAGCTTTGCCAACTCCGCAAATTGGACATGTCCAATCTTCTGGTAAATCTTCAAATGCTGTTCCCGCAGGAATACCGCTATCAGGATCACCAAGTTCTGGATCATAAATGTATCCACATGGCCCACATTGATATTTGCTCATAAATCCTCCTATCTATATTTATTCATTGCCTTTTTAATAATTTCTTTAATCTCTTCTTTTAATGATTTTGGTTCCATAACAACCATTGAATCAATATACTGTTGAGCTAATATTTTTATGCCTCTTGGGTTCGCATTTATTCTTAATTCAAATGTATCGTCATCTTTTGGAATAATGACACAATCCTTTCCAAACATATCAATCATGTGATCAATTATATTGTTTTTACATCTTAATACAATATTTTCTTTTTCACCAGAAAACATAAACAACATGTTTTTAGCATATTCATAGGCATCTTTTTTAGAAATTGGTTTAACTACTTCTTCAATAATTGTCGCATCAGTTATTCTATCCATTCTATAATGCACAAAGTCATAATGTTTAAGATCAGTTCCAATCAAATAGGGTCTTGAATCACAATAAACAATATATCGTGGTTCAATTGTATAAGGTGATTTTTCTGTTGGAATTAATTTTTTATTAACATCATAATGATTATATGTAAAATGAATCTTGTAATGATCTTTAATTGCTGAAGATATTAAATCCATGTTGTATTGTAATTGATTAACATCGACTTTTTGTTCATTTTGAAGATAGACATTATCAACATATTCTTTTCTTTCATATTTACTAATTGTCTTTAATAATTTATCAACTAGAATCTTACTTTCTTTTTTTGATATTAAGTGTGATGCATGAATTATATTACATAATAATAAAACTTCACCCTTTTCAAATTGTTTATTCTCAAGATAGTAGCCTCTACCGTTGTCACCATATTCACTAATTTGATAATCGGCTGCTCTTAACATTTCAATATTAGAATATACTGTTCTTCTTTCAAGCTTTATGCCATATTCAACATCTAAATATCTTTGAATATCTTTAACGGTAAGAAGATGTTCCATATCGGAATGTTCAATAAAAATCTTTAATAAAGCTAATACACTATGTTTTTTCTCTGCCATGTTTTTAGTATAACAAATTGGCATATTTTTTGTATAGATTGAATTGAGCATCTTAATTGTCTAATATATAATATAAGTTATACTAAATGAGTATTTAGGGAGGCTTTATGCGTATTATTATTGTAGGTTGTGGCAAAGTTGGCTCAACAATTATTAAGCAGCTGAGTGCTGAAGGTCACGATATTGTAGCTATTGATGTCAACCCTCATATTATAGAAGACATTACAGACACTTATGATGTAATGGGTGTTGTAGGAAATTGTGTCAATTATCAAGTATTAAAAGAAGCTGGTGTTGAAGAAACTGATTTATTAATTGCGGTAACTGATTCTGATGAAAAAAATTTATTAACTTGCTTGATTGCTAAAAAGGCAGCAAATTGTAAAACTATCGCAAGAGTAAGAGATCCAGAAATCAGCGAAGAAATAAATTACATCTCTTCAGAACTTGGACTTTCAATGGTTGTCAATCCTGAAAAAGCAGCTGCTAGTGAAATAGCTCGCTTATTACGCTTCCCTGCTGCTGTTCAAATTGATACCTTTGCTAAAGGCGATGTAGAACTAATGAAATTTGTTATACCAAGCGATTCACCAATTGTCGGCTTATCATTAAGTGAAATAGATAATAAATTTAATGGATATACTTTGATATGTTGTGTTGAAAGAAAGGATGAAGCTTATATCCCTAATGGTTCATTTGTAATTGAAGCAGGAGATAAGATTACTCTTGTTTCCTCAAACAACATAACTAAAGATTTCTTTAAATCAATTGGTATAGATATTAAGCGCGTAAATAATGCAATGATTGTCGGTGGAGGAAAGATTAGTGTCTATTTATGCCAAAAATTAGCTAACAAAAATATTGACTTAAAAATAATCGAACAAGACAAAGCACGTTGTGAAGATTTAAGTGAAGTTCTTAAAAATGTCACAATCATCAATAATGATGGTAGCGATGAAAGCGTATTAATTGAAGAAGGCATCGATAATGTTGATGCATTTGTATCACTAACGGGAATCGATGAAGAAAACATCTTCTTATCTTTATTTGCTGAAAAACGTGGTGTCTTAAAAGTAATTACCAAAGTTGATAGAATTACCTACAATGAAGTAATTAATAATTTAAATCTTGGAAGTTTAATTAAACCAAAAAATATCATAGCCGATAATATTGTAAGATATGTTCGTGCAATCAATAATGCTCAAGGTGATTCACAAATTGAAACCCTACATGAATTAATTAAAGGCAAGATTGAGGCTTGTGGCTTCCATATCAATGGTGATTCAAAGATTATTGATAAACCACTATCAAAGCTTAAGACAAAGAAAGGTGTAATCATTGCCTCTATTAGAAGAAAGAAAGAAGTCATAATTCCTAATGGCCAAAGCACAATTCAAAAAGGTGACACAATTGTTGTGGTAACAAATATCAAAGGCATAAAGAATGTTAATGACTTACTAGATGGAGATGATAACGCATGAATTACCGTACAATAGGTAGCTTCTTAAGTAATGTCTTAAAAATAGAAGCAGCATTATTGTTGTTGCCAATTATAACGAGTATTATCTATCATGAATCAGTTGGAATATATTATTTATTAACTGCAGCAATAATATTAATTGTAGGCATATTATTTGGCCTTAAAAAAGAAGATGCACCTATCTTCTATGCCAAAGAGGGTTTTGTCAGTGTTGGCTTGGCATGGCTACTTATGGGGCTATTTGGTTGTTTACCATTTGTCATGTCAAAAGAGATTCCTGATTTTGTGAATGCTTTATTTGAAACAATATCTGGTTTTACAACAACTGGTTCTAGTATACTTAGTGCTCCTGAAGAACTATCATATACAGCAAATCTATGGCGTTGTTTAACACACTGGATTGGTGGTATGGGTGTCATTGTATTTATGCTCGCAATCTTTCCTAGTAATAGTGGAAGCAATATGCATTTAATGCGTGCCGAAAGTCCAGGACCACAAGTTGGTAAATTAGTTCCAAAAGTTAAACAAACAGCTAGAATGCTATATATCATCTACATCTTCATCACAATTCTTGAAATGGTGGTTTTATATATTGCAGGTATGCCACTATATGATGCTGTTTGTGCAGCCTTTGGTAGTGCCGGCACTGGTGGTTTTGGCATTAAAAATGATTCAATGGCTTCTTATTCAACTTTAATTCAAATAATTATAAATATCTTTATTTTAATGTTTGGTGTTAATTTTAATATCTATTATGTTTTATTAAGATCTAAAGATAAAAAAGAGATATTTAGAAATGAAGAATTAAGATGGTATTTTGGTATTATCATTGTTGCTGTATTGTTAATCTCTTTAAATACGATAAATTATTTCAATTCTTATGGACAAGCTTTCCAACAAGCATCTTTCCAAGTTGCTTCAATAATAACTACTACTGGATATGCTACAACAGACTTTAATCTATGGCCATCATTTTCAAAAGGGCTTTTAGTCTTATTAATGTTCTTTGGTGCTTGCGCTGGTTCAACTGGCGGTGGCATTAAACTTTCAAGAATTATTTTGACCCTAAAAATTGTCAAGGCAGAAATATTGCATTATATTCGTCCTAATCAAGTAAAATCAATTAAATTAGATGGAAAAAATGTTGATAAAGGTGTCTTAAAATCAGTTGGTGCATATATGCTAATATTTATGGTTGTTCTTGCGATATCCGTATTACTTGTATCACTTGATAATGTGACTCTTGAAGAAAGCTTTACATCAGTTGTCGCAACACTAAATAACATTGGACCAGGTTTAGGTAAGGTTGGCCCTTGTGGTAATTATGGCTCATTATCATATTTCTCTAAATTTGTATTAATATTTGATATGCTTGCAGGTAGACTTGAACTGCTGCCAATTCTGTTATTAATATCACCAAAAACTTATAAAAAGATTTAAGCGACTCAGTCGCTTTTTTTTGCCTAATTTAACATCTGTGTTGTTAGGCAAACATTCCATAATGGTACCTACCATAAATTTCTTCTAGTGATATTGGAAATTCTTTTTTGCATATATCCGTATTTCTTAACTCCTTTTCTTTATCTTTAATGAATCGATAAGTTTCTAATCCCCATAGATTTCTTTTGATTCTAATAAAATATCTTTTAAATACTATCCAGTTTAAATAGCCTTGTAAATGTCTTAAGGATACTCCTCTTTTATTACGTATTAGATTCTTTAAATCAGAATGAAGCGAATTCACATCTGATATATGTTTGCCATCTTTCGTTTTATGGTAGCCTTCTTTAAGGGCCATACATTTAAAA
>JAFRCV010000019.1 GCA_017404205.1 Erysipelotrichaceae bacterium
AGAATGCCGCTATCAACATCTTACGTGAAGGACTACGTATACTGAACGAGTCTTTCAAAGCAGCCTAAACTAAATATTACAGTAGGGATGGAATAGCCCAAACTAAACGCCTGTGGACACTGTGTAAGACTAGCCAGCACGGTTATGTGCAGCCTAGCAGTAGTGGTTGAATCAGGAAGCTCGGTTACTTGTAGCCGAGCAGTTCACATATCCATGTAAATAAAGAAGACGTACAAGAATTGTTAAAAAAAGATGGTTATTATGAAGCATATCATATGAATAAAAATCATGGATAACTATAATCTTTAATGATTCTTTAAGTGATGATGAAATAATTGAATTAATTAAAAATAGTTATTAAAAATAGTTATATTAGTGTAAGATAAATATTAATGTTATAATTTTTTCATGTTTTCATTTAAGAAGATAGTGGAACAAATAAAGACAAATAAGAAGAATTTTGTTATATATTCTATTCTTCGATTATCGGTTCTTATTATTTTAATAAGAACTTTAATAGTTAAGAATTATGAAGCTTCTTTTGTCTGTATACTTTCATTAATATTATTTTTAATTCCTGCTTTTATTGAAACTAATTTTCATATTGATATACCTAATGGCTTAGAAATAACGATATATTTGTTTATCTATGCGGCTGAAATACTTGGAGAGCTTGGCAATTTCTACACACATTTCTATTGGTGGGATACAATGTTGCATACAATTAATGGCTTTATTTGTGCAGCTGTTGGATTTTCATTAGTTGATTTATTAAATAAAAACAGTAAAGAAATTCATTTAACTCCGTTGTATTTATCAGTGGTGGCTTTTTGCTTTTCAATGACTATTGGTACACTATGGGAATTTGGCGAATATGCATTAGACCATATTAGTAAAAATGATGCCCAAAGGGACATTGTCATAAAAGATTTTACTTCTTATGATTTAGATGATAGACATTTAGATGCTAAATACAGTGGAATAATTGATCACACAGAAATTTTTCTTGAAAATGGTGAAACTATTGTAATTGAAGATGGCTATTTAGATGTTGGCTTAAATGACACAATTAAAGATATGTTTGTTAACTTTGTTGGTGCTATTATCTTTTCAATAATTGGATATTTTTATGTTGAAAAAAGGCGTAATAAAATAATAATTGATACTTTAGTTCCAAGAACTATAAAAGATAATAAAGATAAAGAAAATGCATAAAGCATTTTTTCTTTATGAATGAAACAAGACAAGCTACAACCGATATATTATAATTAACAAGATGGAAGAAAGAAAATTTAAAATTGTTTCTGATTATAGTCCAAAAGGTGATCAGCCAAAAGCAATAGATGCTTTAGTTGATGGCTTAAATTCAGGAAAATATGAACAAGTGTTATTGGGAGCTACTGGCACGGGTAAAACCTTTACAATTGCCAATGTAATAGAGAAAGTTCAAAAACCAACTTTAGTTTTTGCTCATAATAAGACTTTAGCTGGACAATTATATTCTGAATTTAAAACACTATTTCCTAATAATGCTGTTGAATATTTCATATCTAATTTTGATTATTATCAACCAGAAGCTTACATGCCAAAAACAGATACATATATTGAAAAAAATGCCGTAACTAATGATGAAATCGATATGTTAAGAATGTCAACATATAATTCTTTATTAGAAAGAAAAGATGTTATTGTGGTAGCATCTGTAGCTTGTATATATGCATCTTCTAATCCTAAAGATTATGGGGATATGTTTTTTACTTTAAAAGTAGGAGAACATATTGACAGACAAGAATTAATTAGAAAACTCATTTTAAGACAATATCAAAGAAACGATATGGACATGGTGCGCGGCAGTTTTTCAGTAAGAGGAGATGTTATTGAACTTGTGCCAGGACATAATGATCGCATTATTGTCCGTATTGAAATGTTTGATGATGAAATTGAAAGAATAACCGAAGTTGATCCTCTAACAAAAAACATCATCAATGCATATATGTTATATGTCTTTCCACCAGCAACAGGTTATGCAAGAGATATGAATGATATTAATATAGCTTGTGATGAAATTGAAAAAGAATTAGAAGAAAGACTTAAGTATTTTAAGGAAAACAACAAGCCAGTTGAATATGAAAGACTTGAACAAAGATGTCGCTATGATTTAGAAGCATTAAGAGAAACAGGCATGTGTTCAGGAATAGAGAACTATGCTATGCATATAGATCATCGAAAACCAGGAGAAAGACCATATAATTTGTTTGATTATTTTCCTGATGATTTTTTAATTGTGGTTGACGAATCACATGTTTCTTTGCCACAAATTAGAGGAATGTATAATGGCGACCACGCTAGAAAAGAAACATTAGTTCAATATGGTTTTAGACTTCCAAGCGCTTTAGATAATCGTCCATTAAAATTCGATGAATTTGAAGAAATAAAAGCTCCAAGAATATATATTAGTGCTACGCCTGGCGATTATGAATTAGATAAAGTTAACAATAAACCAGTTGAACAGATTATCAGACCAACAGGCCTACTTGATCCACAGATTGAAGTAAGACCTACAATGGGACAAATTGATGATTTATTGGAAGAAATTGGTAAACAAATTCAAAAACACGAAAGAACATTAATTACAACCTTAACTGTTAGAATGGCTGAAGATTTAACCGAATTCTTAAAAAAACAGGATTTAAAAGTTGCCTATTTGCATCATGAAACAAATACTTTAGAAAGAAGCGAGATAATTCATGATTTAAGAATGGGAACTTATGATATTCTTGTTGGTATTAACTTATTAAGAGAAGGCTTAGATTTGCCAGAAGTTAGTTTAATAGCGATATTAGATGCTGATAAAGAGGGCTTTTTAAGAAGTGAAAAGTCGTTGATTCAAACTATTGGTAGAGCAGCAAGAAATGCTAATGGACGTGTAATTATGTATGGCGATGTAATGACTGATTCAATGAAAAAAGCAATCGAAGAGACAAATAGACGTCGCACCATTCAAGAAGCTTACAACAAAGAACACGGCATCATTCCAAAGACCATTATCAAAGAAGTTCAAGAGGCAATTCATGGCAAGGAAACAAAAGAAGCTACTTCTAAATATCTAAAGAAGAAAAATCACACAGTTAAAGATAAAGATAAATTGATTGCATCACTTGAAAAAGAAATGAAAGATGCAGCACGTGAACTTAATTTTGAAAGAGCAGCAGAATTAAGAGATATAATTATAGAGATTAAGGCGGAATAATTATGGGTAAAGAAAATATTAAAAGTATGTTATTAGCAATACTTGGTGTAATAGTTATGGGCTATGGTATTGGAGCAATATCAAAAATTGGTTTAGGTGCAGATCCATTAACAGCTTTATATTATGCACTTATGAATATCACTGGACTTACACTAGGCACAATAACAGCTATCTTTAATTTAGGAATGTTTATTATTGGTTTTGTACTAAATAGAAAGAATGTTGGTATCGCAACAGCTTTATTTATTTTTATTTCCAAATGGCCAGTTGACTTTGGATTTAGACATGCAATCGTAAGTGAACACTTTGCTGTTAATGTAATTTTATGCATTTTAGCTTTATTTATAATTGGTCTTGGAGCCGCTTTCTTTATTGTTTCAGGACTTGGTGCAAACGCATATGATTCAATTGTTTTAGGTATCTGTGATCGTTTAAATAAGCCAGATAAATTTGTTGTTGTTAAATATATTCTAGATGGTATTGCTTTAGTATTAGCTATCATATTAAAAGGTACTATTGGCATAGGAACATTGTTGTCATTCGCCTTAATTGGTGTCTTTACAAAAATATCACAAAAGGCTCTAATTAAAATATTTAAACTTGATTAAAAAAGATAATAAAATATAAATTTGTCAAGGCTAAATTTTAGCCTTTTTTTATTAATAACAATGTAAACGGTTTCATTGTGAAAATAGTATCATTAAATTAGATAAGTGTATCGATATTTTTTACGTATAAGGAGCAAGTTATATGAAAAAAATTAAATCATTATTAACTTTAATATTAACGCTAATGTTAGTATTAACATCTTTTGGCATTAATACTCAAAAGCTTAGTGCTGTTTCTTTTGACTCTTCTGGTTTCTATAGAGAAAACACCAATTATAGCAATGTAGTAGAAATTGTGAGAGGCTTAGGAAGGACCGCAGGAACTGCTTCAACTACGGCAGATATTCTCAAATTTGATCGAACAAACGATGGCTTATATACATATTATGGTTTTAATAATGGCGTAACTGTGCCTGATTCAAGTACAACAACAAGACGCTATCAGCAAGCTACGCAAGGCGGATATAAGACAACTAGCGTAGATTTGTATTATGGCAATGATGTATTAAAAGGTGTAACTTGGAGTAATTCATCAAGTTTTACAAATACAATTTATTATACAAATTCAGGAGAATTAACTACTATCGCTTCTGGAAATACAAAACTGTTGGCTTTATCATTTGCATCAACTTTTACTGCGAGATTTGTGAATGTATATGATAATTTTGTAATTGTTCAACATTACGATAATGAACACAAATTAAATATTAACAATGTTTCTAGTACAAGTTTTGCCAATTCAATTGATGAACAGTATGATAAGTATTTTTCAACTAAAGATACTTCAAACAATTCAACTTCAACAATAATTTCAAATAATTATTCTAATTCTAATGGTTTGATTCAAAGCTTTGAACCATTAACTGAAAATCCATTAGCTAACGCTTCTGTTGGCATAGGTTCAAATAATGTTTCAACAGAAAATGCTAGTGGTATTCATTATCTATCAAGTTCTTATACATTCTCTGATACACATGCAAGTGGCGATATCTTAGCGATAGACTTTGATAATAATCAAATTATTTATTATGTAGTAAATAATGATATCAGTATTAATTTTGTATATAACACAAATGTTACTTACGATGTATCTTTTGTAGTAGGTGATACACAATATGGTGAAGTTCAAACTGTTAGTGATGGAGCTACAGCTACAAAACCATTAGATCCTGAAATACCTGAAGGATACAATAGATTTGTTGGTTGGTATTTAGAAAATTCTGATGAAGAATTCTCTTTCAATACACCTATAACTTCAAATACAACTTTATATGCAAGATTTGCACTTTATTATATAGCTACATTTAATGATGTAACTGATGTTTCTAGTTCTGCATGGGAAACTAATGTGGGTGGAACAACTTTTGAATTAGTTGATGGCTCTTATGTTGCAACTACAAATGGTGTATATAGTGTAACACCTAGTGATTCTACAACTGCAGGCTTTCAAATTAGATTTGATTATAATAATGCAATAGAAGGTGCAACAATTGAATACGGAAATTTTGTTGCCGAATTAAGTCAAGAAGATTTGGTCAATACTTGTATTAAATATTTAGATTCAAATGGCACTTGGCATGATAGTTTAGAAACACTAGAAGAGGGAACATATTTATTTAAATATGCTCATACAAAAAATCAAAGTTATGCCTTCTTTAGAGTATGGACAATTGATAATGATTTGACTTTCACAGCTAACATTCCAGATAGAGTTGTTACATTCACTAATTTTGGACACCGTTATGGTTCAAATTCAGGTACATATTTAAATACCCCATATGTATCAATAAGTGCAACAGAATTAGCAAGAACAAATAATGGAAAATTATTTGCAACTCCACAATCTGTTATTAATGAAAATGGTGTAGATAGCCATAATGAACCATATAAATTTGATGCATATCTTACTAATCGTGGTGACTTTTCTAATACCTCTGGTGTTGGTGGCTCTGTACTTACATATTTAGAAGATTTAGATAAAATAACATTTACATTTGAAGGACATGATCCAATTGTTTTAGATTGTCGAGATGCGGATAACAATTTAAATCTACTTGGAACAGCATGGCATATCGATTCAAATTATCAACTTCAAACAGGACAAGGATCTTCAAGCGATATATTAAGATGGGTTATAAACACAACTTCCAATAATGCTACTAACACGGTGACAATAAGCTTTAGGTTCTTCAAGATTACAGAAAATGTTGATATAAGTGCAACATATGTTAACCAACATTCAATTGTTTTCGTCAATGCTGGTAATAACAATCATGAAGATAAGATATGGGTTGGTGCATATTCAAATAGTTCGACAGCTGGCGGAACAACCCTTAGAGTTTGGAATCCATATGGCTCAGGTACTAGCAATTCACTTAGAAATGGTGGTTCAATTGATTATAAGAATGGTATAGCGACAGTTTACGGAGATTATAAGAATACTTATGGTGCAGGTGCAGCTATCCTTACTTACATTGACCATAATGTAATTGATAGAGTTGTTGTTCATTATGGAGCATACGAACCATTTGTTATTGATATTTCTACTTATCAAGAAGCTCAAATAAATAAGTCATTATATGTGCATGAAGATGGCACTTTAGATGATAATTCGGAAAACGGAACAAAGGTTGCTCAATTTGTTCATAATCAAAATGCTGAGTTCTATAATGTAAGATTTTATGAAATAAAATATGATTACTCATTTGAAGCAACAACAGAAAACGCTACAGAACATACAGTAAAAATTAATAATGCGAGCGCTGTATCTGCATCTGAGTGGGCAACAAAGACATATGGCGTTGGCTTCACTAATATTGGCAATAATGAATTTAAAGCAACTATTCCATTTGATTATAAAAATACTTCTTATACAGATAAAGATGGTGTAAGAGGATTATTCTATATGAATTTAGGCGATGTAGCTGGTGTGACATTTAGCTTTGATGATGTTGAATATTCATTAACTGCCGAGGATTTTGAAGCAAGTAAAATATTTTATTTAGATTCAAATGGTGAAGTATTTAATGATGCTAGCGATATAGAAAAAACATACATCTTTAAATTTGCATATTCAAAAGGGGATTTGGGATTCTATCTTCGATTCTTTAATATTACTACTGATATCAATATAACGATTCATTATGAAGAATTCATCAATATAAAATTTATCTACAACAATGAAGAAATTTCTTCACAAACTATAGAAGCGGGTGAGTCTCCACTAGTACCAGATGATCCATATCACGAAGAAGGTAAGACTTTCATGTGGTACTCAGATGAAGAATGCACAAAATTAGCTAATCCAGAGGCCAGACTAACAAAATCAATTGCTTTCTATGGCGGTTTAGCTGAAAATATTCATAAAGTTTATATGACAGGTTTAGGTTTCCAATATCGCAGTGTATCTACTCCTGCAGCATACTTGTCATGCTCAACTTGGGAAAAGAATACTAAAGGATTTGTCAATACTGAGACTGGTTATTTTGTTTCTAATGGCGATTATGTAAGTGAAAGTGGCACTTTGGCTATTGGAAGAACAAGCAACTATTATGTAGATAAAGTTGAATTTAGAGTAGGTGATGCTGAACCAGTTTATTTATCATCTAATTCAAGCGATAATAATTATTTTATAACAACAGAATCAAGTGGTAATTATTGGTATTTAACAAGCCAAGGAACACTTGAAAAACGTGCAAGCAAAGCAGAAGGCGACATACTTCGCTTTAGAGTTATTAGTAAAAGTGATACTGCTGTCAATGTTACTTACTATAACATTACTGAAGACATTCATATTACTTTATTCTATAAGATGTCAATGAAAGTCGTTATTAATAACGATGGATCATTAGACATGAATATTTGTTCGTATGTTCCAAAGACGGTAAGAAATGAAGCAGCTTATGCGATAGTTAATGATCAAAAAGTTATGCTTAGCGATATGGACTATATAGATTATGGTGTAGGTGATAGACTTTATTCTTATACTTTAGCTAAAATAGCTCCAAAACAAGTTGCCGATGAAACTACTGTTCAATTCTTTGACAGTTATGATAATTATCTAAACACCAAAAAGACAATAAGCGTTAAGCAATATTTAGAAACAATTATTAGTGATAGTTATGAATGTAGTAATAATCTAAAACAATTCGCTAAAGATTTATTAAACTATGCTGGCGAATCACAAACATTATGGAATTATAATACAGATAATTTAGCAAATATCGAATTATCTAGTGATGATAAAGATTTGTCTAATATTACTTCAGAAACTCTTGAACCATATAAAGTTCAAATTAGTGGTGAAACAGAAGGCATCAGAACAGTTGGACAATCTTTAAGTATCAACAAGAATACAGATTTTAAATTATATTTTGTCACTAATAATGATATCAATGATTATGTATTTATGGATGGCGCAGAAATTGTTGAACCTACACGTTATGGCAATTATCAAGGTGAAAAATTATATTATGTAAGAATTAGTGGTGTTGCTGCACCAGATCTAATTAACATGCATGATATATCTGTTAAATATAATGGTGAAGGAGATTATTTAGTATCTTGTAATGTATTGACATATGTTGGCTTATGTATAAGAGATAATGATGAATATACAATTCCAATGAAGGCATTGTATAAACTTGCTGTTAGTGCTGCTGCATTAAAGCAAGAAGTTCATGTACAATCAACTATTTTTGATAGCATTACACCATATGATGGCAAAGAATTAAAAGTTGCCTTTGTTGGTGATTCAATTACATTTGGATATGCTTCAACTGATCCTGCTGTAAATTCATATCCTAGTGTATTAGATTCATTATTAGGAAATAAATTTAATATTGGTAACTTTGGAATGTCAGGATCTTATGTATTAAATCCATATAAATATCCAAATTATTCAAGCTATGTTAGCGACAATGGCACATTGAGTTCAACTAACGCTAATAAATTTTATATGAATACATATCAATATGAAAACAGTATTGCTTTTGAACCTGATATTGTAATTGTTATGGAAGGTACTAATGATCAAAGAAGTATTGCCAGATATGGTGATAACGCAAAAGCAGCATATAAGGAAGGTTTAACAGACTTAATTGAAGCTTATCAAGCTTTACCATCTGTTTCAAAAGTTTATGTAATGACAAGCATCATTGTTCATCCAGATTCTACTCCTGAAGCAAGCACCGGCTTATCATATAATGATGTAGCAGATGGAATTCTCTGTGATTTACAGATTGAAGTTGCAAATAGTGTTGAAAATTGTGGCTTAATTGATCTTCATCATTTAACATATGAAGAATTTGGTGGAGATAATTATAGAAATTATTTTGCAGGCGATTTGTTACATCCAAACGATGTAGGATATCGTTTAATGGCTGAAAGAATTTATGGTGTTATCACTGAAACTGCCAGGCAACTAAGTTATAGAAGCTATGATTCAAATTCTAAAGCTGTAAATAAAGAATTATTTTATACAAACGAAACAACTGAATGGGGTGCAGATCCAACTGTAATTTATATTAATGACGGATCTAGTGAAGATGGCTATTTCTATTTGTATGCTACTTCAGGATATATTAATTCAAATGGTATTGAATGTTGGCGTTCAAAGAATTTAACAGATTGGGAATGTATGGGCGCCGCCTTCTTGCCTGACACTGATGAAGATTGGGCATATAAAGGAATATGGGCACCAAGCATAACATACAACGAAACAACTGGTCTTTATTATTTGTTCTATTCGGCAGCAAAAGAAACCAAGACAATGAAGGATGCCAACGATGTTGATAGAAATGTAACGTATCGTTACGATTCATATGTAACTTCTACAACTCCTTATGGCCCATTTGTTAATAGTGATTATAAAGATGAACCAATGTTAAAATTTGAAGACCATGTTGATGAAATAACAAATACATATTATTTAAATACATATTTAGATTATGAAAGTGCTGATGGCAAACCAGGCTATGTAAAAGCAATAGGCCCTAGAATATTTGTTGATGATGATGGCCAAACATATTTATTCTTCTGTGCTGATTTAGATCCTTATGGTTTAATAGCTCCAAATAAATCTTGTGCATATGCACTTAAATTAGATTTAGTTGGTAGTAAATATGTTCCAGATTATTCTTCATTAACAAAGATTACAGAATATGGAAAAAAGAAATTCCCTGAATCATATAGTGGTCAATATAATGTTGCTGAATTTGGCAATACAAACGAAGGCCCTGTATGTTTCAAATATGGTGATAAATATTATCTAACATTCTTAACATCAACATATATTGATGAAAAATATCAAACAAGACTAGCAGTAGCTGATAATGTTTTAGGACCATATACAAAATTTGCTCCATATGATGAAGGCGTTGTTGCAAAGACATATAGTGGCATGCAAAGAATATGTATAGGTGTTAGAGATATCTTCAAGGTTTCTGGAAGTGATTCTGATTCTGATAAATATTATGCAGCTTACATGACATTCTGGAACAATGAAACTTATACACCACAAAGCATTCGTAAATTCGCAATAGATGAGATAGTCCCAATTAAAAACGATAATGGAGATACAGTATTCCAAGTTAATGGTCCATCGGTTACTCCTCAAGAATTGCCATCAGGTATTAGTGGATATAAGAATTTGGCTCAGTTGTCTTCTCCTAAACTTACGGTAAGTTCAACAAGTTCTAATGCATCAACAGAATTATTGACTGATGGCTTAATCCCATATAGTGATAGGCAATTAAATTATGCTGCTTATAGTGCATTATCAACTGAAGAAAAAGGCGCTTCTAAAGCCTTTGCTGCAAAAGAAGAATATTATTTTAGTGAAGATAGCATAACAATAACATTTGACTTTGCGAATTATGTAGATTTAAGATCAGTAATGGTTTATAACTCAAAAGATAACGAATATAAATTTGATGTTGTTGATTCAATTACTTTAGCTTATAAGAAAAATGGTCAAACTGGCGAAGTCACAATGACCTCAGTAAAATTTAATAATGATTATTATGTAGATGGAAAATATACAATTGGTGCAGCGGCAATTACAGAATTTGCAGATATTGCCGTCAATAAAGTTAGCATCAAAATATCTAAACCATCAGGCGTAACAAAGGTAGGAATTCCGGAAATTAAATTATTAGGAAAAGAAGATATACCTAATGATGTTTTAACTGGAATACATGGCGCATTATATGATACGTATGCAATTAGTAATCAAAGTGTTTCATATAACGATTGGAAGAATTGTGATTCTTTAATTCCAATTGACTGTGAAAAAGAAAGCGTTTATACTTACGTTGCAACTAATTCTAATGCTGCTATTTATTCATATAAGGGCGAAGATGGTGTATATATTTTCGCTGATATTAATGACAATTCAGTTCAAGATTATACACAAGAAATAGCTAGCGGCAGATACAATGTTGATAAACATAGTCATTTCGCATTATTGCTAGGTGAAAGCAAATATACATCTTTAAATAAAAATGTAGTTGCGTTTGTTGTCGATGCATTTAATGAAACATTTAGATATAAAGGTGCATCGTCAGAAAATTCTTGGATAAGATCTTGGGTTAAAGGTGCAAGCTCAGCTAAGATAAAAGATGATTATAGTGGCTATTTTGTTGAAATATTTGTACCTTATAGTGAACTTGGCGGCATTGATTCTAGTGCGACATTGAGAATGATTGCTACAAGAAAATCAAGCAGTGGCATCTCTTCAACTAACCCAAGCACATTTACATTTGAAGTTAAATAGGAGGCAATTATGAATAGACCAAAAATTGAAATTATCGCAATAACTAATCAAGACGTTTTAACTGAAAGTGATGAATTTGGTGATGATCCACCATTTAAACCATTTGAAGAATGAATAAAAAATTATTGGTTGTTGTCATTGCTATGTTTGTTTTGGCAAGTATTCTTGGTACATTTATGTTAATAAACGATAAAAGAAGTGACAATCAAGAATTAGATGAAGCTACAAACATTCATGAAAATGAAGATATAGAAGAAATTGAACCAACATTTGTTGATTTTGATGAAGATAGTAAATCAACAAACAATTCAGCAACTTATCATTATTTAAATAATTCTATTTCTCAAAAAACTTATAATGATAGCCAATATACTACCATCAATAAAGTTGATGATACGAATAATTCATCTGAACATTCAAATGAATTAATTTCCGATGGTAATGGCAATTATTCGTTGCCAGAAATAACATTAAGTGATTAAAGGACTGCTTTATTAGACTTGATTCCATGTGATAAAATTAAGAAGAAGGAATTTTGGTTATGAAAAAGACTGAAAAAATTGCATTAATTATTGTTAGCATATTGCTGCTTTGTGCAGTTGTAACTGTTGCAACTATCAGTATTGTTACAAAAGGGAAACGTGGAAATGTTTCTAGTGATATTGAGGAAGCTAATGTTGGTGAAAAAGATGATGATGCAGTAGATGTAGATGATCCAACATTTGTGAAATTTGAAGATGAAGAAGAAAATAATTCATCTTCTTCAAATAATGAGGGAAATAGTCAAAACACAAATGGTGGAAGCGCAAACACCAATAATGGAGATTCAAACACAAATACAGGTGGCAATGAACCGGTAGATAGTAGTCCATATAACAATATTGGTAGTGATGAAGAAATTCCTAGTGACAATCCTGGCGATTCGCAAGGATCAGGTGATACATACACACCAAATGATGGCATGACTTCCAATGGCGATGGCAGTTATGATTTGCCAGAAATACCAATTAGTTAAAGTGAACCTAGTTCACTTTTTCTTTTGAGATATATGAAACACTGAAAAGCGTGTGCTATAATATGTAATATGAAAAGAATAATAATAATTAGTGGTATCTCAGGAGCAGGAAAAACTACTGCATCTAATATTCTTGAAGATGATGGCTATCGTTGTATTGACCAATATCCTCCAGAATTATTTTCTGATTTAATTGAACTCATTGAACATGACGATAGTTCAAAATATGAGAACATCGTTTTAACTATTTCTTTAGTTGACTTATTAAAATATAAAGATTTATTAAGTAATATTGATATTAAACCAACCGTTATTTTAATTGATGCTGATAAAGAGGAAGTTATCAATCGTTATAAATTTACTCGAAGAGTTCATCCATTATTAATTTCTAATGTTGCGAGTTCATTATCAGAAGCTGTCGATATTGAAAAAAACATTATGAAAGAATTTGATAAGATAGCCAAAATTATTGATACTTCAAAATTAAATAAAAAAGATTTAAAAGAAAAAATATATAAAGCAATTGGTGATACCAAGAAGGAAAATTTAACTCTTAGCTTTATATCATTTGGTTTTAAAAATGGTGTTCCTAGTGATGCTGATAATATTTTTGATGTTCGTTTTTTGGATAATCCATTTTATGATCCTAAATTAAGAAATAAGACCGGCAACAATAAAGCTGTAAAAGACTTTGTTTTAAATTCAAATAAAACACAAAAATATTTAAAGAAACTTGTGACATATTTAGACTTCATGTTTAAATCATATAATACTGAAGAAAAAAGACATTTAACAGTATGTATTGGTTGCACTGGTGGGCAACATCGTTCAGTTGTTGTAGCTAATTATTTATATGCATATTATAAAGATAAATATACTTGTTATATATCTCATAGGGAAATAAAGAAATGAAAAAAGTAGTAGTTATTGGTGGTGGGCATGGCCAATCAACCATTGTAAGAGGCATAAAAGATATTAATGATATAAATCTTAAATGTATTGTTACAGTAGCAGATGATGGTGGTTCTACTGGTAGGCTTAGAGAATTATATAATATTCCAGCTGTTGGCGATATTCGCAATGTTTTGTTGGCGATGTCTGAACAAGAAGCTTCAATTCATAAACTATTAGATTATCGTTTTGAAGGGGACAGCGAAACAGATGTTGTTGGCCATTCATTTGGCAATTTAATGATGGTTGCACTGATGAACTTAAATAATGGCTCTTTAGTTTCAGCTATTAAAGAAATAGGAAAACTATTAAATGTTAAAGGACGGGTTTTTCCATCATCTTTAGAAGTTTTGACTTTATATGCCGAAAATATTGATGGCACGATTACTCGTGGAGAGGCTAATATACCAAAGGCTAAAAATAGAATCAATAGAATCTATTATGACCACGATGTAAAGGCTGATGATGATGCGATAAATGCCATTTTAGAAGCTGATTTATTGATTTATGGAATTGGTTCTTTATATACATCAATTGCGCCTATAACAGTAATTAACGAGATAGGTGAAGCATTAGACAAAACTAAAGCTAAAAAAATATATTTCGCTAACTGTATGACACAAAAAGGCGAAACATACGATTATGATTTAAAAGATCATATTGATGCTTTAAAAAAGCATAACGCAAAGATTGATTTAGTTATTAGACACAACAATCCTATTCCTCAAGAAATACTTGAGCGTTATTATGCTGAAGATAGTATTGAAGTAGTTAATAATCGCAAAGTAGATGTTCCTGTTATTGAAAGAGATTTGTTGGATTTTTCAAAGAATAATGTTCGACATAGTCCTGACAAAATAAGAAGAGTTGTAGAAGAAATATTGGAGGATTGTTGATGTCCTTTTCAACAGATATAAAAAAAGAATTATCATCAATTGAATTAGATGACTGTTGTAAAAGAGCTGAGCTTAGTGCTTTAATTCAACTGACATCATCTTTATCTATTGTTGACAAAAAAATGCAACTAGTTGTTAAAAGTGAAAATCCAACTACTGCTAAAAGAGTTGTTTATTTATTAAAAAAACTATATAAAGCACAAACAGAATTAAGCTATATTCAAAAGAATAATTTAAAGAAAAATAAAATCTATCAAGTAACAGTTCATGAAGATGCAAAAAAGATATTAGAAGATTTGGGCTTATACAATGAAAACAAAGGCTTATTGAATCATCCTGTTTATTCAATACTTGTTAAAAACTGTTGTGCAAAAAATTATTTAGCTGGATGTTTTTTGGCATATGGAGCATGTAATTCACCAAATAATAAGAATTATCATTTAGAAATTGCACTTAATGATTTAGATTATGCTAACTATTTAATTAAAATAATAAGTCGTTTTAACATATATGCTAAGATTTCCAAAAGAAGAAATAAATATGTCGTTTATCTTAAAAAAGCTGACGATATATCTGACTTCTTAAGAATTATCAATGCCTCAAATGCTTTATATGAATTTGAAGATACAAGAATCGGCAGAGATATGAAGCATAGTATTATTCGTGTAGATAATTGTGAAATAGCTAATGAAATGAAAATTTTAAAAGCTGCTGAGGAACAGGTCAATTATATGAATAAGATTAAAGAAAGTGGAAAATATAAAGACCTAGATCCAAAACTACAACATATTATTGATATAAGACTTAAATATAAAGATTATTCTTTAAAAGAATTATGTGATGCATATTTTTCTAGTTATGGAGAAGAATTATCAAAGTCTGGCTTAAAACATCGACTAAATAAAATAGAAAGTATTGCAGGAAATCTATAAATGAAAACTGTATTAATAACTGGGGCAAGTTCAGGAATTGGAAAACAGTGTGCAATATTGTTTGCGCAAAAAGGCTTCAATCTTGTTTTAATATCAAGGAATACCGAAAGTCTTAAAGAATTGAAAGAAGATATTCAAAAAAGTAATGATATTGAAATTGATTGTTTTTCTTGTGATTTATCTAAAGAAGATGGACCAAATCAAGTTTTTGAATATTGCAAAACAAATAATATCAAAATTGATGTATTAATTAATAATGCTGGGTTTGGCGATTATGGAAAATTCATAGATGGTGATATTAATAAATATACAAATATGATTGATCTAAATGATCGCAGCTTAGTCAAAATGTGTTATTTATTTATGAGTGATCTAAAAAATGGTGGGCATATCATAAACATAGCTTCAATAGCAGCATTTATGCCAGGACCATATATGGCTGTGTATTATGCATCTAAAGCCTTTGTCTTAAACTTTTCTTTAGCAATCAATGAAGAATTAAAAAAGGATAATATTCGTGTAAGCGCTATTTGTCCAGGCCCAGTCAGAACATCTTTTTGGCAAAAAGCTAATGCTAGTATGAGCGAGACAAAAGAAAAGTATTTCGCTAGAAGTCCAAAACAAATCGCCAATACTGTTTTTAAAGCATATGAAAAAAGAAAAGTTGTAATTGTTGATGGTTTTATAAATAAAATTATTGTTTTCTTTACACGTTTTATTGGAAGAGGACTATTAAGCAAGATTGTTTCAAATGCACAAAATAGACTATTAAAATAGTCATTATATTTGTGATAAATTCAAAATAATTAACAATTTTTTAAGAAGCTTTGCTTCTTTTATTTTTAATTAAATAATATATAATATTAGTGGTTATATAAAAATAGGAGGAAAAAATATATATGGCTGTTAAAGTTGCAATTAACGGATTTGGTAGAATTGGTAGATTAGCTTTCAGACAAATGTTTGAAGATTCAAATTATGAAATCGTTGCTATCAATGATTTAACTTCTCCAAAGATGTTAGCTACATTATTAAAGTATGATTCAGCTCAAGGTGGCTTCTGTGGAAAATTTGGTGAAAACTTACATATAGTTTCTTACAAAGAGCCTGAATTAGAAGAAGATGGTAAAACAATTAAAGTTAATGGTTCAATTACTGTTGATGGTAAAGAAATTACTATTTATGCTGTTCCTAAGGCAGAAGAACTTCCTTGGGGTGAATTAAAGGTTGACGTAGTTCTAGAATGTACAGGTTTCTATACTTCTAAAGCTAAAGCTGAAGCTCATATCAAAGCTGGTGCTAAGAAAGTTGTTATTTCTGCTCCTGCTGGTAATGATCTTCCAACTATCGTTTACAATGTAAACCACAAAACATTAAAGGCTGAAGATACAATTATCTCTGCTGCTTCTTGTACAACAAACTGCTTAGCTCCAATGACTAAAGCATTAAATGATTTTGCACCTATTCAATCTGGTATCATGACAACTGTTCATGCTTATACTGGTGACCAAATGATTCTTGATGGTCCACAAAGAAAAGGTGATGTTCAAAGAGCTAGAGCTGGCGCTGTCAACATCGTTCCAAACTCTACTGGTGCTGCTAAGGCTATCGGCTTAGTTATTCCTGAACTTGCTGGTAAATTAATCGGTGCTGCACAAAGAGTTCCTACTCCTACAGGATCAACTACAATTCTTCATGCTGTAGTAAAAGGCAATGATGTTACAGTTGAAGGTATCAACGCTGCTATGAAAGCTGCTACTAACGAATCATTCGGTTATACTGAAGAAAAATTAGTTTCTAGCGATATTATCGGTATGAGATTTGGTTCATTATTTGATGCTAACCAAACAATGGTATCTAAGATTGATGACAACACTTATCAAGTACAAGTTGTTGCTTGGTATGATAACGAAAATTCTTACACATCTCAAATGGTAAGAACTATTAAATACATGGCTGAATTAGCTTAATTATTTAATAAGAATTAAAAAAAGAAGGACAAGTTAATCAAAACGCTTGTCCTTTTTGTTTGCTTTGTTGTAGATATTATCAAGCCCATAAATGGCCAATATAATAATCAAAGGAACATTACTAAATAAATAACGCGCTCGTGCTTCAAAAAGTGTAACGAATAAAAATAATCCAAAAAAACTTAACATCAACATATCTTTTTCTTTGTTCACACCTTTTAAGGAAAAGCCGCAACATATTAAAGTTAAAATCCATATACCATAAACCACACTACTAAATATGTTGTTATATTTTCCAGTGTCATAATATATATTTCTTAAAAAGGGTGAAAGAGTATTGTTCTTTGTATCAACAATTTCTTTATAGAAATTTCCTTCTTTCCCCCATGCAAAGCTTCCATCATTATAATTAATAAGTGTCTTTTTGATTATATGAATAGGAAGATTAATTGTTTTTAATCTTTTAATTGCTTCTTGATAATTAGCTATATCTCTTTGTTTTTTGCTATCAAAACTTGAAGAAAAAATAACATCATCATAATTATATGTTCCACCATTATTGTTTAATCCCATCATAAGATAATGAGCCATTCCAAAACGATCTTCGCTTTTGATTATACTTTCATATTCACTTGTTTGCTCTTTAATATTATTGATTCCATAATTTGTGATTAAAAATGAAAACAAAATTCCCAATATAGTAAATAATAAACTTATCTTTTTTATCTTGCTAGAAATTAAATCAAAAAAATAAAAGATAATAAAGACAATAAAAAAGACAAAAGATTGAGGCTTTAGATTATATGCAATTAAACTAATTAAAGATATAAAGAAATATTTTAAATTATTAGAATAAGAAATATAGATATAAAACATTGAAATTGGAAATATTAATGCTAAAGTATCTGAATAGGGTATAGAAATCCATGGTGATAATAACACTAGTAATAAATAGATAAAATATGCCAAATATGCATAACTTGATTTATTAAAAAGCTTATTTACACTTTTGTATAATAGAATTCCAGCTAAATTAGATAAAACAACATTAACAACAATAAGGAAAGCATGCTCATATCCATGAAAACCTATATTATGAATTAATAGTATTAAATACTTATAGATAAATACTAAGAATAAATTATTAGGACACATAGAAAAATAAGAAACATCATAAACATAATCTTTATGTGCCATATGACTAGAAAATTGATATATATAATCAGCATCCCAACCAGTATAGAAAAAATAATTATATATAAATAATAATTGAATAATAAAAACAATAATTGAAATTAAATAAATCATTTTATTGTTTTTTGGATTAACAAAACAAATGATTAAATATGAAAAAAATATAAATATGATAATCCCAATAATGAGAATTAATATATCTATATTTACTTTATTTATATTTTGGATTGAATTGAAACAAGTAATAGAAAGTAATATTGTTATGATACTTAATGAAAACAAACAACCAATAATAATATGCAATATACTTTTAAATTTACTATCTATCATAAAATAACTACTACCTAATTATAATACAAATGGTTGGCTTCTATTTTTATTGTGATAATAGCACAACATATTGTGTCTACTTTTATCTTACAAGTTCACTATTTTTCAAACTTCTTTAATAAATTAAATTTCTTTTGATTATATGGTTGTTCTCTTAAATTCATATTAAAGTGAGTGTATCCCTTTAAAACAGATTCAGGATGAGTGAATTCTCTAAAGCCCCATACTCCATGATAGGCACCCATACCTGAATGACCTGTACCATTAAATGGAACGCCTTTAACCATCATATGAATACATACTTCATTTATACAACCACCACCATATTGTAGTGACTTCATTATTGAATTAGACCACTTATGATCTTTAGTAAATAAATATAAAGCTAATGGATGTTCTCTTTGTTTAATGATTTCAATAATTGAATCTACTTCATCATCTTTAAATGGAACTATTGGTAATAAAGGATTAAACAATTCATGCATAACTATCTCTTCATCATTATTAACAGGATAAATAATAGTAGGTTCAAATTTTAATTTATCTTTATCACCATTTCCACCATAGACGATTCTATCTTTATATAAAGATGCTTCTTTTATACATTTATCATAAGCTTTTTCATCAATTAGTTTAGGATAATCAAGATTATTCAATGGATCATTTCCTATTTGATTTTTAAAAGCTTTTTTAAGTTCTTCTATGAAGTCTAAAGCTACTTCTTCAGCTACAGCTATTTGATTTATATTTATACAAATCTGTCCTGAATTTAAGCTTTTAAAGAAAGCTATTTTTCTAGCTGCATCTTTTAAGTCAGCATCTTTTCTAACAATTGCCCAGTTACCTGTTTCACCACCCAGTTCAAGCGCTACAGGTGTTAAATTATCACTAGCCATCTTTAAGACATGTTTACCAACTTTAGGTGAACCAGTATAGAAGATTTTATCAAATCTTTGACTTAAACAAATATTGGCTACATCATGTCCACCTTCAACTAGGACTATATATTTTGAATCAAAGTATTCATCAAACATTCTTTTTAAAACGGAAGTAGTACTTTTAGATTTAGAACTAGTTTTAATAATAGCTGTATTACCTCCAGCTAAGCTGTAAGCTAATACACCAATCGTTAAATATACTGGAAAATTAAAAGGTGAAATTACTAAAGTAACACCATATGGCATTTTATAAACACGAGTAAATAAAGAAGGGAAGCACATTAAACCAGAATAATGTAATTCAGGTTTAGCCCACTTTCTTAAATTAGCTATTATTTCATTAATTTCCATAATAGATGGTCCTATATCACATAGATAAGCTTCCATCTTACTTCTGTTTAGATCGTCATATAAAGCATCTTCTAATTCTTCTTCATAATCTAAGATAGCTTCTTTTAATTTATTTAATTGTTTAATTCTAAAATCTAGGTCTAAAGTAGCCCCAGTATTAAAGTAAGTTCTTTGATTATCTACTAATTCTTTTATTATTCTTTCCATATACGGATTACCTTTCTAATAGAATATTAACATTAAAAAAGACTATTTATGAAATTAACACCTTTGTGTATATTTAGTGAAAGTAAGTGGTATAATGTAAGTGCTTACATAAATGTGAGATAAAAGGAGAATTATATGAAAAAACTTTTGCTTGTGTTACTAAGCTTATTAATGGTGCTTTCATTAGCAGCATGTCAAGGCGGTAACAACAATGGTGGAGGCGAAGAAGAGCTTTCTAATGTTCAAAAGATCATCGCTGAAGCACAAACAATGACTCTCGAAGAGCTTGCTAAAAAGGCTATCGAAGAATCAAATGGTAAGACATTCTATGGTGTAGGTAACTCTAGCCGTGGTAAATCTGCATTACCTCTATTCATTGAATACTTACAAACTATTGATTCTAGCTACACTTTAAACTTTGAGTGGCAACAACCAAAGAACAACAAGATTTTCGATCAATTAACTGCTGATAGTTTGAAAGAGACTGGCACATTCGCTATGACTCTAATTCAAGATGGTAACCAAATCGAAACTAAGATGGTTCAAACAGGTATCCTAGATACTTTCATTCCAAAAGAGTGGGCAGAAGCTAATGGTACAACTCCAGATGCTTATGAAGGTTACTTAGCTCTACAATTATTAAACAAGATCTTCGAATACAACTGTGTAAATCCAGATAAGACTTACACTAACTGTTGGGATTTCGTTAAAGAAGGTGAACATGGTCTATTCATGGACATCGATTCTGAAATCGTTGGTAAGAACTTCTTATACATGTTAACTAAACCTGAATATGCTCTTGTATTAAAAGATGCATATGATAAATTAGATGATACTTCTAAAGCATACTTCCAACCTACAGTTGATGCTATGGCTAAAGAAGCTGCTGATTTAGGCTTAGATGAAAATGGCAAATATGCTCTAGCTTGGATTAAATTATGGGTTAACAGCTACAATGCTGTAACTGATGATGGTCCTATCTGCAATACATTAGTAGATGCTAGTGCTGTTGATAAATTCGGTTTATTAGTTTACTCTAAAGTTCGTTCAGTTGAAGAATCTGATACAGTATCAGTAAACAACATTAAAGTTGCTGCATACCAACCAGGTTACCAAGGTTTTGGTGGTTATGGTTACTGCCATTACTTATTCGTAACTGACAACTCACCACTTCCTTGGACTGCATGTGCATTCATCGCTTACATGACTGAAACTGTTGATGGTTTCTCTGCATGGGGTAAGGATATTGGTGGTTACTCTTCAAATCCAGAAGTTGCTAAGCTCACTGAAGAAAAATTCCATCACTCAACTGGTGAATCTTCAAAAGTTGCTACAGAAACTACAATGGATAAGGGCCGTGACTGGTGGATCAATGAAGGTCATCTAGTAGTAGAAGATCCTGCATACTGCGCTTCAGTTGCATTCACAGTTGGCTCTTGGATTGAAATGCAAGATAAATACAAACCAGAATAATAGCTGATTATTTATCTAAAGTAAAAAAACAATAGTGCCTTTGTAGCATTATCTACAAAGGCACTTTGTGTATAAGAAAAGAGGTTTATAATGTCAAACTCTAATAAAATCAGAATTAATAACATTAAGACATTTCTTAGTAAGCCCCAAAATGTAATTTTAATATTGACTGGTATTCTAGTATCATTTACTACTATTGCACCAATTGTCGCAATCATTAGAGATACTATTACCATTCACCCTGGTACGATAGACCAATATTTATCTGGTAAAGCTAGTGGCTTTACTTTAGCTAACTATATTGATTTATTTACTAGTCCTTTAGCTAAAACTAATCTATGGACACCACTATTAAATACAACAATACTTGCCCTTGGTTCTTGTACATTCGCAATCTTGTTTGGTGGTATCTTTGCCTACTTAGTTACTAGAACTAATATGGCTTTTAAGAAATATCTTAGTTCGATATTTATTTTCCCTTACATCATGCCTCAATGGACATTGGCTGTTGTATGGCAACATTTATTTAACTCTAATGCAGTAACTGGTACTTCTAATGGATTATTAGCATCTTTGTTTGGTATTAATATGCCAGCTTGGTGGTGTGTTGGTTTATTCCCAAGTATTATTGTTTTGGGTATGCACTATGCACCATTCGCTTATATTCTAATTGGCGGTATCTTTAAAAACATGGATGCTAACTTAGAAGAAGCTGCTACTATTCTAGATACTCCTAGATGGAAGATCTTCTCTAAGGTTACTATTCCAATGGTTAAACCTGCAATATTATCAACTATTCTTCTTGTAGCTGGTTCAACAATTGGTTCATATCCTGTACCACATTATTTAAATCTATCTACACTTGCAACAAAATATGTTTCGATGAATGATAAGTATACTGGTGAAGCATCAATTATTGCGATTATCATGATGTTATTTGGTGTCGCAATCATGTATCTAAACCAACGTTCATTACATTCTCGTAAATCATATACAACAGTTACTGGTAAGTCTGGTCAAATCACTAAAGTTAACTTGGGTAGTGGTAAATATATTATTGCAGTTATCTTTATCGTAGTAACATTCTTTACATCTATCTTCCCAATTATCTCATTCGCCTTTGAAACCTTCTTACCAAATCCAGGAGATTATTCATTCTTCTATACTGGCAATGTTAATAACCTTACTACTAAGTGGTGGATTACTTCAGAAAACATTACTGAAAATGGTATGTATGGTCAAACTGGTATCCTATACAACAAGACAATCTGGCATGCCTTCCGTGGTACTATCGTAGTCGCTATTATCTGTTGTTTAACAGCTGGTACGATTGGTACATTAATCGGTTATGCCGTAAGTAAGAATAGACGTGGTAAACTATCAAGTTATGTTAACTCTATGGCTTTCTTGCCTTACTTAATGCCTTCAGTTGCTGTAGGTGCTGCTTACTTCATACTATTCTCTTCTGGAAAGATTAATCTATTTAATACTTACTTAGCTCTAGTTATAGTAGGTACTGTTAAATATATTCCATTCGCATCTAGAAGCTCATTAAACTCGATGCTGCAATTATCTAATGAAATAGAAGAGTCAGCTATTATACAAGATGTTCCTTGGATTAAACGTATGACCAGAATCATCATCCCAATCCAAAAATCATCAATTGTATCTGGCTTCTTATTACCATTTATGACATGTTTAAGAGAACTATCTCTATTCATGCTACTTTGTGTACAAGGTTTCATCTTATCAACGACACTTGATTACTTTGATGAAATGGGTCTATATGCATTCTCAAGTGGTATTAACTTAATATTAATTGTTACGATTTTAATTTCTAACTTTATCGTTAATAAAGTTACAGGCGCTAGTCTAGATGAAGGAATAGGAGGATAAGATATGCCTAAAATTGTTTTAGAACATGTAACAAAACATTATGATAAATTCTATGCTGTTGATGATCTTAATTTAGTAATCGAAGACAATGCCTTTGTTACTTTATTAGGTCCATCTGGTTGTGGTAAGACTACAACATTAAGAATGATTGCGGGTCTAGAAACACCAACTAGTGGTAAGATTACCATTGGCGATAGAGTAGTGTATGATTCTAAAGAAGGAATAAATATTCCAGCTAATAAACGTAAAGTTGGTTTCTTATTCCAAAACTATGCTTTGTGGCCTAACATGACTGTATATCAAAATATTTCTTTTGGTTTAACTAATGTTAATGAAGAAATGCTAAAGATTAATACAGATGCTAGAGCTAGCCAACAAGTTATTAATGCATTAAATAAATCTAATGAGATTGTAAAGATTATCAATGAATGTTATGACCGTAAAGGTAAATTAGATGAAAACAAGGCCATGATTAAATTAATTGATAATCATGAAATCTCTCAATATTCAGCTAAGAAAATCTTAGGATATAATCTTCAAAAAGCTAGTGATCCTACTTCTGAAGCTAATAAACACATTAACGAACTACAAGCTATCGTTAATAAAGCTAAAGAAGAAGCTAATGCTAAGGGCTTAGTTTTAAATGAAGACTTCACTTATTCTAAAAATGGTGAACAAGTTCTTGAGAAAAGAAAACTTACTAAAGAAGAAATTGACTTAGCTGTAAGAAGAGTATCAAGAATCGTTAAGATTGGCATGTTCATGGATAGATATCCTGCAGAACTATCTGGTGGTCAACAACAAAGAGTTGCGATTGCGAGAACTCTTGCACCAGAACCAACAGTATTATTCATGGATGAACCATTATCTAACCTAGATGCTAAGTTAAGACTTGAAATGAGATCCGAACTTCAAAGATTACATCTAGAAACAGGTTCTACATTTGTATATGTAACCCATGACCAAATGGAAGCTATGACCCTAGCTACAAGAATTTGTTTAATTGATAATGGCTTACTACAACAATATAATGCACCATTAGATGTTTATAATATGCCAAACAATCTATTTGTTGCAGACTTCGTTGGTAATCCAGCAATTAACTTCATTGATGCTAAAGGTAAACAAGAAGCTGATGGCTCATTATCATTAACTATCTTCGATGATAAACAAGTTAAATTTGTTCCAAACGAAGGCTTAGATATCAATAAGTGGTTTGAAGATGATGAAAAAACTCTTGAATTAGCTAAAGAAGAACTTGCTAAAAAGGCAGCTCAAAAGGGCTATGTTGAAAAGAGTAATAAAGAAACTAATTTTAGATATCATATTGCTAAAGTTGATGAATTTGAAGACTATGGCGATGAAGTTGAATTAACTAATGAAGACTTCGTTATTGGTATTAGGCCTGAATTCATTGATATTAGACCTGATGCTAAATTAAAAGGTGAAATCTATTCATCAATGCCTACTGGTATGGAAACTACTGTCAGAGTCGCTATTAATAATAAATATTTATTAACAGGCGTTATGTTCGGTGGTGTAGTATACAAGATTGGTGATAAGGCTGATATTGAATTTAAGGGTAATAATGTAATGTTATTCTCTAGAAAGAACGGTCGCCTAATTACTCTAGGTCATATTGAACAATAATAATTAAATTAAAAGAATCTATTGCCTAATAACTATTATTCAATAGATTCTTTTTTAATTATGAATATAAATTCTAGATTCATAATCTTCATAATCATTTTTAGCCATGCATAAGTATTTCCAGTTATACTTTTCATAAAAACCAATATGATCAGTTAATAAATATAGGGGACTAATTCCCTTATTTTTCATTTCCGTTACTACAAGATTTAATAATTTACCAGCTATCCCTTGATTACGATATTCTTCTAATACATATAATGCGCATACATTAGGTTTTAAATCTTTACGACTATGAAAATCATTATCTATTACACCAAGTCCACCAATTATCTTATCTTCATCTTTACATAGATACCATCCATATGGGCTTTTATCTTCTAAATAAGCATTCATACATTCTAGATAGGCATCTATTGGTACACCCCATTTACCACTAAACCAAGAAGCTAATTCTTCTTTTATTTGTGGTTCATTTTTTAAATCTAAATACTTAAATTCATTCATACTAATATGATAATCGATTATAACGGTATTTTATAAGGCTTTTCTTTTTGCTATAGCATGCTATAATAATATTGACTAGACTAACTAGACCAATAAGGAGGTATCATGACACAGTTTAATATGTATGAAGCAAAAACAAATCTCTCAAAGATTACTAAAATGTTAGAAAACAGAGAAGAAGAAGTTGTTTTAATTAGTAGAAACGGAAAACCAATCTTACAAGTAACTTTATATAAAAACAATGATAGGGCAAATCTATTAGGATGTGCAAAAGGTATGTTTGAGATTCCTGAAGATTTTGATGACATTGACATTAGTAAAGATTTTGAAGAGGAGATTTTTCCTGAATGAAATATTTATTAGATACGCATGTTATTATGTGGGCTTTAATTGATAGTCCAAAACTAAGTAAAGAAGTTAAACAAATATTATTTAATAATGACAATACTATATATTACAGCACTGTTTCAGCATGGGAAGTTGAAATCAAACATTTAAAAAGAGAAAATTTTAAACTATCAGGAAAACAATTATGCTTCTTATGTGATCAAAACTATGTTTTAAATCTTCCAATACAAAACAAACATGTTGAAGAACTTGAGAATATCAACAAAGATACAAATCACAACGATCCTTTTGATAAGATGTTACTTGCTCAAGCGAAAGTTGAAAACATGGTGTTGATAACTCATGATAAAAAGTTTAAAGCGTATAACGAAAATAATATCTTATTTGTATAGTTATTAAATTGAAATTATTTTGAACTTGTCAACGAAAAGTAGACAGTTCTAAAAAGTCAGATGGAAGCCCTGTGAGAGTGTAAACTCTGCAGGGCTTTTGTATTTATGCTTATACATTGGTCTTTCATAGTTGTAATATTTGATATATTGATTTATGAATTCTTCCATACTTAAATGTACCTTTCTCATCCTCAATTACCTCCCAATAATAGATTACATTATTAGGACATAATCGCTTTGGATTAGTCGGGACATTTTTCTTTTGGATTCACAAATACAAATGGTTCATTATGAAAAATTGATAACAATGTTATAATTAAAAGGGATTTTATATATGGTGATTGACATAGTTGAAGTATTTAAAAATAATTATTCTTATAAGATGATTGAGAATAAAGGATATCAATCATTTAAGATATCTGGTTTGAAATTTAATTGTGAAGCATATGAACTTGAAGGTTTTGGTCGTTTGTCTATCATGAATGCTAAAGGTATGATGGGCTTAATGAAAATGAATTCAATAATCTTCAATCCTTTTGAAGTTGATTTACCTTTACTTTCAATTGATCGCATTATAGCTTTTGGCAATGATTCATTATATTTAGAAATGTATAATACATGTCTTAGCAATTTTGTTGATGAAAAAGATTTTTATATTATTAAAGATAAATATAAAGAATTAAATGATGTCATACAAAAAAGTCATTGGTATGATGACATTGAATATAAATGTTCAATTGTAAAGAAAGTTAAGAAAAATAATAGTGCTCTAATTGATGAATGCATCAATGATTATATAAATCTATATTTAGCTTTAGCTAAAAAAGCTGAAAAATGTGATTTCGAAGCTAAAAAAGCAAAAGCTAGAACATATAGTGATGGATTATTAAATAATGGTGGTCCAGCAACTGATGCCTTCTTGAAGACTTGGGGCAAAGATAAAACAAAAGATTTTTTTGATAAAGTTTTATTTGGATAAGGAGAGAATTTATGAAAATCTTATTAGCTGGTGCTTTTGGAAACTTGGGTTTTGAAATTCTAAAAGCTTTATGTGCTACAACCAATGAAATTGTTGCAGCCGATTTAAAAGAAAAGGAAAACAACGGTTTAGAAGGCAAATATAAATTTGTTTCTATTGACGCAACTAATCCAAAAAGTTTGCAAGGTGTTTGTGATGGTGTGGAAACAGTTATTACAACAATGGGCTTAACTGGAGCATCTGTTAAATTTACATCTTATGATATTGATTATCAAGGCAATTTAAATCTTTATAATGAAGCTAAAAAAGCAGGTGTTAAAAACTTCAACTATATTTCAGTTATAGCTTGTAGAGAAGCTGGTGCAGAAAAAGTACCAATGCTACATGCAAAAGCAATGTTTGAAGATGAAATAATGAAGGGTGAAATGAATTATGTTATATATCGTCCTACAGGTTATTTCTATGATATTTGTAAAGTATTTAAACCATACATTGATAAAGGTGAAATGCAATTACTTAAAGGTTATCACAATGTAAAAGCTAATGTAGTTGATTGTCCTGATTTTGCCAAGTATATTGTAGAACACATGAATGATAAAAATGCTATTTATGAAGTTGGTGGCAAAGAGACATATACATATGAAGAGATGGCTAAATTATGTTTTAAAGCTGCAAACAAACCTGTAATTATTAAAGATAGTCCTATTTGGATGTTTAATATACTTGCTAATTTACCAAAGATTAAAAAATCTGGAAGACATGATATTATTCTATTCTCTAAATGGACTTTATCTCATGATTTAGTTGGCAAAGATGTTGCAGGTGAGGCTTCATTTGCTGAATATATTAAAGATTATTTTGGAGGAAAACAATAATGTTTAGTTTAGATCCAAGCTTTGTAGGTAAAGCATGGCCTTTATTTATGTGGACAATTACAATTGTGGCAGCAATTGGTTGTTGTATGGGCTTTAAAGAATTTGTATGGTTTATGTCTGTGGGCTATGGCTTTGCGGTAATGTGCATTGGCGTTTTCCATTTAATATTTGGATTAATTAATAGTTCACTAACAATTGCCACAGCAATTATTTCAATATTGTTTATTATTTATGGATATCGCTTAGGTGGTTACATTTTAAAAAGAGAATTAACAAACGCTCATTACAAAAAGACTCTTGAATCAACAGGTTCTACAAAGGCTATGCCTATTCCTGTTTCGATTATGATGTGGGCAATGATGAGCCTTTTATATACAGCACAAACATCTTCATTAACATATCGTGTTATAAATGGTGCTAAGGATAATTTCTTTGTTTATCTAGGAATTGTAATTATGATTCTTGCGATTGTAGGCGAAGCAACAGCTGATAAACAAAAATCAGCAGCAAAGAAATTAAATCCAAAAAGATTCTGTGATACAGGTTTATATAAAATCGTTAGATGTCCTAATTACTTCTCAGAGATTTTATTTTGGGTAGGTGTATCCGTATCTGGTATTGGTGCTGTAAGTGGTAAACAATGGATTGTTGTTATTATCGCTTTAGTCATGATCACCTTTATCATGTATAATTCAGCACAAAGATTAGAATTAAGACAAGAGAAGAATTATGGTTTAGATAAAGAATATCAAAAATATTCTGATACTACGCCTTTGATATTTCCATTTACAAAACAATATCATTCTATGAAGGTATATAGGGATTAATATGAAAGAATTTACTATTTCAATGGCTTTAGTAGATTATATTCCAGTAATTTTATTTTTACTTGGAACCAATCTATTTGCTAAAGATTTTAAACACGCAATGTCTAAATTAACTTATTGTTTATTTAGAATAGGAACTTTAATGGTTTTTATTGCAGGAGCAATTAAGGCAACTTATAAATTAACTTATGCTTTAGGATTAGGCGATTTTATATGGATGTCAAATCAATTCTTTTCTAATCAAGCATTTGGTTTTTTATTAGCTGGTATTGGATTAACCATTGCTGCTGTCAAATATAAAAAGAATAGGGCTTATGCATTGATTCCAACTATGGGACTTGTAGGAATTATGATAATTGGTTTAGGAGCGATGGATGCATCTTTAGCTTATATTTCTTCAAAAATGAAGAAGCCTTCTGCACTTATTTGTTTCATTGTTTCTTTCTTTTTATCACTTGCTATGGGCTACTTATCAACAAAGAATTTTGATTCAGCAGCAATGAATTGGATAGCTCAATTTGTAAATATTTGTGGTCAATTGTTGTTATTTGTTGGCTGTAAGATATTACATAAAGCAGGATTAAAGGATTATTAAAATAAAGCCCTAATGGGCTTTTTAATATGCTTATGAATTTTATTAATAATTTAGATAATAAATATAAAGATAATGGTGTTTGGCAATTTATTAAATTCAATATTGTCAGTTTTACAATTACTTTAGTTCAATTATTGTTAGCTAATATATTGCCACTATTATTTGATGATTTAACAATTAAACTTCCAGTCTTCTTACAAGGAATATTTGATAGTAAAACTTTATTTAATGGCGATAGTAAATATGTTATTGATGGCGTTGTAACTTGGGGCTATGTACTTCCGTTTTTCTTATCAAATCTAATAGCTAATATTTATGGCTATTTTGTAAATATGAAAGCAACATTTAAAGGAAAAGGAAATAAAACAAGTTTGTTGATTTATTTTGTTGTCATCATAGTGTTAATATTATTTACAACTTGGCTTCAAGGTATCGTTGTAGGTGCTTTAGCAAATGGCAGTTTTGCATCTTTATCAAGGACAATTGCAGCATTATTAGCTGGCATAGTACAAACATTGATTATTTTTCCACTTGAAAAATATGTGTTGTTTGCTAAATAATAAATAGTATATTGAGGTGCTTTATGGAGAAGAAAGAAATACTAAGAGCAGTTAAATTTACATTATTTTCAATTAGCGCAGGTTTAATTGAAATTGGTAGTTTTGCGCTATTAAATGAAATATTTCATTTGGATTATTGGGTTTCTTATCTAACGGCCTTAATTTTATCTGTATTATGGAATTTTACTTTAAATAGAAACTTTACTTTCAAGTCAGCAGGAAATGTTCCTAAAGCCATGCTAAAAGTTGCCTTATTCTACTTAGTATTTACACCAGCCACAACTTGGTTAGAACATTATTTGACAAGTCTAGGATGGAATGAATACTTAGTTACAGGAATAAATATGGTACTAAATTTTGTGCTTGAATACTTATACCAAAAATATTATGTATTTAAAGATTCAATTGATACAAAGGAATAAGAAAAAAGAAGTTCAAATTTGAACTTCTTTTTATGATAGAACTATTGAATCATTTAATTCACCATTTTCATTAAATAATTCTAATAAATCATTTATTGTAAGTTTTTCTTTTTCTTTTCCACTAACATCTAATATAATTTTTCCTTCATTCATCATAATTAGGCGATTGCCATATTTTAATGCATCACGCATATTATGAGTAACCATGAAGGCTGTTAAAGAATTCTTTTTAATTAATTCTTCCGTTAAATCAAGAACTATCTTTGCTGTCTTAGGATCAAGAGCTGCAGTATGTTCATCTAATAATAATAATTTAGGTTTTTGTAATGTAGCCATTAAAAGAGTTAACGCTTGTCTTTGACCACCAGACAACAATCCCACCTTGCTTGTTAAACGATTTTCAAGGCCTAAATTTAAGAGTTTTAACATTTCGATAAAGTGTTGCTTCTCTTCTGGCTTAATTTGCCAAGAAAGACCTCTTTTTGCGCCTCTACGATTTGCAAGAGCTAGGTTTTCTTCAATTTGCATATTTGCTGCTGTTCCCATCATTGGATCTTGGAAAACTCTGCCTAGGAATTTAGCTCTTTGATGTTCAGCAAGGTTCGTAACATCAACCTCATCAAGAATTATTTGCCCTGAATCAACAAACCATGTTCCTGCAATGGCGTTTAATAATGTTGACTTACCAGCACCGTTGCCACCAATGATTGTTACAAAGTCACCATCATTCAATGTTAAGGATAAATTATTTAAAGCTCTTTTTTCATTTATGGAATTAGGATTAAAAGTCTTACTAATGTTTTTAATTTGTAGCATCTTTTTTCTCCTTTTTCTTTATTTTTAAATGTGGCAATGATAAGAATATTGCAACAATTATGGCAGTGAATAATTTCATATCGTTTGTTGGAAGTTTTAACCATAATACAATGCCAATAAAGATGTAATAGATAACACCACCAATCACAGCAGATCCAAGCAACAATAAGAAATTGTGTTCTTTTTTATTAGCACCAACAACAACCGTACCAATAATAATAGCTGCTAGGCCAATAACAATAGCACCTCTACCAACAGATACATCAGCAAATCCTTGATATTGGGCAAGCAACGCTCCACCTAAAGCAACTATTCCATTTGATAATGCTAAGGCAGTTACTTTCATTAAATTAATATTGATACCTTGAGCTTTAGCCATCTGTTCATTGCTTCCAGTAGCCCTTATAGCTGAACCAAGTTCTGTTCCAAAGAACCAATATAGAATTAGCATTAAGGCAATTGCAAACAATAAAGCAACAAGAATCGATTTATTTGTATCTCTTAGAGATAACAATAAATGATATTCATTGACGTTGACAGCTTGATTAGCTTTATTTCCTAATATATGAAGATTTATTGAATATAAAGCAATTTGAGTCAAAATTCCTGATAAAATAGGAGCAATTTTTAAAACAGTATGAAGTAATCCAGTTATAAGTCCAGCTATACAGCCAACAAGGAAGGCTATTATAACTGCCAATAATGCTGGTACACCGTTAATTATTAGCATTACACCAACAGCTGCACCAGTTGAGAAAGAGCCATCAACAGTTAAATCGGAAAAGTTAAGAATTTTATATGTCACATATAGACCTAAGGCCATAATGCCCCAAATCATACCTTGAGCGACATTGCCTGGTAGAGCTCTTAATAATGAAGAAAATGTCAGCATGATTATTTAACTTCTATATAATCTGCAGGAACTTCAACATTGAACTTTTCACACAATGCGGCATTGTACATCTTAGACATTTCGTTTTCTTCTAATACTGGAAGAGTTGCAGGATCTTTACCATTTTCTAAAATATCATATGCCATTTCACCAGCCTTATAACCAATTTGGTAATAAGATAAGGAAACAGTAGCTACACCAATTCTTTTACAAATGCCTTCTTCTCCAGCAATTACAGGTTTAGAGAATTGATCTGCACTTGCATAAGAAGCGATAGCATTATCAGTAGGTGCAAATACAACATCAGCCCACTCACAAGCATTAAAGGCAACTTGAGCAATATCATTACTATCAGAGAATGTATATCTAGCTGACTGTAAACCAAGTTCTTCTAAATACACTTCAATTTCTTCAGCTTGAGCTACTGAATTAGCTTCAGCAGAAGAGAAGATAATAGCTACTTTTTTGGCTTCTGGGAATAATTCAACTATTTGTTCAGCTTGTTTCTTCAATGCGCCAACAGCTAAATCACTAGTTCCAGTTACATTAATTCCTGTTGTGCCATTCCAATCATTGATTCCTAGTGCTGCAGCAAATGAAGTTACAGAAGTTGCGACAATTGGAATATCACCAGTAGCAGTTGCAGCTGCTTGTAAAGCTGGCGTAGCATTGGCAAAGATTAAATCAACATTGTTGGCAACAAATTGATTAGAAATAATAGAACAATTTGTTGGATCACCAGATGCATTTTGTTCATCAAAAACAACTCGATCACCAAGTTTATCTTTTAAAGCATCTTTAAAACCTTGTGTAGCCGAATCAAGTGCTGCATGTTGAACAAGTTGTAATACACCAACATTGTAGGTTTTTTCACCATCTTCGTTTTTACTTCCACAAGCTGCAAGCATTAGACAAGCCAGTAGAATAAGAAATAATTTTTTCATAGATTTCTCCTTACAAAATAAAAGCCGCACCACCTTTTGCTTCGTGCGACCAACATTAATAAAAACAGTAGCACAAAAGCCTTACTTCATTATTCTAAAGTAATAATAATAGTAATAACTTCTGTTTTCGTTTTTATTCATATTTAAAAGATACCATTACCATTGTTCTTTTGCAAGACTATTGCGTAAATTTTACATAAAAATGAAAATATTTTCATTTATTTAATAAAAGAGTGCTAAATTCAAGTAAAATTCACAAAATTACAATATACTTAAACTATGTTAAATAGAATTAGAAATGCCATATATAAGTTTATGTATGGTAGAAACGGATATGATGAACTTGGAAGATTTTTATTCATTCCAATTATTTTGTTAATGATATTATCGATAATAATAAGTGTTCCAATTATAAAGATGATTTTTACACTTATTATTTGGATATTGATAATTTATATGTATTTCAGAATATTCTCAAAGAATATAGCGAAAAGAAAAGCTGAAAATGCAAAATATTTAAGTAAAAGAAATTATCTTCAAACAAGAATTAATCAAAGAAAAGAATATCGATTCTACACATGCCCTAAATGCAAAAAACATTTACGAGTTCCTAAGGGCAAAGGACGCATTATAATAACATGCAAGAATTGCGGTTATAAATTTGAAAGAAAGGCTTAAATGACAGACCCTTATACAGTATTAGGCGTCAGTAAAGACGCAAGCGAAGAACAGATTAAAGATGCTTATCGTAAATTGGCTAAAAAATATCATCCTGATTTAAATCCTAATAATGAAGAAGCTGCTTCAAAAATGAAAGAAATCAATGCAGCATATGATCAGATAAAAAATCCTAGTCAATATCAACAACAAGCATACAATCAAAATAATGGAACGAATTATTATAATTTTTATAATGATCAAGACTTTGCAGAATTCTTCAAAAGAGCTAGCCAAAACTATTACCAAAACAATAGTCATGATACAAACAACTACAATAATTCAAATTTCCGCTTTTATACATATCGTCCAAGATTTTCATTCTTCAGACTACTTATTTCTTTTATCTTATTTTCAATTATTCTTAGAGGATGTTTCTTTTGGCTATATATTTAATAAATGAAAAATAAAAATAACTTTCTGATTTTAATAAGCACCATCTGTATAATAGCTATCGGTATTATCATTTTTGCATACAACACAAATATTACTAACACAAAAATTCCATATGAAATTAATATCTTTTTAAATGATGATGATTTAATCGAAATAACATATAAAGGTCCAAGTGATGTCTATGTAATTGAAAGTGATCATTTAAATGTTGATTTAAATGATGAAGGCTTTCAAAAGATTAATGATCATTCAATTACTTTCACATTAAAAGACAATCTAAAATACTATTATTTAAAATATCGAAACAATTTATATGAAGTAGGTACAAATGAAGATTTATGTGCTGTTGATTTTAAGATTAACAATCACAATTTACATTATTTAGCGATAGGTGAAGAATATACTTATACATATCAATTAAATGTAAAAGGTTATACAAATAAAAAAGTTGAATGGGTGAATGATAATCCAGATATTATTTCATTGAATGATGGAAAGGTTATAGCTAAAAAGGTTGGTAAAGCTAAATTGACAGCATATTTTCTAAATCATTATGCAAGTAGAGAACTTATTGTAAGTGATTTAATAATAAAAGCACCGAAAGAATTTGATGATAATAAAGAAATGCTTCCTTGTGGCAAATATAGTGAAGAAGAAAATAATTTATTAGATGAAATATTAGCTAATCGTATTGAAGATGCTACATATCAAAGCAGGGCAGCAGTAGTAGAAGCGGCACGCTTTTTAACACTCAATTTTCCATATAAAATTAATTATTTTTATGAATGGGGAAGACAAGATTTAGATTCAATTGATGGAGAAGGACGCTATTATTTAAAAGGTCTATATTTAGATGAAAGTCGTTATGACTTTTTAAAAGGTTCAAATACCAAACCACAAACATGGGGCTGTTTATTGTATTCTGAAAATATAAAAGCAGTTGATTACAATGGCCTTGATTGTAGTGGCTTTGTGACATGGGCAATTTATAATGGTGGTTTTGATTGTGGAGACATTGGAGCGGGTTTTTCAAAATCTACTAAATCATTAACCGATATAGGTGAATTAAAAAGAGTTGATGATAAAACGATTAAAGATGTTAAAGTTGGTGATTTAGTACATAGCGATTATACTGGTGGCCATATTGGTATCATCATTGGAAAAGATGAAAACAATTTTTATATCAGTGAAGCAACACCAAAAGATGATATATCAGCTTTAGTTGTTACAAAACTTAATCATGAAGAAATAAAAAAGGTTTGGGATGAATTTATCTTTATGGATACTTATTATCTAAATGATGGTAATTTAACAAATATGTGGTAATTATTCTCTAATAAGAGGCATCGACATACAATGAGGTCCACCTCTTCCTTTTACAAGTTCCTTTGAAGGAAGTTCATAGACAACGGTGTTTAATTCTTTAAAGCGTTTGTTCATTTTTTTGTTAATATCATAAACAATGATTTTATTAGGACCTATGCATAATGTATTACAAGCATCATTCCATTGTTCAATTTCATCATCACATATTAATAATTTAATATCGATGATGTTTAATAGTTTTTCCAATGTGATTTCAATACTTTCACTTATATCAAAAATACCTTTTTCATTTATTAATTTTAGTTTTAAATTGTCATATATTTCTTTATAAATAACAAATTTATTTTCATCAAAACGTGTGAATACTGTATCAAGATGCATACAAGCTCTTTTACTAGGGATTTCCATAATTAAAGATTGTTTAATGATACTATTGCTTATTAAACGTTCACTTAATTCTTTAGCAGCATTTAGTGTTGTCCTTTCTGAAACACCTATAGCGATAATATCTTTATTCAACAAAATAACATCGCCACCTTCAATTTGATAATCAAAATTTGGTGCATAGTATTTATGACCTTTAAAATCATCATGATATTTATTTATGTATTCACCATATATTGTTTCTCTTTTTCTTAAATTTGTATGCATATTATAGATGGCGATTCCATTATCGATTATCGTGAAAGGATCTCTTGTAAAATACAAATTAGGTAAAGCCTGAAGCTTTCCATTTAATCCAGAGAAAGTATTTAACAATAACTCTTTATTATCATTTATCTTTAAGAATTCATTATAGATTTTCTCATCATCACAATTAGCTTGTTTTAAGTAGTCTTTAATAAAAGATTCTTTAACATTATTTGAATCTAAAACTTCTTTCATCAAATCTAATATATATACAACTTCTACATTATTGTCATTTAATATCTTTGAAAAATAATCGTGTTCCTTTTGAGCAATACTTAAATTAGGCAACTCATCAAAAAGATATTCTTGTTTATTATTTTCATTTAAAACATTTAATTCAACATTTGGTCTATGCAATAATACTTTCTTTAAAGTATTAATTTCGGAATTTACTTTCAACATATGTTCATTATAACAAACATAAAGAAAAAGCCTTAACGGCTTTTATCTTTTTAATGGCGTCCTCGAAGCGATTCGAACGCTTGACCTACCGCTTAGAAGGCGGTTGCTCTATCCACTGAGCTACGAAGACATTTCGTGCACTATTACTTTATCATATTGAAAGATAAATATCAATTTAATATTAACTTTATGTTAAAATTTATGCGTATGAATAAGATAGAAGAAAACTTAGTAAAGCTTATACGTGGGGCAATAAAAGAAGCTTATAGCTTAGATTTAGAAGAAGGGATGATCAATATCGAAATTCCTCGTGACAGTAATAATGGTGATTATTCAAGTAATATTGCCATGCGCCTTGCTAAAGAACTGAAAAATAAGCCCACTGATATAGCATTAAAACTAAAAGATTACTTAAATAGCAAAGAAATATTAAAGGTCGAAATTGCTGGACCTGGTTTTATTAATTTTTGGCTTAAGAAAGATGCAATGGCTGATGTTATCAATGTGATATTTGATAAACAAGGCGACTTTGGTCGAAGCAATGAAAAGAAAAAAGAAAAGATTTTATTAGAATATGTCAGTGCTAATCCTACAGGCATACTTCATTTGGGGCATGCAAGGGGTGCAGCGTGGGGCGATAGTGTAGCTCGTATTTTAAGATTTGCTGGCTATGAAACATTGAGAGAATATTACATTAATGATGCTGGCAATCAAATGAATATGTTGGCAGAATCAATCGATGCTCGTTATAAAGAAGCATTTGGTAAAGATTTTAAATTACCAGATGATGGTTATCATGGTGAAGATGTTAAAAATATTGCTTTAAGAATAAAAGATGAATATGGCGATAAATGGTTAAATGTTCCTCATGAAGAAGCGTTAGCTTTCTTTAAAGAAGAAGGTTATCGTTTAGAGATGGAAAGAATTAGAAATGATTTATTGTATTATCGCTGTGAATTTGATTCTTGGATTTCTGAACAAAAACTTGTTGATGAAGATCGTGTTAATAAAGCTATCAATACAATGGTTGAAAAAGGCTTAACATATGAAGCTGAAGGTGCTTTATGGTTTAAATCAACATTATATGGCGATGACAAAGATCGTGTATTAAAGAAACAAAATGGATTTTATACTTATTTAGCACCAGATATAGCTAATCATGTTTATAAACTTGAAAGAGGCTATGATAAATTGGTTAATCTTTGGGGTGCAGATCATCATGGATATATTCCACGTATGAAAGCAGCTTTAATAGCTTTGGGCTATCCAAAAGATTGTATGGATGTTGACATCATTCAAATGGTTAGACTTGTAGAAAATGGTGTTGAAGTTAAGATGTCAAAAAGAACAGGCAACGCAATAACAATAAGAGAATTGTGTGATGATGTTGGTGTTGATGCCGCAAGATATTTCTTTTTAAGCAAGGCTTTAGATACTCAATTTGATTTTGATTTAGGTTTAGCTAGATCAAAGAGTAATGAGAATCCTGTATATTATGCACAATATGCATATGCGCGCATATGCTCAATATTAAGACAAACAGAAGGTTTTAAGCGACTTGATAGTTATACATTATTAAATAACGAAAAAGAAACTAATATCTTAAAACATTTAAATGAATTTGGTGCAGTAATAGAAGATGCTGCAGTTACTAGAGCTCCAAATAAATTATGTAATTATATTCAAAAACTAGCTCAATATTTCCATTCATATTATGGATCATATAAGATTATTGATGAGAATAATTTAGAATTAACTAATCAAAGGTTGTGTTTACTTGAAGCAATTAGAATTGTTCTAAAGAATGCTTTCGATTTGCTTGGCATTGAAGCCTTAGAAAAGATGTAATTATGATTTATGATTCAATATTAGATGCAATTGGCAAAACACCACTTATTAAATTAAAACACTTAGTGCCTGTTGATGGTGGTGATATTTATGTAAAATATGAAGGCGTTAATATTGGTGGCTCTATTAAGACAAGAACAGCTTTTGAGATGATTAAAAAAGCCGAAGAAGATGGCATTCTTAATAAAAATATGGCAATAGTTGAAGCAACAAGCGGTAACCAAGGGATTGGCTTGGCTTTGATTGGGGCAGTTAAAGGCTATAAAGTATTAATTATCATGCCTGATTCTGTGTCATTAGAAAGAAGAAAAATAATTGAAAGATATGGAGCTAAAGTTGAACTTATTCATGATGAAGATAATATTGGCGAATGCATTAGAAGATGTAAAAAACTAGCTCAAAAATATGCTGAAGATCCTTTATACTTCATGCCTGGCCAATTTGATAATAAGGCTAATGTCTTAGCTCAAGAAAAAACCGGAAGAGAAATAATTGCTGATTTAAAACAAATAGATGGCTTTGTTTCAGGCATAGGTACTGGTGGCACTATTACAGGTGTTGGCAAGGTTTTAAAAGAAAACAATCCAAATATTATTATTTGGGCACTTGAACCTGAAAAAGCGGCCATTTTATCTGGAAGCAAAAATATTGAATCACATTTTCAAATGGGGATTGGCGACGGTGTTATTCCTTCAATATTAGACCAAAGCATCTATGATGAGATTTGTTTAATAAGCGATGAAGAAGCTATTGAAGTAGCTAAACAATTAGCTTTAAAAGAAGGCATACTTGCAGGTATTAGCTCAGGTACTAATGTTGCAGCAGCAATCAAACTTTCTAAAAAACTTGGTAAAGGTAAAAATGTGGTTGCGATATTGCCTGATACTGGCGAAAGATATTATTCGACCCCATTATTTGATTAGTTGCTCAGCTACCTTTTTCATTCAAAGCCTAAATGCTTTATATGTTATCATTAATGTATGGAAATAAAGAAGATTAGACAGGCAGTAATCTTGGCTGGAGGCTATGGGACTAGACTTAAACCCTTTACCGACACAAACCCTAAGCCAATGTATCCATTTAATGGAAAACCATTTTTAGAATATTTAATTAAACAAGTTAAGAGTTTTGAAATAGAAGAAATAGTTTTATTACTCGGTTATTTGCCAGAAAAAATAATTGATTATTTTGGTGATGGATCAAAGTGGGGAATAAAAATTAAATATAGTGTAACACCAGTTGAATATGAAACCGGATTAAGACTATTAAATGGCCTTGAACTATATGATGATGATTTTTTATTTATGTATTGTGATAATTATTGTCCTATTGATTTTAAAGGGCTTGTTTTGGATTATTTTAGAAATGATGCTTTAATAGAGTTTTCAGCTTATGAAAATAAGGATAACTACACAAAAAGCAACTTAATAATTGAAGAAGAAACTGGAAAAGTTTTAACTTATGATAAAAAAAGAACTACACCTAATCTATCTGGTGTAGATATCGGCTATGCTTTAGTTAATAAAGAAGTTTTCAAATATATGCCAAATGAAAATGAAAACTTTGAAAAAATTGTTTATCCTAAACTTGTTGAAGAAGGAAAGTTATACGCAAAGCTAACTGCTCATCGTTATTATTCCGTTGGTTCATATGAAAGAATTGCTTTAACAGAAGAATTCTTTTCTAATAAAAAATATATGTTTATTGATCGTGATGGAACCATAAATGTGAGACCACAAAAAGCACGTTATATTATTGAACCCGAAGATTTTATTTGGCTTCCTAATGCTAAAGAAGCAATTAAAAAACTTGTCGATAATGGCTATGATTTAATTATGGTGACAAATCAAGCAGGTATCGCAAGAGGTGTTATGAGCATTGAACAATTTGAAGCCATAAATAAGAAGATGAACGATGATTTAGGTGAATATGCAATTAAACACATTTATTATTGTCCTCATCATTGGGATGAAGGTTGTGATTGTCGCAAACCTAAACCAGGTATGTTTTTTAAAGCTCAAAAAGATTTAAATTTTGATTTAACTAAATGTTGGATGCTAGGTGATGATGAAAGAGATATGCATGCAGGAGCAGATGCTGGATGCAAATGTATGATGGTTTCGACTTCTCATCCACTTGAAGAAGCAGTTGATTATATATTGAAATTGGAGAAAGAAAATGATTGTCAGTAAAACACCTTTAAGAATGTCGTTTTTTGGTGGTGGTAGCGATTTAGCTAATTATTTTCAAAATACCGAAATAGGTTATGGTTCCGTTGTTTCAACGGCCATTAATATGTACATTTACATTACTATCAATAAAAGAAGAGATAATAAAATTAGAATTGTCTATTATGGAAATGAACTTGTTGATAGTGTTGATGAAATTAAGCATGACATTATAAGAAATGCTTTAAAATTTTTAAATATTGAAGGTGGATTAGAAATATTTTATTCTAGTGAAATATCCATATCTAATGCTGGTCTTGGGCTTTCATCAAGTAGCGCTTTAACAGTAGGCGTACTAAACGCACTACATGCATTTAAAGGTGAAGAAGTTAGTCCTTTACAACTTGCTAAAGAAGCTTATCATATTGAAAGAGATTTAAATGGACAGCCTTGTGGAATTCAAGATCAATTAGCTGTGGCTTTTGGCGGTTTTAGAAAGTATCGTTTCTATGCTGATTGGACTTTAACAGCTGAAAAAGTTCCTTGTGATCCAAAAAATATTCAAGCTTTAAAAGACAATTTATTATTATTTTATGTTGGTGTAAATTCGGGCAAAAGAAATAGTTTTAAAATACTTAAAGAACAACAAGATGCCAATAATTCTAATCAAAAAAAGATTGATGAATTAGTAAGAGCGGTTGATCGCAATGTCAACTATTTAATCAATGGTGATATCGATTCATGGGGAGAAGAATTCGACAAAGCTTGGCAAATAAAAAAGACATTCTCAAAAGATGTTACAACACCTGAAATTGATGAATTATATGATCGAATCAAAAGACTTGGTGGTCTTGGCGGCAAAATACTTGGAGCAGGTGGCGGAGGCTTCTTGTTGGTTTATGTTCCAAAAGAAGCTAGAGAAAATGTTTTGAATAATGTTAAAGATTATGAATTGATTGATTTTGAATTTGAAGAAAAAGGCAGTCAATTAATATATATATAGGAGAACTTATGGATTACAGCACACAAATTAAAGATTATATAGATTTAGAAAGAAGCATATTGGAAAAACTTGATGTTGATGAAATTGATAGGGCATTAAATCTTTTAGTTGAAACCCTAAATAATGAAGGAACAATTTATATTTTTGGCAATGGTGGATCAAGCTCTACCGCTAGTCATTTTGTGAATGATTTTAATAAAGGCGTTTCTGAACATCTTGAAAAGAAATTTAATTTCATTTGTTTAAATGATAATGTTTCAACATTGATGGCCATTGCCAATGATATTGGCTTTGAGGAAGTATTTAGATTTCAATTAAAAAATAAATTAAAAAAGAACGATATTATTATTGCTATTTCTGGTTCTGGTAATTCTAAAAACGTTATTAATGCCGTTGAATATGCAAAAGAAAATGGCAACCAGATTATTGGACTAACTGGCTATAATGGTGGCAAATTAAAAGAATTAAGTGATATTAATCTACATGTTCCAGTTAATTCTATGCAAGTAACCGAAGATATTCATATGATATTTGATCATTTAATGATGTCTATTTTATATCGCACATTATGTGGAATTGAACATTTAAAAGGATAATAATATGTCAAAAATATTAATAACAGGGGCTGCTGGTTTTATTGGCTCACAACTTGCGTATGCTTTATATAAAAAGGGCCACGATGTAACTTTATTAGATAACTTTTCTTATGGCAAAGAAGATAATTTGATTTTTGAAGACAAAACATTTAATGATGAAATAATTAGAGATGACATTCTTCACAAAGATTTTATTGACAATTTAATAAAAGAAGGTAATTTTGAATATATTTATCATATCGCTGCTATTACACCACTTCCTGATTGTCAACTAAATCCAAGTTTAGCGATTGAAACAAATGTTGTTGGCACAATCAATATACTTGAAGCCGCAAGAAAATATGGTGTTAAAAAAGTGATATTTTCAAGTACGAGTGCAGTTTATGAGAATACTGACATTTTTCCTTCACAAGAAGAAAAAGTTAATGATCCACATTTAATATATTCTTTAGGCAAATATTCAGCAGAAAGATTTTGTAAATCATATTGTGAAGTTTACAACATGAATGTAACTGTTTTAAGATTCGCTAATGTTTATGGACCACATCTAGATTGTTTAAGATTACAACCACCAGTTGCTGGTTATTTAATTAGAGAATTATTTTATAATCGCTCTCCTGAACTTCATTCAACAGGTGAACAAAAAAGAGATTTTATTTATGTCGATGATTTAGTTGATTTAGCCATTTTGGCAATGAACAAAAGTGGGTTTGACATTATCAATGTAGCTTCTAATGAAACACACACAATTAACGAAATGTATGAAATTATTAGAAATTATATGGGCAAAGATATAAAGGCTAAATATTTAGATACAAATCATTATTGGTTTAATTATCCAGGTCTTTATGAAGGTGCTTATCCCATTAATGGTAAAGTTCTTGAACATGAAGTATTAAAATATACATTATTAGATAACACTCACGCAATAAACGATTATGGATGGAAACCAAAAGTAAGTTTTGAGGAAGGATTAAAAAGAACTGTTGATTATTCAATAAAGGTTTTAAAAAATGTATAAAGTTAGTGTAATTGTGCCATGCTACAACAATGGCCAATATATTGAAAAAGCTATTAGATCTTTAACTGATCAAAGTTTAGATGATATTGAAATCATCGTTGTTAATAATGGTTCAACTGATAATTCGTGGGATATTATTTTTTCATTAATGAAAGAATTTCCTAATAAAGTGTTTGGCTATATAAAGGAACATGGCAATGTCTCATCTAGCAGAAATTATGGTTTAAGTAAAGTACATGGTGAATATTTTGGCTTCTTAGATGGTGATGACTATTGTGATAAAGATATGTATGAATCTTTATACAACAAGGCAAAAGAAAACGATGCCGATTGGTGTTATAGCGATTATTATTTTACTTATGATGATCATGAAGTTGAATATAAAGAAGATGAGTATTCAAACAATAGAGAAATGATGGTTCATTTATATAGCGCCTTATGGAATAAGATATATAAGACATCTTTATTTAAAGAAATCGGTATTGAATTCAAAGAATCATATAACGAAGATGTTGTTTATTTATTTAAAAACGCTCCATATATTAATAATTTTTCAAAGGTAAATAAAGCCTTTGTTCATTATGTTCAAAGACCAGGTTCTTTAATCCATGTCTATGATGATAAAGTTAAACAGATGGTTTTTAATTGGCATACAATTTATGATTATTATAAAGAAAAAGAATTGTTTGAAAAATATCATGATGAACTTGAATATGCCACCATCAAATATATGCTGGGTCAACCATTTAAACGCGCTAGTTTAATTTCTGGAAAAGAAAGAATTACAACAATTGACTTGTTATGGAATAATTTAAATGACAATTTTCCAAATTGGAAAAAGAATAAGTATTTAAAACAATTTAAAGATAACAAACATCGTTATTTTAGATTATTAAATAAACACAATTATCATTTATTCTCAAAAATATTTAATATTATTAATAAATAGTTAATCTAATTGATTAACTATTTATTTAATTGTCAACAAAGTATCTTTATAAGAAGTGTCTTTACATTCATTAAAACTATCTTTAATAACACTTACGATGTCTTCTTTCAAAGACATTTTTAATTGTTTTTCATTAATAAATAAATTAAACAAAGTAGATATTGGGCAAGAATAAAAAAACTCGCTAATGCGAGAATAAATGGAGCAGGTGATGGGAATCGAACCCACATAGTCAGCTTGGAGGGCTGAAGTTCTACCACTGAACTACACCTGCGGTAAAGTGGTGACCCGGCGGGGAATCGAACCCCGGACCCTTTGATTAAAAGTCAAATGCTCTACCGCCTGAGCTACCGGGTCATCTGGCTGGGATGGCTGGATTCGAACCAGCGCGATGACAGAGTCAAAGTCTGTTGCCTTACCGCTTGGCTACATCCCAACTAAAGTGGTGGAGGGGGGCAGATTCGAACTGCCGAACCCGTTGGGAGCTGATTTACAGTCAGCCGCGTTTAGCCACTTCGCTACCCCTCCATAGCGCTTATTTATATTATCAAAAGTTAGAAGATTTGTAAAGAAAAGACTTCATATGTTAAGATTTTTTGATTTTGTCACCTTTTGATTTTTTGAAAATGTCACCACCCATTTTTTTGTCTCTTGTATAGTAATTACAGGAGGTTTTTATATTTATGTATAAGATTTTGAGTAAAGAAAAGACTTTATCCCTTC
>JAFRCV010000020.1 GCA_017404205.1 Erysipelotrichaceae bacterium
AGAATGCCGCTATCAACATCTTACGTGAAGGACTACGTATACTGAACGAGTCTTTCAAAGCAGCCTAAACTAAATATTACAGTAGGGATGGAATAGCCCAAACTAAACGCCTGTGGACACTGTGTAAGACTAGCCAGCACGATTATGTGCAGCCTAGCAGTAGTGGTTGAATCAGGAAGCTCGGTTACTTGTAGCCGAGTAGTTCACTTGAGCTTGTTTAAGTATTGAATTTTCAACCAGAAAGGGTATTGTTACCTTTCCTTTTTTGTAGGGTGAGCATATTGCCTATGCGAACCAACTTGAGCCTTTAATACCCACCCGTTAGAACATATTATCTTTTCCATTTCATTTGGCTTACAATACGTTTATTATTGTCTATCTTCAATTTCTTTTAACATATTAATTCTTTTAATATGTCTTTCACCATTAGAAAATGGTGTAGTTAAGAAAGTATCTACTAATTCATAAGCCGTCTTTTCATCAACAATTCTTGCGCCAAAAGCAATTATTTGAGCATCGTTGTGCTCTCTAATTAAAGCTGCTGTCTTTGTTTCCGAACATACACCAGCTCTAATTCCTTTTACTTTATTGCAAGCAATAGAAATACCGACGCCTGTTCCACAAATGGCTATACCTAGGTCACATTCATTATTCTTGATGCCCATAGCTAGTTTTTCACCAGCTATTGGATAATCAACTGAATCATGTGTATCAAATCCATAATTGATTACTTCATAGCCTTCCTCTTTTAAATGTTCCATGACTTTAAACTTTAAATCTGTAGCAGCATGATCATTTGCGATTCCAACTCTCATATTTTTCCTCCTAAAATGTTTGCGTTTTTTTCAATGATAAATGAGTCATATGTTATATGTTCGTTTTTTCTTTTATTAATAAAGTAAGGCAGGTTTGCCCAAATAAATGATGGAATGCCAACAATTATTAAATATAATGGTCCAAGGAATAAAGATTGAATTGTATGACCATATTCATGTCTTATCATGTCTTTATCTTGATAGCTGAAGATAAACATTCCAAGTGATATACCAACTTTTTTTGGCCAATAAGTGATAATTGCACCATTATAACTTTGATGTTTATTTTTAATATTTAAAAGAAATAATAAAAAACCTAAAAAAGTTTGAATTATTCCCCAAGTCAATTGAGTAAATCGGTATAAAAACGCTTTCACCATACCTATAATATCATAATATCAATTATGATATAATTATTAAGTTATTATGGGATTTACAGTTGAAACAATGAGGTTTGAAGGACCTTTAGATTTAATGCTTCATCTAATTCATGAAAAAGAATTAGATATTTTTGACTTGGATATGGAAGTATTAACTGATCAATATATTAAATATTTACATGAAATGGAAAAATTAAAGTTAGAAGTAGAAAGTGAATATTTAGTAGAGCTAGCAGCACTTATTGAATATAAATCAAAGAAATTGTTACCTAAACCAAGTGAAGATTTAAATGATGAATATGAAGAGGATCCTAAAGAAAGATTAGTTAGAAGATTATTGGAATACCAAAAATATAAAGAAATATCTTCTACTCTTTATGATGCTTATGTTGATAGACAAGATTTATTAGCTAAACCTATTTCTTATGATGAAGTTGTAAAGAATAGTAATAATATTGAAGATCAAAAACTAGAAGGAAATCCATATGACTTATTAAAAGCCATGAATAAAGTCCTAAGAAGATTACAATTATCTAAGCCTTTTGAAACAAAAATAACAGCTAAAGAAATTTCAACAGAAGATCGTATTCTACAAATTAAATCTAGATTAATAAATTTACCAGAATCATTTGATTTTGAAACATTATTAGATGATTGTCATTCTATACATGAATGTATAGTGACTTTTTTAGCTGTCTTAGTTATGGCAAAAGATCACTTTTTGATTTTTACTATCGATAATGATGAAAAGATATGGTTTAAAAAGGGAAGCGAATATGAATAAATTAGAAAGTTACATAACGGGTATTGAATTAACTAAAGAAGAAATTGAAGCTATTGAAAAAGAAAGCTTAGTAAAAAAAGTTGAAAAACTAAGTAAAAGCGATGTTGAACAACCTGGAAACATTGAAGCTATAGTAGAAGGACTACTATATATTGTTGGTGATGATGGTGTAAAAGCTGAACAGTTAGCGATTGTTCTTGATAAATCACTTGAAGATACAGAAGTTATTTTGCGAAATATTCAAAATAAATATGCAAGTGAAATATATGGTATAGAACTTGTGGCTTATGGAAAGAATTACAAATTTGTTTCTAAAAAAGATGTTTATCCATATGCACAAGAATTATTCCATACAACTAAACAAAACACTTTATCACAAAGTGCTCTTGAAACATTAGCGATCATTGCATATAAACAACCTGTAACAAGAATTGAAATTGAAGAATTAAGAGGTGTTGGTGCTGATATGATGCTTAGAAAACTATTGGCAAGAAATTTAATTAAAGAAGCTGGTAGATCGGATGCACCAGGAAGACCAATACTATATGAAGTAACAGATGAATTTATGGATAGTTTTAAGCTTGTAACACTTAATGAACTTCCTGATTTACCTGAATATACAAGTGATGAAGAAAGTGAAAACTTATTTGAATAGGAGTTAATATGATAAACAAAAACGAAAATTGTGAATTTTATGATGAAAATTGTGATGGAGCATGCGATTCTTGTGCTTCTAAACAAGAAGGATGTGACCATGATTGTGAATCATGCGGCAAGGATTGTGGTGGACGTATTGAAAAAGCTACACCAACAAAAGATACAAATATTAAGAAAATTATCGCTGTATTGAGTGGCAAAGGTGGCGTAGGTAAATCAATGGTTACATCTTTATTAGCTGTTGAATTAGCTAAAAAAGGATATAAAGTTGGTATTCTTGATAGTGATATCACAGGACCATCAATTCCAAAGATTTTTGGTATCAATGAACCACTATATGGTGATGAAGAAGGAATTATGCCAAATTCAACAAAACTTGGCATCAAAGCTGTTTCGGTAAATATGATGTTAAATGAAGAAGAGACACCTGTATTATGGCGTGGACCTATACTTGGAGGGATTGTTAAACAATTCTATAGCGAAGTTCATTGGGGAGAATTAGATTATTTGTTGATTGATATGCCTCCTGGAACAAGCGATGTAGCTATTTCTATTTTTCAATTAATACCTGTTGATGAAGTAGTTATGGTAAGTACTCCTAGTAAACTTGTATCAATGGTTGTAGGCAAAGCTATAAATATGGCTGATCAAGTAAATGTGCCAATTGTTGGCTTAGTTGAAAATATGGCTTATGTTAAATGCGACAATTGTGGCAATAAAATAAACATTTATAATAATGACGATACAGAAAACGTTGCGAATAAATATGGTTTAGATATTACAGGTAAACTTCCAATTGATCCATATTTGGCTAATTTAGCAGATGAAGGAAGAATTGAAGAATATAGCGACAATTTATTAGAAGAACTAGTAAAGAAGGTTAGCGCATAATGAATAAAAATGAAAAAATCGCATTATTATTGAATATTGTATTAGTATGTTTAGGCATTGTTGGAACATTAATTGCCTTTTCAACATATGGAATAGGACTATTTGTATATTATACTGTTGATTCTAATATTTTGTGTCTAGTGTCTAGCATACTATATGTAATATTCTTATTCATAAAAAAGAAACAACAAGATATGCCGTTATGGGTAATGATTACTAGATTTATGGCAACAGTATGCTTGATGGTAACATTTATTGTTGTTGTGGCATATTTGGCACCAGTAGAAGTTTGGATACCTGGTGGTGGTTATTTTGCTAATCTAAAAATACTATTATTCCAAGACGATATGTTATATCAGCACTTATTGTGTCCAGTTATTAGTTTTATTTCTTTTGGCTTTTTTGAAGGTGATAGAAGACTCAATAAAAAGAAGACTATTTGGCTTGGCACACTTGCAACATTAATATATGGAACAATCTTAATCGTTTTAAATGTATTAAATGTTGTAAATGGTCCTTATCCATTCTTTAGAATAAGTGAAAATCCTGTTGGCAATATTTCAGTAATGGCAGCCGTAATCGTATTAAGTTACTCAATCTCAAGATTTATCTTATTGCTTAATCAAAAACATTCACCTAGATTATTAAAGAATAAAGATAAATAATAAAACGAGTTCAATGAACTCGTTTTTTATTATAGAGTGTTTACACAGTTCCGTGAGGAACAAAAACTACCCGCTATGCGGGTATGCGATATCTGTTGTACAAATAATGTCACCTTTCCTTAAAATAGAATTGTTCAAGCTCTATTTTATGAAAGGAAAGGTGACATTAC
>JAFRCV010000021.1 GCA_017404205.1 Erysipelotrichaceae bacterium
CGATAAATTGAGATTTAACTAGTTCATCTGTTTTTATAATAAGTTCTTTGTATTTATCATTTGTATCAACCATTGACCACAGTAATTCTGCTATTTTTTCTTGTTCTTCTATGGTGTCAGGCAATTCAAACTCATACTCTTTTAGATCTTCCCATTTTACTCTAGGTGATAACGAACCAGCCGACTTGCCAACCGCGTAATCAAAGAATCTATCATTTTGAACTACAAACGGTAATAGTGATGGAGAAATCTTACCAGGAATAGCTTCTATTACGGTGATATCTCCAGAACATATTCCGTCAAACTCTGCATAAGCAGCTTTTTTTAAATATGCTCTTCTACGTCCAAACAACACATTGCCTTTTCTAAACACTTTTTTAAATGTGTTTGATTTGTTGTAGTCACAATTAATTAATTTGATATTCCCAGGAATTAAATGCTCAAGTCCTACGATAGCCATATTCGACTTGTCGTTTTTTAATGTTTCTTTGTGTTCTCTTGCTATATTGCCAAATTTAACTTTGCTCATTTAATTTCCTCCTTATCTAACATTTGATTCAATAAATCAAAATTTGCTTTCATATCATTGGAGGCCTCAAGCCATGATTCTATATGTTCTCTTGTGCTTTTGTTATCAGGCTCATTATTAATTTCTTCTGCTCTCACATATAATGGTATGCTCAACGAATAATTATTATTTGCTATATCATTTATCGTGACTAATTTTGCGAAGTTATTTATGTCTTTATAAGAGAAATAGGCACCTGCGATTTTATTTATATGTTCATTTTCCAAATAACTCTGTGCATTTTTCCTTGTTATTTCATTAACTGCATTGATGAATAAGACTTGTCCACATCTATTATGTTGTTTATTTGTTTTGCAAATAATGATGCAAGCTTCCATAGGAGCGTTATAAAACAAGTTTGGTCCAAGTCCAATTACACATTCTAGCAAATCGCTTTTTACTAGTTCTTCTCTCATCTTGCTTTCTTCATTTCTAAACAAAACTCCATGAGGTAAAAGTATTGCACATCTACCAGAATCTGGTTTAAGACTTTTTAGTATATGCTGAATAAATGCATAGTCTGCTCTTCCTTGTGGTGGAACTCCCAAGAAATTTCTTCCATATTTATCAGATTCAAACGCCGATCTATCCCATTGTGATATTGAATAAGGAGGATTTGCAAGACACATATCAAATCTCATCAATTCTCCATTTTCAACGAATGCAGGGTTTTTTAAAGTATCGTCGTTTACTATATGGAAATCTTTTACCCCATGAAGAAACAAGTTCATTTTTCCAATAGCAGATGTTAATGCGTTTATCTCTTGGCCATATGCTGAAACGTTACGCCATTCTTCACCTTTTGCTTTCAAATATGCAATCGTTGATATCAACATACCTGCGCTTCCACAAGTTGGATCATATATACTCTCACCTGATTTTGGTTGAAGAATCTCTGTCATCAAATGAACAACAGTTCTATTAGTGTAGAATTCTTGAGCAGTATGTCCACTATCGTCAGCAAATTTTTTAATCAAATATTCATATCCTTGTCCAAGCTCGTCTTCAGGACAATTAGCAATCGACAATATTTTAGAACTAAAATGTTCTATTATATCTTTCAACAATCTATCTGGAAGACGGTTTTTATTTGTCCACGCCGCATCTCCAAACACACCAGCCAATTTATTTCCATTAGATTTTTCTATTTTTCTAAAGGCAGTGACAATAGCTAAACCAATATCCGTTGTACATTCTCTTACATCGTTCCAATGATATCCTTTTGGAACGATAAATGTATGAAGTTCATCATCAGAAAACTCTTTATAATCATTCCCAAATTTTGAATATGCATTTTCAGTTTCTTCATCATATACATCGCAAATTCTTTTAAAAAACAATAATGGGAAAATATACTGTTTATATGCTCCTGCGTCAATGTTTGTTCTCAACAATTGAGCAGAGCCCCATAAATAGGATTCCAATTCTTCAAGTGGTATTCTTGCACTACTCATTAATGTATCCTCCTTCTATTAGCAATTTCTTCATTTTGTTTTCTGACTCTATCATTTTGTTATAAGCTTCAAAATATTGTTTTTTAACTTCATCAAGTGTAGCAACATTTATTTTTTTCTTTTCTATATAATTGTTTAAAGCTAATGAATAATTATTTTCTTTTGCTTCGCTTATTGTAATAACTTTTGACACTTCAATTTCATCTTCGTAATTCTGATATATTTTAAAGACTTTATCGATATCATCTTTTGTCATAAGCACTTGCGCTCTTTTTGGCGTATAGAATCTTGATCCGTCAATCATACAAATCTTGCCTTTATGGCTTGAAACCTTATTATTATTTAGCAGCAATATACAAGCCGAAACACCTGTCGAATAGAATACTCCACTAACTAGTGTTATTACGCATTCAAGTTTATCTGATTCTATAAGTTGTTTTCTTATATCGGCTTCTTTTCCACCTCTAAACAAAACTCCTTGAGGTAGAACGACAGCACATCTACCTGTTTTGTTATTCATAGAAGAGACCATATGCTGAAGCCATGCAAAATCTGCGTTTGAATCTGTTGGACAGCCCCATATATTTCTTCCGTAAGCATCAACTGAAAATTGATCAGAACCCCACTTATCTAAAGAAAATGGTGGATTTGCAATTACGCAATCAAATTGCTGAACTTTTCCAGCTTTCAAAAATTTAGGTTCTCTTAATGTGTCTCCTTGAAGTATCTTGAAATCTTTTGCTCCATGTAAGAACAAATTCATTCTAGCTATTGCAGAGGTAGATAGATTTTTTTCTTGACCATAAATTCGACCGTAAGTCAGTTTGTCATTGTTAATGTGCTTTATTGCTTCTATTAACATTCCTCCTGTTCCACAAGCAGGATCATAAACTTCATCCCCTGGCTTAGGATCTAGCAAATTGACAAGTAATTTAACTATGGAACGAGGAGTATAGAACTCACCTGCGTTTTTCTTTGACAAATCCGCAAACTTTTTTATTAAAAATTCATATGCATCTCCCATTACATCAGCTGAGTAATTATTGTTGCCAACTTTTATTGATGACATATGTTCAATTAAATCTTTTAATCTATCATCAGAGAGTTTTGATTTATCAGTCCATGTTGCATCATCAAATGAACTAAACACACCATTTAGCGTATCTGGATTTGCTCTTTCTATTCCGCTCATTGCATTAATGATTGCGTTCCCAACATTTACGCTAGCATTCCTAACATCGTTCCAATGGCATCCATCAGGAATTCTAAAACTATGATTTTCATCAAACGACGCAAACTCTTTGTCTCCACCTGATTCTTTTAATGCCTTTTCAGTTTCTTCATCATATACATCAGATATTCTCTTAAAAAATAAAATAGGTGTTACATATGATTTATATTCATCTTGATTAATAGGCCCTCTTAAAATGTTGCACGCTTCAAACAAATGATTAAATAACTTTTGAGATGTGGTTTCTTCCGAAATGTTTTCTGTATCCAATAAATCTTTCTCAGCTTTATTTGTTGCTTCTTCTATCATTTTAGAACGACCTCCTTTTTTCATGATTGATTTCTTTGTTAAAATTTTTACATTTCCTTTTTCCATTGGTGTTTCATATATGCTTTCAAATTCAAGAAGTATTTTAAGCAATCTTTCATCAAGGAATGTTAATGCATGCTTTCTAATATCTGTTGGTATTCCATAATATGCTTCCGCTATACCACCAGTAACGGCTGCAATTGTATCACTATCACCACCTATTGATATTGCGTTCCTAATAGCATCTTCAAAGCTTTTTGATTCCAAGAATGCTTCAATAGCTTGAGGAACTGATCCTTGGCAAGTTACATCAAATGTGTAATTTGTCCTAATATCATCAAGTTTGAAATTCATTTGATAGTAATTATCATTTATATGGTCTCTTATTTCTAGAATGTTGCTTCCTGCCCTTGCAAGAAATATAGCAACAGCAATAGCTTCAGCACCCTTGATTCCTTCTGGATGATTATGAGTTATTTCTGTAACTTTTCTTGCAAGTAATTTAGCCTCATCAATCGAATTTGCTACAAAGCCACATGCACTTACTCTCATTGCTGAACCATTTCCATAACTACCATATGGTTTATAATCATCTGAGAACATCCATTCATAAAATCTTCCACCATAACCACAATTAGGATAATTTCTCCCTATTTCGTGCAATTCTTTTTCAGCAACTTCACTTAAATCGCTATAATCTTTTTTGCATTTTAGTAATGAACTTGCTACAGCTAAAGACATAACTGAATCATCTGTAAAAAAGCAATTATAATTTAATAGTTCAAATTCTTTACTTTTATTGTTGTTCCATTCAAATCTAGAACCAACAATGTCGCCTATTAGTGCTCCTAACATAAATCCTCCTAATATAGTCTGCTTTGAACATTATTTTTAACTTTGTTCCAAGCGTCTGTAGCTTCATCTATTATTTGCTTATAAACTTTTAAACCTTTGTTATATTCATTTGCTATTTCCTTCTGATCATCAATAGAAGGAGTAGGCACTTCTAATTGACAGATATCTTGATAGTTAATATTTACTATCGATGTTCCTCTTTGCATACTTTCAAGCAGTTTAATTCCTATTGAAGATTCTAAGAATAATTTTAAATATGTACCATCTAATAATCTTTGATTTGTTCTAACAACACATAAATTCGAAGATGCAATGCAAGGTCTTGATTGTTTTTCAAAGACAGCAACTTTAACATTAAATCCTTTTGTTGTTATCAATACATCCCCATCCTGCAATAGATATCTAGATACTTTTCTTTCTTCTTCATCTATTGAATCTAAATTTGAATAATCAATTCCTGTATCCGTAATGTTTGAAATATTCAAAACTCCAATAGCACCATTACTGCTTTTGTTTAGTATTGCTTTACCTCTAAACACTTCTGCTACATCACTTAGTTTAGACTTTTTAGTGTTTGAATTTTTGTACTCTAAGATTGATTCATCAGAATATGAGAAAATCATATCTACATTCCAAGAGGCATATCCCTCAAGTTCATCAAAGAAAACTAGTTTTGTGTCTTTAGATGATATTTCGCCATTATCTAATTCGTATTTATTGAAATAAATATCATCTGTCTCGCCATTACTGATTGATAATAAATAAGTATTGATTGCCATATAAGGATGGAATAATTTTGTTGGTAGTGATGAGATTTCGTTGATTTTGTAATTGTTTTGAAGATACTCACGCAAAGTTTTTGCATCGCCACTTGCAAAACCAATTTTTGCAGGAAGTATTATTATTAATTTTCCTGATGCTGATAAATGATAAAGAAGATTTTGCGTTGCGACAAAGCTCATATCTCTACTAATAAATTCATCAGGAACTACTTCAGCTAATTTTCTTACACCCATTACTGGAAAACAAAGAATTAAATCAAACTTCAAATTAACAAATTCATATTTATAAATATCTGATTCAATAAACTCTACATTTAATTCTTTATATATTTCTTTATACAAATGCTTTGTACTCTCGTTATATATTGTTAAATAAAATTTAGCTTTACTGTTTTGGATTGTTTCATAAAGAACTGTTCCATATTTTTCGGCATCACAAACCAAAATTTTATTCATATTAGGTTTTATGTTTGATACTAATTTCTTAGCAAGAGCATCATTTATTCTTGCACCATTTCTTGCGCCAAAGCTTTCTTGCAATTCTGTTATACAATCTAATATTTCTTTATTATTCATTCCATATACAATTTGATAGATAGAAGCCAACATCCTTTTATCGCCATTAAACGTTGGCCCTTCAATCTTTGTTGAGTTTAGTACTTTCATTAATGAATCTTGATCAAATGAATTGTTATTAGTTTCTTTTAATTTCATAGAAATATAAAAATCTTGTAGAACCTCATCTACGCTAATGTTTTGACCTCTTGTCAAATTAAATAAATTCCAAGCTAAATTTCCCATGAACAAATCTCCTTTAATACATTTTTGATTATACTACCTATTTTTTGATATTACAATACCATTTTAATAATAATATATTATTTTTCTATAATAAAACCGGAACTTTATATTCCGGTTATTAATCTAAATATCGTAATTATGCCCTATTTTAATGTTCTTATCAAAATATTTAAAGTGTTTGATATAGCGTCAATTTGTTGTTTTTGACCATTTTCCTGGCATTTTGAATAATGATTTAGATCTTTTTTTAATTCTTCGATTTTTTTAATAATATTTTCTTTTGTAATTACGCTAATACTAGCAACATTGTTGTTATTCATTACAATACCTCCTATATTATTATTCCCAAGAAAATCGCAAATACCTCACCTAAATTACAAATTATAGTAATTTTTATTGCAATATTCGGTTTCTTCGCCAAAATAGTCACTAAATTCTCTTACTGGATATTTTTTGTTCATGTATTCAATATAAGAATCGTCAAACTTGATATCTTAATCATAATTACATTCGTCATATAAGACATCAGTATCAAGTCTGTCAATGATATTAAAAACTTGTAGAGATGCTTTTAAAAAATCCTCTTACTTGTATTGGTGAAGAAGCTGTCTTATCTACAAGTCTTGTAACTAGTGTAAGAGAAAATAAATATTGCGGTCTTAACTATGGTGATATTTTAGAGTTCACACATTATAAAAATGTTTATAAACTAAGAATCTTTGAATCAACAAGTTTACATAGCAACATTTGAAAGCAGGAACCAAAACAGATAATGATCCAAGATATATATTACTAATCTCTGATTATGTTGATTATATATTTAAGAGGATGGAATATTTAAAATCTATACTAAACTTCCCCTTCGCAGATGAAGAAGGAAAAATATATAATAGCATTCTAGATTTGCCTATTGCTTGTAAAGGAACTAATTATACTCAAAGATGCAAATCAGAAGATATAGCAAAAGTAGGTAAAAAATATTTAAAGATGATTTGCATATGAATGAAAAAAAGAGTTGCTGAAATTGATGAAGATAGATTAGATGCAATGGATGCTGGCATATATTATAAAGATGTAACCTTATATGCTATGAGAAGAAACTTTGATACACTTTGCTACAATTTGGGTTTTAGTGAAACACAGATACAATATATTATGGGTCACGAAATAAAAGATAAAAGGTTTAGAAGATGTGATCTTATTGATGAAGATTAGTTGATTGAGATGTATAGCCTACTTGAACATATGCCAATTAATAAATACTATTACGATGATTTGACGATAGCGTAGTAGTATTTTAATCAATAAATACATATATTAATCGTCAAAGTTTACTCAGATTTTTTACTCAAAGTTATATAAAGCCATCAAAAAAGCCTTTAAATAAAGGCATTTTTCATTTTCTTGTCTTATTCCCACTCAATAATCTGTTCCTATTATTAACTATATATGGTAGTAAATTGTGATAATTTATGTGCTATTTTATCGCTATTATCAGTATTATTTTGTTTTTCAAATTATTTTTTACTCAAATTTTACTCATATGAATTAATTAATTAAATAATAACCACCAGTTTTTTTAGATCCTCTTAACTCAACCATTCCCTTTAATTCAGTTTTTAATGAATATCTAATTTTATCCACATTAATGGTTGAATCTGTATTAGAAATAATATCAAAAATTTCTGGTACCTTGATTCCGGGCTTATCTGATACTATTGATAATATTGATAAACCTAAATCGCTTATTTTTTTGTTAATTTTATTTGGCGATTTATTTGGCGATTTATTTGGCGATTCTTCTTTATAATTTAAATTTGGTAGATAAACGATAAAAAAGTTTTCACTATTATAAAACTCTGGTTGTCTGTCGCTGTTTTCATAAGCTTCGAGTGTTCTTGGAATGCCCGTACCAAAATTTTCTATATAGTTCATTTTGTCTAAAATATGAACGAGTTTTTGATTTCGATAAGTCTGAACGCCTTTTAACATATCATCTATTGAAGAATTAAACAATCCGCCAGGACTTGTTACTTTTACTTTATCCTTGAAAAACTCAACCTTAATATTTGATCTAATAAAATAATTAGAATGGCAAAAAGCATTTAATATTATTTCTCTTAAAGATTTTCCTGGATATGATTTTGTTTCTATTCTTTTCCAACTGTTTGTATCAATAACAGCTGAAGTATCGTTCATTCTTTCTGCTATATCTTGAACATCTTCAATGATTTTTAGCAAAGATCCATTAAATGTTTTTTTAATTTTAAAATTCATATTATCGTCGTACACAGCAATTTTGACTTCTATAGGAGATTGATCTGACATTAACAATCCAATATTTGTGTAGGCTCCATTTGAATTGATTATTCCCATTATGGTCATTTGTTTTTTGTTTAAAGTTATGCTGTTTTCGGCACATATCCTATTGAAATATTTAAATGTTAAATCTTGATTTTCTGAAATATCGCTTTCAAAGTCATAATGATTTGAATCCATTATCATAGATAAAATTTCATCATCATTACATTTTCTAATGCTTGTTCCTACTCTTTTATATACACCACTTGGTTTAGGACCTTTTTCTCTTAAATAATAAGGTTTCTTATTTCCTTCTTTTACTTCTATTACGTATACACCATCTTGATTATAATTAGCGCGTATCAAATTTGAAGGAAGTGGATAAAAAGCATCTTGTATCCATCCTGCCAATTTTAATTGTATTTTGTCTTTGTCCTCATTCAAAAAATCACTATATATTGTTCCATCATTATTTACTCCGACATAGATGGTGCCACCATCGCTATTAAGAAATGCAACAATTTCTTTTTTTATGTCATCAATCATTTCTCTCTTTAATTCTTCATTGTTATTTTCTTTGTACATGATCGTCATCTCCTTTTATTTGGCGATTTATTAATATAATTATATACTATTTCGCCAAATAGAAAGATATCTTAATAATATCTCTTTATTTCTATTATCTATACTATTTGTATTATCTCTACTCCCATTCGATAGTACTAACGTAATTGTCGTTATAATTGCTGGACCAATTTCTTCAATATTCTTTAGTGATATAAACTCTAATGTTTATCAATTAGCAAAACAAATAACTATCATTTTTGGTGCTTCTTTGCCACTTGTTTTAATATGTAGTGTTAATTCAAATTACTTACAAGCAAGAGGACATAATTTAATTGTTAATATTGTTTCTATTTTTTATGGCTTTTTCTCAATGGTAATACCTTTTTTAATTCTTGTACCATTAATTGGTGTTTTAGGTGTTTGGTTAGCTAACCCAATTGGCATTATATTAACAATGATTATTACACCTATTTATATTTTTATTTATTTAAAGCATATGCCTAAATTATAAGATGAATTATTATTAATTGATGATAATTTTTGTGTAAGTGATGAAGATCGCTTAATCTTTAATATCGAAAACATTAATGGTGTCACAAGCGTCGCTATTAATGCGCAAATATTTTGTAAAGAACATAATATAAATGATAAAACTTCTTATTTTGCTGCTTTATCACTTGAAGAAATGTCTAGTAATGTTGTTGAACATGGCTTCAATAAGGATCATAAAAAAACATCTTTTAGAAGCTGCCATCATCTATAAAGATAATAATATTATTTTAAGAATTAAAGATGATTGTATTCCTTTTAATCCTAAGGAAAGACTTGTACTTATAAATACTCAAGATCTTTTTAAAAACATCGGTATTAAAATGGTATATAAAATAGCCGATGAAGTTATATATCAAAATCTCATCGGCTTAAATATCTTAACAATTAAATTTAAAATTCAATAATTATTCAATTACAATACTATCAAGCATTTTAATAACATCTAAGCGATTAATCGCTTGTTCGCCTATACAACAAACACCATCATTAAATAAATAAAATTCAGTTTCATTTTCATATAATCGATATTCTTTATCATTGATTTTAATGATGCCAATGTAAATAGATTTATTAATATCCTTTTCTAAATCTTGATTATAATAAATAGAAAATTGGCCATCATTATTTTTAATTAAAAAACCTAATCCATCTTCTCTTTCTTCATATGTATAATCTTTTAATACACCTAAATTTAAAGTCTTTTCATCATTAGATGTATAAATATATTGAATATCATTAAAATTATCTATTTTTTCTTCAACAGCAACTATTTTATTGTTTTCAGATTTAATAATAAAAGTTTCATAATCGCCCACATTTCCCCAAGATCGCCCATGTTTTAAGATTAAATAAGCATCATCACCATCAATACTACATTCAAGTTTTTTAATGCCTCTTCCTCCTGTAGAATTAGGATTTTTATTTAGAGATGTAAAATCATCTTTATCAATTGTTACATTATCGCTTTTATATACTTCAAGCCAATCATAACCCGTACCAATTGATAAATTTAAATTTAGAATTAATTTATTATCTTGATATTCTATTCTTTCCATGTCTGTTTCCTTTTCTTTGCAACCACACATTATTAATAAAATAATAAATAAATAAATGATTTTTTTCATAAGCACCTCTCTTTACAATGATTATATAAAAAAACCTATTATTTGTTAAATTATCTTTTAAAGAAACACTACGGTTAAATACTAAGTGGCCTTTTGTGCAATCTAAATTATCTAAGCAAAAAACCAATACGCATAAATTGGAATGTAGGAGCATTGATGCCATTACGATTTTCTTTATTTTCAAATTCAGAAGACTTAAAAGGGGCAATATTTTGCCCCATTAAATGTACTTTTATTCCCGCTCAATAGTTGATATAATCGTGACATTTTTTCATCATGTCTTGATTGTCTTATCTTAAGTTTCAAGAGTAAATATGTAAATAATTATCAATCAAAATAATTACTTACACAGTTTACTTGGCAAATTCAATAATCGATTAAATAAATGCCTATTGAAATGGTCATAAATGAACCTTTTGTTTCAATTTTCTTTATCTTGGCATTTAATAATTTACCTGCATCCATTAATCTTGCAAATACTACATTATCTTTTTCTGGAACATAACCAATATTTCTTTTATCTTCAGTAAAGATATTAATTGTATTTTCATCAAACTTTGAGTTTTCTCTTTGTAAGATTAATTTGTCTCCAACTTTTAATCCTTTTAATACCGACTTATCTTCTAATTGAAGTGTGCCAGCAACAAAAGAATCAAATAAATGAATTTCGTTTGATAAAGGCTTAATAATGTCAGATAGCTGTGTTTCATTTAATGTGGCTAATGACTGTCTATCTGATGTAGTTAATTCATTCTTACTCATGCTAACATCCTTTCAATATTGAATTCTGCAATTACCTTGTCTAATTCTTCTCCATACTTAACATAGTCTTCTTTTTCGTTCTTGATTTCATTTTTCTTTTCTTCAACTGCATCAAAATCTGAAAGCAAATACTTATATTGATATGGATCAGTATTAATAATCTTTTCAATTTCTTCATTTAAATTGAAGATTTTTTCATCTAGATCTGGAATCTCTAGTGTGTTGCCTTTATAGTTGATGGATTCAAGATATTGATTAACTAATACTTCTAATTCTTCAATATCTTTTAACTGATTGCATTCATATGCAACTACGACTCTATTCCATAATTCTTTAGCTTTTTCATCGTTTGCTAAAGATGGGTTTGTGTCTGGGTGAATAAGCTTAGCAATTCTATAATATACATTCTTAATCTTCCTTTTTGTATATTCGCTGATTGCCGTTCCTTTTTTAGACTCAGCATTCCTTGCAAGCATATCTTTTAATTCTTGATAGTAATCTTTCATAGTATCTTCAATATATCTATCAATATCAGCTTGGTTAGGTTTACCACCCTTATTGATAATCTTTTGGCAGAATGCGATAATTTTCTTTTTTTCAATGCAAGCAATTTTAGCATTAAAACATTCAACAATTAAATCGCCAAATTCTTTTATATATGACATTTGATACTGAAATGATTCTTTTATTAAAGAATCCTTCTTTAACAGTAATTCCTCATACCTTTGTAACTTTACGTTTCCTACTTGTACTACTTCATTCATTTTTCTACCTCCCAATTTTCTGTGCCTTCAGCAACCTCTATAAAGTCTTTATCTTCTAATTTGGCTCTTATAAACATATCGTTTATTTCTCTAAACCATTGATTATTATCAAAACAGATAGCTAACTTATTATCGTCAATTAATGATTCAATATAGTGTTTTACACCGTTGTTGGTGAAAGACAACTTACAAGGTTCATTTAATAAATAGAATATGTCTTCAAGAAAAATAGAATTTTTATTTATTTCGAATATTTTGTATTTCAAATTTACCAATTGATTTACTGCATCAACTTCATCAATTAACTTGCTATTAAATGCAGATTCAAGCTTTAAACAAATTGCATTTGTCAGGTGTTCATAACATGCATCTTTATCATCCTCTTCTAATGCTATATATGCCATTTCTTCTTCAACATATGGTTTTGATGTATAGAATTCACTATCCTTCAATTCTTCATAAACTTCTTTTATTAATTCAATATATTTATCATGATTCTTTTCTACATATTCGCCATTGTCATACATATTAGCTAAGGCAATTTTTGCGTCATTATGAACATCTGTACCAGGATTTTCAAACGAACCATCTCCTACCTCTTTGGTAGTAGATGCTTTGGCGTAATACTCAAATGCTTTTTTAAAATCCACTCCTGATGATAAATCTCCGTCATGATATAAATCTGCGACGTATTCATAAGCTGGTTCATATCCATACTGAATTGCTAGTTCATAATAGTATAGTGCTTGGTCGTATTTGCCTTGATCGCGATAATTAGTTCCAATGTAACAAGCGTTTGCGCCATCTTTTTGTTCTTTAAAAATAAATTTAGTTAATTCATCTAATTTAAATGATGTTTCTTCATCAAAAGGAAATCCTGATTCTTTAATAATTTCTTCAATTAGTTTTTTTGCTTCTTCAACTGTCATTTCAATAACCTCCAATCATCCAAACGATTATATCCGTACAAGAATGGCAGCGAATCACCTTTAACACTTCCATACAACAACAAGTCGTTAAATGTTCTATACCATTTATCTTCTAACCTATATGACATTCCTTCTTTATCTTTTTTAGATTCAATAATATATGTTTTGTTTTCATACAAGAATTGAACTTGATGTTCTTCTTTTAATAAATGGAACAAATCATATAAGTCAAAATCAATTGAATCAAATTCTGTTAATCGATAGATGTCATCTATAACCCAACTCATTTGATTAACATCACCAAAGAATAAGTTATACGTTAATCTAACTGCTAAGTCATATCTACATACATAATAGATTTCTAAAGCATCTTCTTTCTTATTTTCTTGTTCAAAGATTCTAGCTTTTCTTAAACCAACTTCTGTATATTTTTGGAATACATCATGATCCTCAAAGAATAGCTTCATATCTTTAAATAATTTGTTAATTATCTTTTTATATTCTTTATAATCTTCTTTAACGTAATAGCCATTTTTATACATATCCGCAATCTTTAAACTTGCTTCTACTTGATCATCATTACTAACTTGGCCATGTTCTTTATCATCACCTACTGTTGCTTTTGTAACAGCTTCAAAACACTTAAATGCCTTTTCGTAATCTCTTTGGCCAGTTCTACCATAATACCAAACATATCCCAAATATAAGTTTGCTTCATTTGAACCTAATCCAGCGGCCATATCGTAATACTTTAAAGCTAAATCAAAATCTTTTTTGCCATAGTAATAACCACCTAAATACAATATAGGTTTGCATTCTCTTGTCTCTTTAAATATAAACATCAAAGCTTCAACCATTCTAAATTCATCTTCTTCGGTTGTTACTGATTTATTTTCTGTTTCGATAATAATGTCTTCTGCTTCTTTTAAATTCATATTTCTTCACCTTACATAAATAGAGTAGCAAAATATATGTCGCGTTTTTGTGACAATTAAAATTAATAAAAAATCATTCGCAGATTTAAATACTTAATTCCGTTTTTAAAAAAGTAGCTTAATTATTAGACTTATTTCCTGTTTTTGAATAGAAAACGGAAGTAAGTTTTTAAATTTGATAATAATTATGGCTTTTAAAACACGACGAAAAGAATCGGTTATTACCGTTTCTTAGACTTATTTCTGCTAATATAGATAAAACGGAAATAAGTATTCTATTTCTCTGATGTGATCTTATTGATGAAGATTAGTTGATTGAGATGTATAATCTACTTTAGCAAATGCCAATAAACAAATACTATTATGGTGATTTGACGATAGCGCAGTAGCATTTAATCAATAAATTTATGTATTAATCATCAAATATTACTCAGATTTTACTCAAAATTATACAAAACCATCAAAAAAGCCTTTATTTAAAGGCTTTTTTTCAAATAGGATTGGTATTACTTTTTAAACCTTCCAATAAAACTAGTTGCTTTTTCACTTAAATTAGATAGTTTTTCGTTTTTGTTTATAAATTCTTTTGTCGCATCACCAACAGCAGAGCCTACAACTTTCCATCTAATTGATTTCATGAGCTTCATAATGTCATCATATTTTTTATCAAGAACGGCAATTTTTTCTTTAGCTTCTTCATCATTAATTTTTCCTGCATTTAATAATTCGTCTATTTTACTTCTTTCTAAATCAAAACTGATTAATTCATCATCACATTTTACAGCCATATTATGAAGTTCAATGCCTTTTTCTTCACCAAATATTGATATTGCGCTTTCTCTATCTAGAAGTGATTTTACTGTTTTGTAGTCCGCTTCTCTTTGCTTTTCCTTTAACTCACTGGTTGACTTTTTAATCTCTTTGGCACCTTTGATTAAAGTAGCGCCAACTTCTAATAATGTTCTTCCGTTTCCGTTCATGCTTTCTCCTTTTTTTCACCATATTTTGCAATAGCTACATCAACATCAAGCATTTCGCTTACTATTGCAACGTCTTTTTGACGCTCTTGTAATTTTAGTGATTGATTAGCTGCCTTTATTCCTTCTTTTAATTTTTCAAACATTGTCTTCTCCTTTTAATTACTTTTGTTCTCCCAAATAAGGCTTGCAACAATGTTTCCTCTTGCAATAATCCTGCCTGAAATATCAATTGTTGTATTACTTGCTTTTCTATAAAACCCAACAATCCTTCCATCAATAACTCTTGCTTGAATATCGCCGTTGTCAAGCGTTTCTAAAAAGCCTACTATTCTTCCGTTTGGTTCTCTAATTTCTTGCCTTTCCATCTAATTGTCCTTCTTTCGTTTTTTTCCAATTCATAACAACTTTTTTATTAATATGCGCAACTTTACAAAAATGTTCCGCAACCTCTAAAGGATTTCCTGTTTTTGATTCATTAGCGAATCTTGATAAACATGGAGAGCAAAACGCCCTGTCTTCACAATTTAAACACTTTGGAATATCTTTCTTTTTATAATTTCTTAAAGTATTCATTTTTCTTGATAAAAGCCAAATATCTTTTAATTTGTTTTTATACAAGTTCCCACATTTATAATCTTGCCATCCCGGACATGGATAAACATCTCCATTTGCCACCATGCATGCTGTATTTATACCGACTCCACAAAACGGCTCTTCTTTGTTGATTTTGTGATTCAATATATATTCATCAAATTCATTTGACATCACTAGGCTTTGATACTCTTTATCTTCTAATAGTATTTGTCTTATTACTTCAGCCGTTTCATTAGGCGATAACCTATTATCAAGATTATCAATAGCGTGGTCAAATTTTGCCATTATCGAATAGTCTGTAATCGCTCTTATTTTATGCATGTGTGCCCATTTGGCTACATCCAAATAATCCAGTTTGTTTTGTTTCATTACAGGGCAGCTAATTTGTACTGGGATATTGTTTTCAATTAGTTTTAGTATGTTGTTTTTTGTTCTTTCAAATGAACCAGGAAGGGTTGTAATAGCGTCGTGATGTGCAGGTATCATACTATATAAGGATGTTTGAATTCCGCACACATTGCCCTCTTTCATTATTTGTATCATTTCGTCATCTAACAAAACAAGATTTGATAACACATGTACGTAAAAGTCTAAATCTTTTGCTGCTTTTAAATACTGCTTAAAATGCGGATGTGCCATTGGCTCTCCGCCAGACAACGTTACTCCAAGAGTATTCATTTCTTTTAATTGTTCTAAAACACTAAAATATAAATCATCTTCAATATTTGTGTTTTTTAATTCGTGAGGTATATAACAATGTACGCACCTTTCATTACACTTGCTTGTTATTTCTATTTGAAAGTTTGATAAATATGGATGTTTAATGAAATATTCGTCTAATAATTCTTGTGAATCTATTTTTGCTCTTATGTTTTTTGGAGTATAATTCTCTTCAAATGTTATTTGTTTTATGTCGGAATAATTAAAACCAATGTTGTTCTTTGAACACTCTTCTCTACTTTCTCCTTTAACAACATAGCCATCGTCAACTAGCATGTCAAAAAAATCTTTGACATCTTCCTTTATATCTTTTTCAGATATTCCAAAAAATAAATCTGCAATATTTTTAGTCAAGTTTTCGATAGATTGTGGTTCTCTTTTTAATTGAGACAAAAAAAGTTGCCCGCTATTATCAAAAACTAAATCATTAAATAACCCGCTAGATTTTATATATCCGTAATTTCCAATTTTTCTTATATAACAATCTTTTCTTAGCTGATAAAACATGCTTTTCTCCTCATATATTTAAGGGGCTTATTCCCTTTAACTAATCGCTTAGTTTTGAAAGCCCCTTAAATAATTTTAAAAGTTATTGTGCTCTATCGCATTGTCGGCACCAGGTTCCACCCATATAATTAGATGGGCATCCCGCAGCAAAAGAGCCTTTAGCTTTATTTTGTGCAATGATTGTAGGTTTTTTGTAGTTCATATTAATTCCTCCTTTTATAAGTAAATATTACCCCCCCCCCCGACGGAATCTGTCAACATGTTGTGCTATTATCGCACTATGTTGTGCTCTTTGTTGTGCAACTTTCCAAACTTATTAGTATACATAGTCTTAATTACAATGAAAACTTGTTGTGCTAGTTATAGCGCACCTCCGCTTATCAACAAGTCAAATTCTTGTTAAACTAATTCTAATAATTTTTTATCAGACAAATGAATTTGTTTTATAATTACTGCATCGCTTTACTACTAGTTTTAGCTGTTAAATTTTGTTTAAAAATGGCATTTTGGAAACAGTGCACATTATAAAGTGCCTAAAATATATTGATTTTGTTTCCAAATTTTATAGTTTTTTCGTCTTTTTTTCATCAAAGTTTAAAATAAGCCTTTATTTAAAGGCTTATTTCATATATTCAATTATTCCCACTCAATAGTACTAATTGGTTTATCACTATAGTCCCATAGCACTCTATTAATTCCTGGAACTTCTTTAATGATACGGTCTCTTATCTTATATAAAGTTTTATATGGAATTTCAAATGATTTGGCAGTTACTGCGTCTTTAGTATTAATAGCTCTAATAACAGCTGCCCAGCCCATATATCTTTTGCCATCTTTAATACCTGTTGATTTTAAATCAGGAATTACACAGAAATATTGCCAAGGAGTCTTTTCTAATTTGCCGATTTCTTCTCTAACAATGGCATCTGCTTCTTTTAAAGCGTTTAATCTATCTCTTGTGATTGCTCCAACGCATCTTACACCAAGTCCTGGTCCTGGGAATGGTTGACGATATACCATATTTTTAGGAAGGCCTAATGCTTCGCCAACGACTCTTACTTCGTCTTTATATAAAAACTTTACTGGTTCAACTAGTTCAAATTTAAGATTCTTTGGAAGTCCACCAACATTATGATGTGCTTTTACACCCTTAGATTCTAAAATATCTGGATAAATTGTTCCTTGAGCCAAGAATTTTACATCTTTAAGCTTTTTAGCTTCTTGGGCAAATACATCAATAAATACTTTACCAATTATCTTTCTTTTCTTTTCAGGATCACTAACACCTTTTAATTCATTTAAGAATAAATTGGTTTTATTACGATATATTAATGTAGCTCCCATTTCTTTTTTAAAGACTTGAATTACTTGTTCAGGTTCGCCTTTTCTTAATAAGCCGTGATTGACATGAACACAAATTAAATTCTTGCCAATTGCTTTAATCAATAATGCAGCCACAACCGAAGAATCAACACCGCCAGATAGAGCCAACAAAACTTTTTTGTCGCCCACTTGAGCTTTGATTTGTTTAACCTGTTCATCAATAAATGCTAAGGCTAATTTCTTGTTGGTAATACGTTTCATGCTACTAGGTCTAGTTTCATTCATAATTTTTTTCTCCTTATTTAATAAAGAGTAGCTATGCTACTCTGCTATTGCCCATGTTGGGATATTTTTTCCTCGATTTAAAATTACAGTCTTTTGGAATTCGTTAGAATTTAGGAATTTTAAGATAGCTTCTTTCTCTTCACTAGAAACATCAACTAACACAATAGTTGATAAATCTTTTTCTAATAAATTAGCACAAACAACGATAGCTTCAATTCTTGCCTTTTTACTGCTTCCTTTAAAAACCCTTAGCGAAGCTTCACCATCACTATCAACATGTCCATAATCACAAGGAAAAACTAAATCTGGATAGTTTGGATGCTTTGTGCCTTTACTATAAATAAGGCGATAGTTTCCAGACATATATGCAGCATCTACTTTTTGCCAAAAATAGGCGTTGTTTTCAAACTCACTCATAAAAAAATCTTACCATATTTTTAATTATTATTAAACCTTTATATATCTATCTCACATTTAAAAAGCGCATTTTATAACTTATGTTATTATTTAATTATGAAAAATCTTAAATATACACTTATTCACAAAGATGGAAATGCTCGACTTGGGCAAATAGAAATAAATGGCTATACTCTTGAAACACCTTGTTTTATGCCTGTTGGCACACAAGCAACAGTAAAATTTTTAGATTATCGCGATTTAAAAGATATTAACGCATCATTAATATTAGGAAATACCTATCACCTATGGTTAAGGCCTGGTGAAGATGTAATAGATAAAGCTGGTGGTATTCATGAATTCATGCATTATCATAATGGCCCAATTCTTACTGATTCTGGTGGCTTTCAAGTTTTTTCATTAGCTAAAAGAAGAAATATTTCTGAGGAAGGCGTTACTTTTAAATCACATCTTGATGGTTCAACATTGTTTATGTCGCCAGAAGATTCTATTCATATACAAGAAAAAATAGGTTCAGATATTGCCATGTCGCTTGATGAATGCATACCTTATCCTAGTGATTATAAATATGTAAAAGATTCTGTAGAAAGAACTTTGCGTTGGGCAAAAAGAGGTTTAGATGCTCACACAAGAGATGACCAAGCCCTATTTGGAATTGTTCAAGGAAGTAAATATCCTGATTTAAGAAAATATTGTGCTGAAGAATTAGTAAAAATGGACTTTGATGGTTATTCAATTGGTGGCACATCAGTTGGTGAAGATAAAGAAACTCACTACAAGATGTTAGATTATGTCCTTCCGTATTTGCCAGAAGATAAGCCACGTTATGAAATGGGAATTGGCGCTATCAACGATATCTTAATAGCCATTGAAAAAGGTGTAGATATGTTTGATTGTGTATTACCTACAAGAATCGCAAGACATGGGACACTTATGACTTCTAATGGTCGTATAAATATCAAGAAACAAATCTATAAAGAAGACTTTAGCCCATTGGATGAAAATTGTGATTGTGAGACTTGTAAGAATTATACTAAAGCTTATTTGAATCATTTATTTAGAGCTAACGAAGGTCTTGGCAATCGTTTATTATCAATCCATAATTTAAGATTTTTAATTAAACTAGTTGAAGGCGCAAGACTTGCCATTAAAGAAAATCGTTATTTAGAATACAAAGAAGAAATATTAAAGAAATATAATTTTGATCAAAGAGGTTTTTAATGCGTTTAGATGAATTTGATTTTAATCTGCCAGAAGAATTAATTGCTCAACATCCTGTAGAAAAAAGAGATGAGAGTAAACTTTTAATATTACATAAAAATACTGGTCAAATAGAACATAAACATTTTCATGACATCATTGATTATTTACATCCTGGTGATGTCTTAGTAAGGAATAATTCAAAAGTAATACCTGCTAGATTATTTGGTGTTAAAGAAGAAACTGGCGCTCATGTTGAAGTTTTAATACTAAAGATTGGAGAAAATGGTATTTGTGAATGTCTTTGTGGAAACGCTAAGGCTATTAAACAAGGAACTATTATTAAATTCTCTGATGAATTAAAAGGCCAATGTCTAATGGTAAAAGAAGAAGGCATAAGAATCATTAAGATGATTTATGAAGGAATATTTATTGAGATACTTGAAAGAATTGGCCAAATGCCTACTCCTCCATACATCCACGAACAATTAAAAGACAATAATCGTTACCAAAATATCTATGCTAAGATACTCGGAAGTGCCGCTTGCCCTACGGCTGGTCTTCATTTTACTGATGAATTAATTGAAAAGATTAAACAAAAAGGAATTGAAGTTCTAGATATAACTTTGCATGTAGGTCTAGGAACATTTAAACCTGTCAAAGAAGAAACTATCGAAAACCATCATATGCACTTTGAAACATATTCTATGTCTAAAGAAGTAGCTGATGCTTTAAATAAAGCCAAAAAAGAAGGAAGAAGAATCATTGCTGTTGGTACAACTTCTACAAGAACTTTAGAATCAATTATGGCTAAATATGGTGAATTTAGACAAGACAATGACGAAACAAATATCTTTATTTACCCACCGTATGAATTTAAAGCTATTGATTGTCAAATAACTAATTTCCATTTGCCTAAATCAACACTAATTATGATGATTTCGGCATTTACAAGTAAAGAAATGATTTTAAATGCATATAAAGTAGCTATTGAAAATAAATATCGCTTCTTCTCTTTTGGCGATTCAATGTTTATAACTAATGAATAACTATCAAAAACATCTAAAACAAATTAGCGAATTAACTTATAGGCCAACACTGCTATTACATGTATGTTGTGGGGTATGTAGTGTTTATCCTTTAAAATACTTAAATAAATATTTTGATATTACAATTTATTACAACAATTCAAATATTTACCCTTACGATGAATTCAAAAGAAGATTAGAAGCTTTAAATGAATATCTTAATGTTTTAAATGAATCAAGCATTAAATTGATTGTTGCTCCATATGATTATGAAGAATACGATAAACAATTAGTATCTTTAAAGAATGAAAAAGAAGGTGGCAAAAGATGTTACAAGTGTTATAAACTTCGTATGGAAGAAACATTTAAATATGCCGTCAAATACAAATATGATTATTGTACAACTGTGATGTCAATTTCTAATCGCAAAAATGCCGACTATCTAAATGAAATTGGCGAAGCCTTAAATCAAAAATATCCTGAAACAAAATACCTTTACGCTGATTTTAAAAAAGGCGATGGCATCACCATCAATGAAAAAATGAATAAAGAATTAAATCTATACCATCAAAATTATTGCGGTTGTAAATATTCTATTCGTTAAGTAATATTCTAGTGTAGTAATGATCATCATCTTCATGATGAATAAAAGCACCATTAGCTAATTGTACTTTATATGAAGCCTCATTATCTTTTAGACAAGATAAATAGACTTCTTTTATTTTTCTTTCCTTACATTTTTCTAAAACTAAAGCTAAGGCTTTATTGCCATATCCTCTGCCACGATATTTCTTGGCTATTCCATAACCAATGTGTCCTGCACCGTTTTCTAAAACATTATTTAAATAATGGCGAAAATTAACTATACCTACATATTCATTTTCGTCATTAACGACAATATATTTCGTGTCAGGAACATAGCCTTCCTTTAAATCTAAGCCAAAACTATGATGAAAGCACAGCTTAACATATTCATCATATTCTTCTTTATTCATTTGAAAACAAGGGTTCACAAAACCATTTTCATTTTGTTCAAATGATTTGTATAATTCAAAGCTTAAATTATTATCGCCCTTCCACAATTCTAAAAGATGCATTATGATTTTTCTTCCTCTTCAGGTTTTAAATAGTCATCTTCTTCATCTTCTATTTTTTTATTTTTTTCATATATTTGATTTCGATAAGCTAAATAAATATTGGATATGATACTTGTCAATCCACAAATAAATAAAGCAACAGCCATTAAAATATATAAAACATTATTAGAAAATGGGTTAAGAAGTATTAAGACACCTAATATAAGTTCAAGCAACATTATAAATATATATGCTATGATTGATTGAAGTCCAATAGCTTTACCATCTAAAGCATCTTGAATACAAAACAGAGCATTTAATATTACTAACATACCAATAATGGTATTTAAAAAAGCAAATATTTCTAATTTAATAATATATAAAGATACACCTAGCATTAACAAGATCATACCTAGTGTAAAATCATTTCTCTTATATCTAAGGTGCATATTTAATAAAAAATAACGCATTATTGAAAAAAAGCCCGATAAGATTAAGCCAACAGATAAAACATTATAAGATAATTCATTATCTGGATTTACATTACTTATAAATATATAGCCAAGCACTATATATGTTAAATTGATGATAATGCTGACTTTTTTGATCGATTTTAAAAATATCATAATTCTTTCCTCATAATTATTATATAGTTTATAATTATTTTGTGATTTAAGAATTTTGAAATTTTTTTCATTTTCTTATTGAAATCATATTCTATTTATAGTATTATTAATAAGCTGTTGTAGATCCGAAAGGATCTATATATAAAGCAAATATATGGCACACGTGTGATTGTGTGCATAAAACGAAAGGAGAATTAAATGCCTACAATTAATCAATTAGTAAGAAAAGGTAGAACAGCTAGAACATGGAAGTCTAAATCCCCTGCACTAAACAAAGGATTTAACTCATTAAAATCTAGACCTATCGATGTGGCATCACCTCAAAAAAGAGGAGTTTGCACCAGAGTTGGTACAATGACTCCTAAGAAACCTAACTCAGCTTTAAGAAAGTATGCGCGTGTTAGATTAAGTAACGGTATGGAAGTAACAGCTTATATTCCAGGTATCGGACATAATCTACAAGAACACTCTGTTGTACTTATTAGAGGCGGTAGAGTTAAGGACTTACCAGGTGTTAGATATCACATTGTTAGAGGAACACTAGACTGTGCTGGTGTTGAAAATCGTAAACAAAGTCGTTCATTATATGGCACAAAGAGGCCTAAATAATCATTAAACATGAAAGGAGATTAAAATGCCAAGAAAAGGACATATTGCGAAAAGAGATGTATTAGCAGATCCTATTTATAACTCAAGATTAGTTACTCGTTTAATCAACAAAATCATGTTGGATGGTAAAAAAGACGTAGCTCAAACTATTCTATATAATGCATTTCAAATCGTAGAAAAGAAGACTGGACAACAACCTATGGAAGTATTCGAGAAGGCTCTTGATAATGTAATGCCTCAACTTGAACTTAAATTAAGAAGAGTTGGTGGTGCTAACTATCAAGTACCAGTTGAAGTTTCAAAAGAAAGAAAACTTACATTAGGTTTAAGATGGATTGTTAATTACTCACGTTTAAGAAGTGAAAAGACTATGGAGCAAAGACTTGCTGCAGAAATCATTGATGCTTCAAATGGCGTTGGACAATCAGTTAAGAAGAAAGAAGATACACACAAGATGGCTGATGCTAATAAAGCATTTGCTCATTTCCGCTGGTAATTTTAGAAAAGGAAGTTTATGGCAAGAGAATATAGCTTAGAAAACACAAGAAATATTGGTATCATGGCTCATATTGATGCCGGTAAAACTACGTGTACTGAACGTATTCTTTTCTTTACTGGCAAAACTCATAAAATTGGAGAGACCCATGATGGTGCAAGCCAAATGGACTGGATGGCTCAAGAACAAGAAAGAGGTATCACTATCACTAGTGCTGCCACTACTACTTTCTGGGCTGGAAAGGATTCTCAATTCCCAAAAAATAGAATTAATATCATCGATACACCAGGACACGTTGATTTCACTGTTGAAGTTGAACGTTCACTTCGTGTATTAGATGGTGCTGTAACCGTATTAGATGCAAAAGCTGGTGTTGAACCACAAACAGAAACTGTATGGCGTCAAGCTAGTACATATCATGTTCCAAGAATTGTATTCTGTAATAAGATGGATGCTACTGGTGCTGATTTCAATATGTCAGTTAAATCAATTGGCGATCGTTTAGGAGCTAAAGCAGCTGCTATTCAAATGCCTGTTGGTGCTGAAAATACCTTTAGAGGTATTATTGACCTAATAGAAAGAAAGCAATACATGTACACCAACGATCAAGGAACAGCAATCAATGAGATTGAAATCGAAGATCAATTTAAAGATGAAGCAGAAGAATTAAGAAATTCTTTGCTTGAAATGCTTGCTGATTATGATGATGAATTAATGGAATTAATTATTGATGGTAAAGATGTTCCAATTGATTTAATCAAAAAGACAATTAGAAAAGCTGTAATTGGTGCTGATTTCTTCCCTGTACTATGTGGCTCAGCATATAAAAACAAAGGAATTCAATTATTGCTTGATGCAATTGTTGAATATTTACCTTCTCCACTTGACGTACCTGCTATTAAGGGTAAATTGATTAATGGCAAGGAAGAAGAAAGAAAGTCAAGTGATGATGAACCTTTTGCTGCCTTAGCTTTTAAAGTAATGACTGATCCATTTGTTGGAAGACTCACTTACTTTAGAGTTTATTCGGGTGTTGCGGAAGCAGGTAGCTATGTGTTAAATGCTACAAAAGACAAAAAGGAAAGATTCGGTCGTTTAGTACAAATGCATGCCAATCACCGTGCCGATATTGAAGAAGTTGTCGCTGGTGATATAGCTGCTGCTGTTGGATTAAAAGACACAACAACCGGTGATACATTATGTGCTATTAAAGCCCCTATTATTCTTGAATCAATGGTCTTCCCAGAGCCCGTTATTCAAATGTCTGTTGAACCAAAAACTAAAGCTGACTTAGATAAAATGGATATCGCATTAGCTAAATTAGCTGAAGAAGATCCAACATTTAGAACATATACTGATGAAGAAACTGGACAAACAATCATTGCTGGTATGGGAGAATTACATCTTGATATCATCATTGACCGTATGAAAAGAGAATTCAAAGTTGAATGTAATGTTGGTGCACCACAAGTTGCCTTTAGAGAAACAATTACACAAGCTGCTGATTGTGAAGGAAGATTCATTAAGCAATCTGGTGGTCGAGGTCAATATGGACATGTTTGGATTAAATTTGAACCAAACGAAGAAGGAAAAGGCTTTGAATTTATTGACGCAATAGTTGGTGGAACTGTTCCAAGAGAATACATCAAACCAACACAAGAAGGTTTACAAGCTGCCCTAGCTGGTGGCTTAACAGCTGGTTATCCAGTTGTAGATATTAAAGCTACATTATTTGATGGATCATATCATGAAGTCGATTCATCTGAAATGGCTTTCAAAACAGCTGCTTCATTAGCTTTAAAAGAAGCTGCTAAAAAATGCGCTCCAGTATTGTTGGAACCAATAATGGATGTCGAAGTTGTAGCTCCAGAAGAATATTTAGGTTCTGTAATGGGAGATATAACAAAACGTCGTGGTCACATCAATGAACAAGAAAAAAGAGGAAATGCTGTTGCGATAAGAGCATATATTCCGCTTTCAGAAATGTTTGGTTATGCTACAGACCTAAGATCATTTACTCAAGGTCGTGGTAATTACATGATGCAAATGGATCACTATTCACAAGTTCCAAAGAATATCGCAGAAAAAATTGCCAAGAAAAATGCTTAAATAATTGATAAAAATAGCGTTTTATCTTAAAATGAAAATGTTAAACAGGAGGAAATTTCAAAATGGCAAAAGAGAAATTTGACCGTTCGTTAGAACATGTCAATATCGGTACTATTGGTCACGTTGACCATGGTAAAACTACTTTAACTGCTGCTATTACTAAAAGATTAGCAGAACGCGGTCAAGCTGAATTCAGAGCTTATGATCAAATCGATGGTGCACCTGAAGAAAAAGCTAGAGGTATCACTATCAATACTGCTCACGTTGAGTATAAAACTGCAAAAAGACACTATGCACACGTTGACTGCCCAGGACATGCTGACTATGTAAAAAACATGATTACTGGTGCTGCTCAAATGGATGGCGCTATCCTAGTTGTTGCTGCAACTGATGGACCAATGCCTCAAACAAGAGAACATATCTTACTTGCTAGACAAGTTGGTGTTCCTTATATCGTTGTATTCTTAAACAAAGTTGACCAAGTTGATGATCCTGAATTAATCGACTTAGTTGAAATGGAAGTTAGAGAATTATTAAATGAATATGATTTCGATGGCGATAACGCTCCAGTTATTAGAGGTTCTGCTCTAAAAGCTCTTGAAGGCGATCCTGAAGCTCAAAAAGCAATCGATGAATTAATGGATGCAGTTGATGAATATATCCCTTCTCCTCAAAGAGAAAACGATAAACCATTCTTAATGTCTGTAGAAGACGTATTCACAATCACTGGTCGTGGTACAGTTGCTACAGGTAGAGTTGAACGTGGTGTTGCTCATCTAAATGATGAAGTTGAAATCGTTGGTATCAAAGATACTCGTAAAACAGTTATCACTGGTCTAGAAATGTTCCGTAAACAACTAGACTTAGCTGAAGCTGGTGATAATATTGGTGCTCTTCTTCGTGGTGTTAACCGTGATGAAATCGAAAGAGGACAAGTATTAGCTAAACCTGGTTCAGTTACTCCTCATACTGAATTCGTTGCTCAAGTATACGTTCTAACAAAAGAAGAAGGTGGTCGTCATACACCATTCGTTGTAAACTACCGTCCACAATTCTATTTCCGTACAACTGACGTTACTGGCGTTGTTGAAGAAATTAAAGACAACGATGGTAATCCAATGGAAATGGTTATGCCTGGTGACAACGTTCAAATGACTGTTAAACTTATTTCTCCAATCGCTATTGAAAACGGTACAAAGTTCTCAATTAGAGAAGGTGGTAGAACAGTAGGTTCTGGTAACGTTACTGAAATTAAGAAATAATTACTAATTGATTAAGGGCTTTTAGCCGATATAAAAAATTAAACGACATAGTCATCTATGTCGTTTTTTTTATAGCCAAATTGAAGTATCTTTATTTGAACCTATTTCGAAATGGTATTTTATAATCCCTAAGTCAACTTTAGCGTATGGTCCTTTAAAATAAACAGCTTTTACCTTATTGTCAATAAGTTCAAGATAAAATTTTTGTTGATTTATAGCTGTTGGTGCAAGTGAAGCTGCTATAACTCCTTCTTTAAACCAAGCTGGCGAATCATCATTTATATTACTTAAAACATTTAATTCTTTAGATTTGTGAGGATTTCCTTCATTTACGCCATAGCCAAATGGTATAACACAAATTAATTTCTCCCCTTTTTCTATTTTATAAGCATCAGCTACCTTTTTATATGTTAAGCCAACCCAACAGAAATTTAAACCCAGACTTTGAATATAAAGCCCTAACATCTCGCCATAATAGCCACACAATTCATCTAAATCATCACTTTCTTTGCCAATCAAGACAAGATAGTTTTTGATGCCATTAAACTTGCCATAATGTGCCAAAAAACTATCAAAAGCTTTTGGTTCATTTAATACTGCTTGAATATGAAGACCACTTTCTGAATTAATCTTCTCAACCAGTTTTAATATTGAATCTAATTTATCTGCTTCAATTTCTTTTGTTTCATCATAGGATCTCACTGAATGGCGAGAATAAATCGCTTCTAATAATGTCATAATTTCTCCTTAATAATTTGTTCTAACATTTTCAATTAATTGATTAAAGCCATCTATATTTGTAGCACCTTGGAAATATCCGATATATTCGCCATCTTTATTAAGCACATAAATAATTGGATAACCATCAGGTACAAATTTTGAATAGATTATTTCTTCTTCATCAATGATGACAGGGATATCTATCTTGTTGTCACTGATATATTTTTTTATTGAATCTACGCCTTCTCCACTAGTTAACGGTGACATTACATATAAACAAACATAATCATCACCATTTTTTGAAAAATCTAAATAGTCAGGTATTTCAGCTTTGCAATATGTACACCATGTAGTTGTGTAGTTAATAAAGACATATTTACCTTTATAGTCATCAAATTCAATTTTGTTACCATTTTGGTCAACAAATGTGCCTTCTATTTTATTTGAAGAAACACTATTTGTATTATTTTTATAAGCAATAATATCTTTTGAAGAATTATAAATCATGTATCCACCATAGATAATCATGATGATACCAGCTACTACCATTACATATTTGAATAAATCTTTTTTATTTTTAAAGAATTCTAATAATTTTGTTGTAAATAAACCAGTTAATAAAAAAGGAATTACTAAGCCTAATGCATAAACTATCAAATATAATGATCCTAAATCTTCACTAGAGGCAATTAAAATGGCACTAGCTAATAAAGGGCCAATACATGGACTCCAAGCAAATGTAAATAGAAGACCTAATAGATAAGCTTTAAAATAGCTCATTTTTGATTTATTAATATTTACATTTAGTCTTTTCTCATTATTTAATACATCGATATGAATTAAGCCTGTTGCGTTTAGACCAAAAATAATGATTATTGTCCCACCAACAATACTGACGACTTCTGAATATGAATCAATAAATGGTTTAACAACATCAATTGATAAAGCTAAAATCAAAAAGATTGTGCTAATCCCAAGCACAAAGAATAAAGTCATTAAAAAGACCTTAAATGTCTTATATTTTACATTGCCTTGTTCATCGACTTCTTTTCCATTAATTGACAAATAAGACATATATAAAGGAACTAATGGCAAAACACAAGGTGATAAAAAAGATAATAATCCTTCAAGAAATAATGCAAATATTGACATTAGTTAAAACTTACATACTCCATTTCCGGTGCAGGTATTTCTTTGGCATTTAAAGCTTCTATATATAAGAAAATACCTCTGTTTTGTCTTTGTAACTTAATTATTCCATCTATGTGATAATACTTACCAATGGTCATTTTTTCTTTTAAATTCTTAACTCGCATCGCTAGTCTTTGGGTATCATTGGCGCAACAAACCATCGCAAATCTACCTATAACTTTATCATTGCCAGCATCATCTAAATAAAAACCATTAAACGATACTTTTTTATCTTCATAACGATTAATATTATCAACTACATCCATATAGAATAATCCATAATCATCATCACTAATGTTTAAATTATTTGGATCAAATATTTCACCCATCGGTAAATCTAACATTTGTCCATTTTCATCTTCTAAAACAATCAACGCATTTCTGTTCATTGACTTAATATTGTTTCTTAAATATTTAAAATCTGCACCTTCATATCTATTTAAAACAACAGTATCGGCTACACAAATATGATTAAACATAAACTGTGGCATATTGGTCACAAATAATCTAAATTTAGATGTATCAACATTACAAATTATTTGAGCATATTCCAAGTCATTTGGTAAAGGCATATTTAAGATCTCTTTATCATCATTCATGCCATTGAATTCAATAAAAATACGATCAGGCTTATATTTATCGTCCAATTTTTTTATAAAAGAAGTATTCAAATCGTTATAATCGACATATTCAATTACACAATGACAAGCATTTAAAAAGCCCTCATCGTATGCTTCATCGCCTTCTTCTAAGCACAAAATTAATGTTTTTTCATTTTCCGTAAAACGTGGATCTTCTAGAGTCCTTTTTATGGAAGTTGTTTTGCCAGAATCAAGAAAACCAGTAAAAAAATAAATAGGTCTATTCATGGAAGACCTCTTTATATTTATCTCTATTGATAGCTGTACCAATAATTGAAACTAAACTATCATCGCGATTTTCGCCAGGGAAGATATTTGATTCATTTAATACATAATTAATATATAATGTACCCTCTTTAGACTTAACATAACCTTTAATACGGATAATATCATCTTCAACATCACTTAATATCTTTTCTAATTCTTCTTTAGTAAAAACATAATCAGTTTTAATAATTTGATTCTTGAAGATTTCATCTTCATCATCGTCATCGTGATGGTGATGATGTTCATGGTCATGGTGTTCATGATGATGTTCGTGGTCGTGATCATGGTGTTCATGTTCATGATGTTCAAATTCAAAATGACCAGTAACAATTAAATCTAACAATTCATCAATTGGATAATTATCTAAAGTTTTATCTAATATTTCAACATCATCATTAATTTCTTTTACAACCGCCTTTGCCTCTTCAATCATTTTCTCATCAGCTAAATCTACATGAGATAAAATAACGGCATTAGCGGCTTTTACTTGATCATCAAAGTATTCTTTAAAGTTCTTGTGGTATTTATGACATGTCTTTACATCAACGATACAAATATGAGAAACAATTCTAAAATCATCATCAGCAGCAACCACATTTAATATTTCTGATAATTTGCCTACACCTGATGGTTCAATGATTAAATCGCTAACACCTAAATCTTCTATTTCTTCTAAGGCTTTTTCAAAATCACCTTGTAATGAGCAACAGATACAACCATTATTAATTTCTTTAATATTTAGTGCTGAATCAAAAAAAGCACCATCTACACCTATCTCACCAAATTCATTTTCTAAAAGTATTGGTTTAACAAATTTCTTTTCTTTTAATAATTTTTGAATAAAAGTTGTCTTGCCGGCTCCTAAAAAGCCCGAAACGATATAAACATTAATCATATAATCTACCTTCCTTAAATACTATTTCTTTATAACCTGTATTTTCATCATAAATTCTTTCACTTTTATAGTCTTCTAATATGCCCAACACTAATTCACATGTTGTATTTATAAATGAGCCATATTGTAAATGTCCACCAATACAATTGCCGATTTCATCAGATAATGAGATATGTAGATGACTATTGCCTTTAGAAATTGTTCCATTTAAAGAAACTATTTCAAAATCTTCCTTAACTTCAATTGTATTTTTGCCACCAGCCAAACGTATATTAGCACTATTTAAACAGCCAACAGCAGATAATACAATAACCGTATCAAAATCATTTTGAATACATATTTCTTCAATTGATTTTTTTAAATCAGCATTTTTTAATAATCTTATCGCAAATTCTTTCACGAATATATTTTAACATTCATCTACTTAGATTTCATGCAAGAGCATTCTTTTGTATCACTATTTTCCTTTAAATCTTGATTAAAATATTTATTATCTAATTGTTTAGAAATATCAACTTTAAGTATTATAGCTGCAAATGATGCGATTTGAACTTCAATACTGTTATTTAAACCATGAGATTTCTTTTTTATTGATTGAATTGGCTTGTAGTTACAGAAATTAGAACCATTATAAATATCTTTTTCTGAATTAATAACTTCATAATATGTTCCTGTAAAAGGAACGCCAACCAAGTAATCGTTGTATGTATTTGGCGTCATATTTAAAATTGTCAAATAGCAATCATTATCATCATAACGATAATAAATATAAAGCGACTCTTTATAATCATCTGCATCTATCCATTTGAAATAATTATAATCATAATCATCACGATAAAACGCTGGTGAAGATAGATAGAGATGATTTAAATCATGTACCAAACGCTTAAATGCATCGTGTATTGGGTATTTTAATATAAACCAATCCAGTTCTTTCTTTTCATCAAATTCCCTAAACATGCCTATTTCATTACCCATGAAATTAAGTTTTTTTCCAGGATGTGTATACATATATACATATAGATTACGACATAAAGCAAATTTTGTTTCGTAATCGCCCCACATCTTATCTACAATAGTTTTTTTAGAATGAACAACTTCATCATGTGAGAATGGAAGCAAGAATCTTTCTGAATAGAAATAAGCCATTGAGAATGTAATTGTGTTATGGTGGTATTGTTTATAGATAGGATCTAAAGCATAATATTTTAGCGTGTCATTCATCCACCCCAAGTCCCATTTATAATCAAATCCCAAGCCGCCATATTGAGTAGGTTTTGTGACATTGGCAAAATCTGTTGAATCTTCAGCAATTAAAATGCATTCAGGATGGATGCCTTTTAGATGGTGAGTAATTCTTTTTAAGAATGACTGACCAGCAACATTCTCTCCTAAATTCTTATTTCCTTTATGATAAATTAAATGGCTGACAGCATCAAATCTTAAGCCATCAAAATGCATCTTCCCTAAAAAGAAATTCGCACTAGACATCAAAAAAGATACAACTGGACCACTATTCAAATCAAAGCAATATGTTCCCCATTCAGATTTAGCTAAATGTTTCTCTTTATATTCATAACAAGCTTCACCATCAAAATTAATAAGACCAAAGCCATCAGGAGCGAAGTGAACATATACAACATCTAATAAAACACCAATGCCATTGTTGTGGAGCTCATTTATGAGATCCATTAAATCATATGGTGTGCCATAACGAGATGTAGTGCCAAAAAAGCCTGTTGCCTGATAGCCCCATGAACCATCAAAAGGATGTTCAAAGACCGGCATAAATTCTACATAGTTATAGCCCATTTCTTTTAAATAAGGAATTAAAGTATTTTTTAAATCTTGATAAGATGCAAATTCTTCATTTTCATTTTTCTTGAATCCATTTAAATGTAATTCATAAATGTTCAGCGGCTTATTATAACCAACATTGCGCTTATTTAAAAAATCGTAATCATTGAAAGTAAAATAATTTAAATCATACATACAAGAAGCATTTGCTGGTCTTTTTTCAAAAGCATAGGCATATGGATCAGATTTATCAACACAATTATTGCCATTATAAATACGATAGCGATAACTATAGATAATTTCTAAATCATCAATAAAAGTATACCAAATGCCTCTTTCATCAATTTTTTCTAAATTATAAAATCTCGACCAATCTTTTGAAGTAAAAACTTCGACTCTTGTAGCATGAGGAGCCCATAAATAAAACTCAACTCCATTATCTTTTTTAAAGGAGCCAAATAAATTAAAGGCTTCAAGTTCATATCCATCAAAAAATTTGTTATATTTTTCTAGCATGCTAATTTATCGTATAATTCTTCATATTTTCTTGCTGAAGCAGCAAAAGAAACATCATATTTCATGGCATTACGCATCAAGACATGCCAATGTTCTTTATTGTTTTGATATAATTCGTAAGCAATATTAAATACTTGCATCATATCCCATGAACTATATGGTCCAAAGGAGAAGCCTCGGCCTGCTTTTGTATACCAGTTATATGGTTCAACGGTATCTTTAAGACCACCAGTTTCTCTTACAAGTGGCAATGTTCCATAGCGCATCGCAATTAGCTGAGATATTCCACACGGTTCAAATAGTGAAGGCATTAAAAGCATATCGACACCTGCATATATTGAATGAGCTAACGCTTCATTATATCCACAATAAAATACTGCTCTACCACGATTATTGTTTTCCATTATTCTAAAGGCATATTCATATTTAGATTCACCAGTTCCAAGAACAATGATTTGAACATGTCTATTTAGCATTTCACTATAGCAATTAGCTAATAATTCAGCACCCTTTTGAAATGTTAATCTAGATACCATCGCAATTAATAAAGCATCTTTATCTTCTTCAAGTCCTAATTCTCTTTGTATCGCGGCTTTGTTTGCTTCTTTGCCTTTTAAATAATTATTTATTGTAAAGTTTTGATAAATATTATCAGTAGCAGGATTGAACAAAGTTTCATCAATGCCATTAACAATACCATATAAATCATCTTTACGATATTGTAATATCATATCTAGATTGTTTCCAAATTGAGGAGTTTGTATTTCTTTAGCATATGTTTCAGATACCGTAGTAACAATATCAGCAGTCACAATGCCAATCTTCATAAAATTGCATTGATCATTAAAACGTAAAGTACCGTTTTCATAATAACGATAATCAAATGCTAAAAAATCAAATAAGACTTGTTTATCATATATGCCTTGATAAACAAGATTATGAATAGTAAATATATGTTTTATATTTCTAATAGCTTCAATAGCATTATAACGAAGTCTACATAAAGCAGGTAAAACGGCTGTATGATAGTCATGAGAATGAATAATATCTGGATAATAATCTAATTTAATCATCATCTCTAAAATAGCGACATTATAAAAAGAGAAACGTACAACATCATCATTAAAGCCATATACATCATCACGATTAAAGAATGTATCATTTTCAATCATTAGATATTCAATGCCTTCATTCATACATGAATAGACATTAGCTTCTTCATTAATGTAACCAGAATGAACATAAATATGATCTAAATAATTTAGACGGTCATAATATTGTTCTTTTATTTTCTTATGCAAAGGAAGCACAACTCTTACTTCATATTTGTTTTTATCAAGGGCTTTAGGTAAAGCATAGACAACATCAGCTAAACCACCAGTCTTAATAAAAGGTAAAGACTCAAAGGCTGCAAATAAAACTTTTTTCATTAAATTCTATCTCCCCTTCCAATATAAAGAGGATCTTCAGCTGTTCCTTTTAATTCTTTAATGTGAGTAATAATCGCAAGACGATCAACAACACACTTTTCAATCTTTACATTTTTATTAATGAAGGTGTCTGGCATAATAACTGAATCTTTAACAACAGCACCTTTTTTAATAATGACATTTCGACCAATAACACAATTTTGGACAGTTCCTTCAATTACACAGCCATTACCAACAATGCTGTTATTAATCTTAGAACCTGGTGCATACAATGTAGGACATGTGTCATTTGTTACTGTATAAATTGGCCAATCATCATTGATCATTTTATGTAATTCTTTTTCACGTTTGATGTCCATACTAGCTTTATAATAAGCCTTTAAAGTTGACAAACATGCAGCATAACCATTATGACAATAAGAGCCAACTTTTAAAGAATCTAAATTATCAGCTAAAATGTCAGAGAATGAATAAATTGACGATACTCCTTTTGCCTCATTAACAAGCTTTTTAAACAAGTCTTTAGACATAATATAAGTTTCTAGTGAGATTTTTTCGTGTTTATGCTTGCCAAGATTTTTATTCATGACTTTAATTCTTTTATTCTTATCAATATCAAATGTATCGCACATAAGGAATGCTTCTTGAGCACTATTAACATTTTGATATAAGGCCGTAATATCATTTCCAGATTTAATATGATAATCTAACATCTTTCGGAAATTTTGCACATAGATGAAATGGCTTGGAGCCATAATAACATAAGGCGCATTTGATTCATCAAAGAATTCCATATTTGAAGCAAGTGCTGCAATATCTGTATTATAAATTTCATTCACAACTGGTTTTTCACCATAAAGAATACGAATATTACCTTTTTTAGTGTTGATATTATAGTTTGTTCTTGAAATATGTTGAATAGTACTACGTGGTCTATTTTTAACTTGTAAATCAATATTATAGATGCCAGAATTTGTCATATTAGATAATACAAAATCAATGACACGATAACGGCCCAAGATTGAAGATGCCGAAATAGGACGAAAATCTTCTATACCTTCTACTTTTACATAAAAAGGTTCAATATTAATTATTCCTAATGCTTTTGTCATATTATTCAACCTCACTTACTAGTTTTTTAGTTACTAATAAAACTTCTTTAGAATTCTTAGAACCAAAAGTCATACCATCTGGTATTTTTACGCCATCAACAACTATACATTTATATAGACGAACATTCTTTCCAACTTTAACATCATTCATTAAGACACTATCAACTATCTTAGCACCTTCTTGAACAACACTATTTGTGAATAAAACTGAATGTTTAATTTCGCCATCCACAACACAACCCTGTGTAATATAGGCATTATCAATTTTGGCTTTTGAACCAATAAGTTGTGGTCCTGCTAAAGTATCACCAGTATAAATCTTCCAATTAGGATCAAATAAATCTAATTTAGAATTATCATCTAATAAATCCATATTTGCTTCCCATAATGATTCAACGGTACCAACATCTTTCCAATATCCTTTAAAGCGATATGCTAATAGCTTTAAATTATTAGCTAAGAAAGCTGGAATTATATCTTTACCAAAGTCATGAGAAGAATCGTGATTTTTTTCATCTTCCTTTAAGAAACGTCTTAAAGTTTTATAGTTAAAGATATATACACCCATACTAGCTAAATTAGATTTAGGATTGGCAGGTTTTTCTTCAAATTCAATTATTTGATCATTCTCATCACAATTCATTATTCCAAAACGAGAAGCTTCTTTTTTAGGAACTTCCATTACCGCAATCGTTGCTTCAGCATTGGCACTAATATGAGCTTCTAACATTTTTTCATAATTCATCTTGTAAATGTGATCGCCTGAAAGAATTAATACATATTCTGCTTCGGCATTGTCAAGAAAATCGATATTTTGTGTAATAGCGTCTGCTGTTCCTTTATATACAGATAAATTTGATTCATCTTTTTCTCTAGGTGACAAAGCATAAACGCCTCCACCTTTCATATCTAAGCCCCAATAGCTTGAATTAGATACATATGAACTCAATAAAACAGATTCATATTGTAGTAAAACTCCGACTGTGCTGATATTTGAATTGGCACAATTTGATAATGTAAAATCAATAATTCGATATTTGCCGCCAAAATGAACAGCAGGTTTAGCTTCTGTTTTTGTCAAATCAAAAAGACGCGAACCTCTACCTCCCGCTAATATCATGGCAACCATATTATTTGTATTCATAAGTTTAATTCCCCTTACCTTTTAATTATATCAAGATTTTATCTTTTATATGCTACAACAATTGAAAAAGCATCGATATTAATGCCATCTGTTACTATTTTTGTAAAGCCATTAGTATTAAAGATGATTTCATATTCATTTCCATCAACATAGATGTGCTTAAATATACATGGATTTATAAATATATATAAATTTTCCACTTTATATATCAACACTTCATAATAATCAATGAATTCAACTTGTAAGTCATCATTGAAATAATAGTTTAAACTTTTTCTTAATCGCAACAAAGCTTTAAAATATTCAGATACTTCTATGTATTTATTCTTTCTTTGCCAATCAATTAAATTAATGTCATCATCGCAATTATATGAATTATCAATTCCTTTTTTTGTTCTTAAGAATTCTATACCACTATGAATAAATGGAAGTCCTCTAGATAATATAGTAAGTGCCAAGGCAAGCTTTGTAACATTAATAATATCAATATCATATCTTGATAATTTATCATATAAAGTAAAATTATCATGACATTCAACATAATTGATACTTTGATTTAAGTCAAACCCCATATTTAATGAACCACTTAATAAATTTTTAACATTTTCTTTTAATTCTGTTTTCCCTAACAAATACGCATCAGCATCATTTATATCTCTTCCTCTTAAGGTATTTCTAAATACATCATTAAAGAAGGCAACATTTTTTAATTCTTTACAATTGGCCATCATTGCTTTTTTTGAATCTATAAGGATATCACCCATATCCCATCCTTCACCATATATTAAAAAATCTGGCTTAATACTTTTACATGTTTGTTTAATATCGTTTATTGTATCAATGTCTAAAATGCCCATGATATCAAAGCGTAATCCATCAATATCAAATAATTTGACAAATCTTTTACATAATAGTTTTAAATATTCATGTAAGAAATAAGCTTCACTTCTTGTTTCATTACCACAATATGATGCATTGCCTATCTTGCCATCTTTATATCTAAAGAAATAATAAGGCAACATTTTTTCAAGATTGAATTCGTTAACACGATAAACATGATTATAAACAACATCAAGATTAACACGAATGTTATTCTTATGAAGTGTATTAATCATCAATATAAATTCATTTAATTGTTCATATGGGTTTTCACTTACAAAATAGCTATTTTCTAAAGAATTAAAACTTGTAGGATTATAGCCCCAATTATAATCACTTGAATCTAAATCAAAAGAGAAAACTGGCATAAGTTGTAAATGAGATATGCCTAGCCCTTTCAAATAATCAAAGCCAACCTCTTGACCATCAAGTTTAAGTCCTTCTTCTATCAAACCTAAGAATTTCTTTGGATATTTAAAAGATACATTTTTATCACTTGAAAAATCTCTAACAGATGTTTCATAAATAGAGATGTTTTTATAATCTTCAGGATGTATCCTTTCACTCAATAATTTATTAATATCTATCACATATGAATTATTGTTATCTTTATTTAAAATTGAAAACGGATCGTTAAATTCATAATATTTATCTCTTAAAACTTTATAATGATATAAGCTTAAATCAAAATCACCTTCAATTACAAGTTCATAAAGGCCACCACTTAAATAATCCATCTTATATTCTTTATCATTTAAAACAACATATGCTTTTAAAGAAAGAGGAGACCATAATCTAAAGATTGTTTTCTCTTTATTATAGAAACTACCAAGTTGCTTTAAATCAATTCTATATTCTTCTTCAAATCTTCTTGTATGTGTTATAAAACGCGGCAATATAGGATAGTTAGTGCCATTAAAATATACTTTTAAATTTTCTTTATAATCTTCTTTTAATAAAATTTCTAAATTGTTATCCACTAATTTAAGTTCATAATCAATCTTTTTATCATCTACAAAAATAGCTAAATCTCCATTAGCTATTTCTGCAGTATCTTTTGTTTGAATTAATCTATAATCATCTAAATAAAATATCATCTTAGTTTATTAATGCTTGCTTTTGTTTCTATTGAATCAATAATTCTTTTAATTAAATTATCAATTTTACTTCCAGCACTATAATCGGCCAGCGCCACAAAAGAAGCTCTTTCATCTTTCTTTAATTCTAAAGCCAATTTTTGTTCATCTTCATATACAGCAATTGTATTTCCACCTTGTTCAAGAACAACCTTCATACTTGGAACATCGGTTAACCCATCACCAAAATAAACAATATTTTCAAAAGGGATGTGTTTTTCATTTTCAGGTGTCTTACGATTTAAATCAAAATCGTTTGTCTCATCCAGAACGCCCTTATTGATTCTGAATAAATATTGCGTCTTAGTTGTATAGTTTACTACTCTGCTTGGCCACAATACTCTTCCATTTGTTGCATAGGTATATGAGCATGCATAGATCTTTTTAAATTCCTTCGCGATTTTTGTACCCTTTATCATTTCCTTGATGCCACTTGATATGATGTAATGTTCAACATCAACATGGTGTTTTTTTCCATATTCATTAATACGTTTAAACCATGATTCAACGCCCTTATAGAATTTAATATATTTTCCTTCATCAATCAATTCTTTTTTAGTAACATTTGGATTTTCTTTTACCATAAGTTGCATATAAGAAAGAACACCATCCATATTGTTTTGTTTGGTATTTTCATAACACTTCTTCCAAAATTCATCAGCATTTTTATAACCTAATTTGCCTATATAATGGAATGCTTGCATATCCATTGGTGATAAAGTATGATCAAAATCATAAATAAGTGCCATTTTAGAATTTTTCATCTTACACCTCATTTAAGTTCTTAATAGCTTCAATATATATTAACACTTGTTTCTTGAAATTATCTAAAGATAAAGATTCGTTTGCGTTATGAATATTGTCTTCTTCTTTATCAAAGCCACAGCCAAAAGCAATTATATTATTAACTTCTTTGGCGTATGTTCCTCCACCTATCGCAATCATCTTTGATTTTAAATCACCAGTAACATCTTGATAAGCCTTTATCATGGCTTTAACCATTGGCGAATCTTGATCAAAATAAATAGGTTCAATACCATTTACAAATTCAAATTCACAATTATCACTTCTTACTTTATTTAATAATTCTTTACAATTTTCAATATGTGTTTTAATTGGAAAACGAATATCAACAGTAATATTTATTAAATCATTGTCTTTTTTAATGATTCCTAAATTGCATGTTGTCCAGGTTGCATCATCTTTCAATGAATCAAAGCCCATCTTGACACCATTTAAATCAAGTCCAATATATTTATGCATAAAATCAACAAATTCATCATTAATATCAGCACAATATAGCGCTTCAAATAGATAATTGATGGCGTTTATACCTAGTTCTGGACTTGCGCCATGAGCAGCAACTCCATGAACAACAACATTAATATTATTAGTAACATCTAATTCATATTTAATATTGTTTTCTTTTAAATATGTTTCAAATTTTTCAATATTAAAACTATCTTTTAATAATTCACATTTAACTTGTTTACAAACTATATTTCTTGCTTCGCCGCCTTCAATCTTTAAAATCTTTGAGCTTTTTCCTTTTAATAAGCCACCAATGATACCTTTTTCAGCATAAATGCCAGGAAAAGAAGCATCGGGTGTAAAGCCCATGTCTGGATGTCCACATTTATTAACATAATATTCAACACATCTTGATCCAGTTTCTTCATTACAACCAAGAATTAATCTTACTTTTTTCTTTAATGGATAATTAGTATCTTTTAGATATTTCATCGCATACATAGATGCAACAGCTGCACCTTTATCATCAGATACTCCTCTTCCATAAGCGTGATTGTTTCTAATTGTCAATTCAAAAGGATCACTATCCCAACCATCGCCTGCAGGAACAACATCTAAATGGCAAACAATGCCAATTGTTTTATCACCTTGTCCTATTTGGCCATATCCCGCATAATAATCAACATTATTGGTTTCAAAACCTTTTTCATTCATCATTCTTAATGCCTCATCTAAGACATTTCTATTTTCTTTACCAAAAGGTTTTTCATCTTGGGCAAATACCGAATTATGTTTTACAAGATCATACAAATCTTTTAACATTGCATCAAAATTTTCTTCAACAAATTTTTTCATCTTAATCTCCTATAATTATGCCTACTGGGCAATGGTCAGAACCTTCAATATCATCATAAATGATGCTGTCTTTTACTTTATCCATAAAGCGATTTGACACCACAAAATAATCAATACGCCAGCCAACACCTCTTTCCCTAGCTCTTGTGCGATATGACCACCATGTATATTTAATACTCTTAGGATATATTTCGCGATACGTATCTTTAAAACCAGATTTTAATAATTCAGAGAATTTATTTCTTTCTTCATCTGAAAAACCAGCTGAGAAATGATTTTCATCAGGATTTTTTAAATCTATTTCTTCATGGGCAACATTTAAATCACCACAATATATTACTGGTTTTTTCTTATCCAATTTATTTAAATGTTTTCTTAAATCATCTTCCCAATGCATACGATAATCAAGGCGCAATAGTCCATCTTTAGAATTCGGAACATAAGCACATACAAAATAATAATCAGGATATTCAAGAGTTATAACCCTTCCCTCTTTTGGGTGATTATCGCCTTCGATATCATAAATTACATTTAAGGGTTTATTCTTAGTTAATACCATCGTTCCAGAATAGCCCTTTTTTTCAGCACAATTCATATATCGATAATAACCATCAAAATTATATGTAAGTTGTTCTTCTTGCATCTTGGTTTCTTCGATTGCCAAAATATCAGGCTTCTCTTTATTAATTAAAGATATTAAATTGCCCTTTGATAGAATAGCTCTTAAACCATTAACATTCCAATTTATAAATTTCATTAAATACTCCTTGTTAGATGAGCCAAATAGTCTCTTTCTTCATCATTTAAATATGGAGAAAGCTTTTCATATACTTCTTGATGATAATCATTAAGAATCTTTATTGTCTTTTCATCTAAATATTTTTTATCTATCAACTCAATATCAAATGGACACATTGTCAATGTTTCAAATTTTAAAAATTGTCCGTATTCATTCTTTTCATCTTTTCTTACAAGAAGCATATTTTCACATCTTAATCCATATTTACCTTCAAGATAGATTCCTGGTTCATCAGAAACAATATGACCAGGCTTAAAAGGAATATCTTCACTTTTGGAAACAGTAGACATATATCGAATATTTGGTGGTGCTTCATGAACTGCTAAAACATGACCTACACCATGTCCAGTTCCACAACGATAGTCAATGCTTTCTTCCCAAATATCTTTTCTCGCTAATATATCAAGTTGCTTACCAGTCATACCACTTAAGAATTTCACAGAAGATAGATTAAACATTGATTTTAAGACAATCGTAAAATGTTTCTTAACGATATCATCAACTTTACCTAGCGCAAAAGTTCTTGTAATATCGGTTGTTCCTTGCAGATATTGTCCACCACTATCAATCAATAAAATGCCTTCATTTTTTAATTTAGTACAGTTTTCTTTACTTGGACTATAGTGCATCATTGCAGCATTGCTATTATAGGCAACAATTGGTTTAAAGCTTAAATCAAATGCTTTATAATTTAATCTAAATTCATTGACTTTATCAGCAATTATACTTTCATCTAAATCTTCTTTATTTTGTTTAGAAAGCCAATAGAAAAATCTTGCCAAGGCAACACCATCATATATATGTGCTAATTTAGAATTATTAATTTCTGTTTCATTTTTAATGGCCTTCATTTCTTCAATAATAGAAGGCATATTAATAATCTTATTATTTGGCATCAATCTTATATATGATTCATAATTAACCTTTAATTCATCTAATAAAACAATTTGCTTTTTTATTTCTTTTAAGAAATCATAATATTCTTCATAAGGCCTAATAATAATTCCATCAGCATATAAGCCATCAAGTATTTCAGGATTTAAACGCTTAATATCAATAAAGAAATAAACATCGTTTTTATAAAATATTAAAAAAGATAAAAAGACAGGCGTATAAGCAATATCATCTCCTCTTAAATTCAAAGTATAGGCAATTGATTCAAGATTATTGACAATATGACTTTTTCCATTAAGGCAATATTTAATACGATCAATTTTGTCTTTTCTTTTTAATCCAGTATATTCAATACTCAATTCTTTTAATACCGAAGTACTTAATAAAGGTCTATTCTCAATTAATTCAGAATAAATATCAATACTTTTGATATTTAAACCTTTTTCTTGAAGTTTTTTTACAAAATTAATATTTGTGCGCTTGCCATCAAGACCAATTATTTTGTCTTTATAATTCTTAATCAAAAATTCATCAGCATCAATTGCTCCACTTGTCCCAAGTTTTATAACTTCTATTCCTTCATAACACTCTTTTTCAGCTTGTATATGATATCTTCCATCAACAAAAATATATGCTTTTTCTTGGTCAACTATTAAACTTGCTAGTGAACCACTAAAACCAGAAAAATAAGCGATTGTCTTAAAATATTCTGGTACATATTCTGATAAATGATAATCGCTTGTGTTTAAAAAATAAGCATCTAAATTATATTTTTTTAAAGACTCTTTTAAAGAGTTCAATCTATTATTTTCCATAGTTTAATTTTAGCATAGAAAAATGCCTCATTTAGAGGTTTTAATGTATAATAGTTAGGTATGAGAAAAAATGAAGAAGATTTAAACCCTACTGAACTACGTAGGATAAAAAGAAGAAAACATATTGCTCTAAAGAGAAGTGTTAACAAAGCAAATCTTAGTGAAGAAAAAGACCAAGTTAAAGAAGATGTTTCCGATTCTAAGAAACATTTTTTAACTGAAAAAGAAAGTAAACGTCCAAAAACTTCCAAAAAAGAAAAGATTTGGGCAACAATTGTAGTGTCCATTGTCTTTTTGGGCGTTGTTTTATTGATTGCCGCAGGCATATTTGGTTTCACATTAATTAAAGATAAGCCTCAATTTGATCAAAATAAGTTAGTCTCTGAAGATTCAACGATTATTTATGATGCTAAAGGTAATGAAATAATTGAACTTGGTCTTTATTTAAGAGAAAACATTGAATATGAGGAAATGCCAAATAGTTTAATTGATGCTTTCTTATCAATTGAAGATTCTCGTTTTTTCGAACACTTCGGCTTTGATATTCCTCGTTTTACAAAAGCAATCATTGAAAATATCAAATCTCACGACTTTGGTCAAGGTGGTTCAACACTTACCATGCAACTTGTTAAGAATTCTTATTTCCAAGTTGACGCAAATGGCGAAAGCACTTTAGCAGCTTCTAGCGGTCTTGATGGTGTAAAAAGAAAAGCGCAAGAAATTGTATTAGCTATTGAGTGCGACCATCAATTAAGTAAAGAAGAAATAATTGCTTTGTATATTAATAAAATAAACTTTGGTAACAATATTCGTGGTATTCAAAAAGCTAGTGAATATTATTTTGGCAAAGACGCAAAAGAATTAAATCTTGTTGAAAGTTGTTTCTTAGCCGGTATTATTAACTCACCAAATAATTTCAATCCATACAATGAACTATATAAAAATAATCCCAACTATATTTATTTAAATCCAAATATTACTTATTTAGAAAATGCTCAAGAAAGAACTGCTGAAGTATTAGATTTGATGGTCCATCATGGATATATATCTAAAGAAGAAGCAAAGTTAGCCAAAGCTGTGAAAATCGAAAACATATTAGCTGGTGCCGATAAGAAATTTAAAAGCTATTCTGAATACTATCAAGATTATATTGACGCTGTTATAGATGAAGCTCAAAAAGTAACAGGTAAAGATCCATATTCAACATCAATGAAAATCTATACCAATATGGACCCTTATATGCAAGAACTAGTATGGAATATAGAAAACGAAAAGACTGATTTAAAATACAACAAAGATAAACAACAATCAGCAATTGTCGTTTTAAATAATCAGACTGGTGAACTTGTGGCTTTAGGAGCTGGAAGAAATCAAGAAAAAGAAGTAAGACAATTTAATCGTGCAACTTCAGCTTATTTACAACCAGGTTCAGCAATCAAACCAGTTTTAGAATATGTATTAGCTTTTGATCGTTTAGGTTGGTCAACAGCCCATACAATTACTGATAAACCTGTTTATTTGTATGGTGGCAATGTCTTAATCGCTAATGCTGGTGGTCAAGGCTATACAGGTGACATGTTGATTACTGAAGCTATTGCTAGATCATTAAATACGCCTGCTGTTCAAACGCTTGATGCTGTCATTAAAGAAATTGGTGAAGATGAAGTTAAGAATTATTTAAGAAGCATTGGCATAACAGCTAATTTAGATACATTTGACCTACAATGGGCAATTGGTGGAAATACTTGCTTAGTAACACCTGTTCAACTTGCAGGCGCACATTCCATCTTCATGAATAAAGGCTATTATGTAACACCACATACAATAAACAAAATAGTAATGACCAATGATGAATATGTTGCTGATACAGTTGGCAAACAAGTTGTATCAAGTGGTGCTGCATATATGGCGGCTACTTGTGAAGCATACAATGTGTCTGGTGAATTCTACAATTTAATGCAAATATTGAAGAGAAATTATCCAGTATATGCCAAAACTGGTACAACCGACTGGTCGACATCAGGTAGCGCTTATGGAATTCCAGTTGGTGCCCCAAAAGATATGTGGATGGTTGCCCAAACCTCAAATTATACTGTAACTGTATGGCTTGGATTTGATAAAGCTGAAGAAGGTGCATACTTCACTAGCGCTCAAGATATGAGTAATTTAAAAGGAAAAATTTGCAAGAAACTATTAGATGAACTTGAAGAATATTATGATTACAATCCTCATGCTATAGAAATGCCTGATGATGTTACAAATGTTTCTATTGTTAAAGGAGCATATCCTTATGCTTATAATGATGGCGGACATGAAATGGTTAATGGCTTAATTCTTAAATCAAAGCTCGAAGAAAAACCATTAGTTTCTGTTGAAAGTGTATTAGCAAATCTGCCAATCAAAGATGGTGATAAGAACGCAACTCACCTATCAGGCTATATTGATGAATATGGCATTGCCTATGTTTCAATCACAACTGGTGGATATTATTGTAGTGATGGTGTTCAAGATTTATCTGCTACAAATGTCTATGGTAAATCAAAAGAAGCGTCAGGACGATGTTACTTCCCACATTACGCAACAGTTTCTGAACAAGGAATCGGCAGCGCTCATTTAACTTTAAAAGTTAATGGTCGTGTAATTCAAGAAGGTGATGCAGAAGGCTATTATGAATTCTATGATGTACCTTCTGGCAATGTTGAAGTATGTAATGGCGATAACTGCTTAATGTTAGAAAGAAAAACTTACGTTCAAGAATAAGCAATATTAAAAAGCTATAGAATTAAATCTATAGCTTTTTTTAGATTGATAATCTTTCATATTCAAATAATTTACTAGATTAATCATTTGAATATCTATCATTTCTCTTCTTTTTTACGAGCTAGAATCTCAATTGGGACCCCTTCAAATCCAAAAGCTTCTCTTAATTTATTTTCAATATAACGTTTATATGAAAAATGGAATAATTCTGGTTCATTAACAAACAAGACAATAACACATGGCGAAGTTTGAACTTGTGATGCATAATAAATCTTAAAACGCTTGCCATTATGAGGCTTAGCTGGATTAGCTAATTGAGCATCTAGTATAACTTCATTTAAGACGTTGGTTTTAATTCTTAAATTGACATTATTATAAACTTGATCAATGATGGGAAGTAAATCATTTACCCGTTTATTATTTTTGGCACTTACAAAAGCAATTGGAGCATAATCTAAATAAGCAAATTGTTTTCTAATTTCCTTCGTAATTTTGTCCATGGTCTTTTCATCTTTTTCAACTAAATCCCATTTATTATAGACAATGATAACTCCTTTTAATGCTTCATGAGCAATACCAGCAACATGTTTATCTTGTTCAATGATGCCAACATCGCCATCAAGTACAACAAGGGCTACATCACTTCTCTCGATTGCACTTTTAGCTCTTAAAACAGAATATTTTTCAATATTTTCAAAGATACGACCTCTTTTTCTTATACCAGCAGTATCAATTACAACATATGTTTTATCATTAGCTTTAAATACAGTATCAACTGCATCCCTTGTAGTGCCTTCAATATTTGAAACAATTACTCTGTCTTGATTTAAAAATGCATTAGTTAAAGATGATTTACCAACATTTGGACGACCAATAATAGCAAATTTAATCATGCCATCATAATTCTCTTTTTGTTTTTCAGGCATCAAAGAACTAGCTTTATCTAAAAGATCACCAATCCCTATTCCATGTACCCCAGAACAAGCAATGGGATCACCCATTCCTAATGCATAAAATTCATAAATATTATCAATTTTAGAAATATCATCAACCTTATTTACACCTAATAAAACAGGTTTTTTACTTTTTCTTAATAATTTGGCAATATAATGATCATCGTTTGTAAGGCCTTCTTTGCCATTGGTTAAAAAAATGATGACATCAGCTTCTTCAATCGCAATATCAACTTGGGCTTTTATTTCTTTTTGAAAAGGAACATCAGCCATTTCAATACCACCAGTATCAATTAAACGATATGTTCGATTAAGCCAATTACAGTCACCATAAATTCTATCTCTTGTGACACCAGGGACATCTTCAACGATAGATAGCCTTTTTTCTAACATACGATTGAATACAGTTGATTTGCCAACATTTGGACGACCTACAATCGCAATAGTACCATCTATCATATTTACCCCCTACTAAATTTTTTCATTTACTAACTTCATGATGATATCAACAACTTCTTCAATAGATAAATTTGAAGAGTCAATTGCAGTTGCATCATCAGTTTTATGTAATGGTGAATTTTCACGATGAGAATCTTGATAATCTCTTTTCAAGATATCTGCAAGTATTGTTTCATAATCACCAGCAATACCTTTTTCTTGATTTTGTAATAATCTTCTTTTAGCTCTATCTTCTGCACTAGCTGTTAAGAATACTTTTACTTCCGCATCAGGTAAGACAACCTCACAAATGTCTCTACCATCAACAATATAGCCTTTTTTTGAAGCTATCTTTTGTTGCATAGCTACTAAAGCTTTGCGGACATTTTTAAGTTTTGAAACATCACTTGCAGCCATTGATATCTCGTTTGTACGTATCTTATGAGTTATGTCTTCGCCATTACAAATGATTGTTCCATCAGGATTTAAAACTAAATCCATTTCATTTTGAATAATATCAACAACTCTATCTTCCTCATCCATCTTTAAGCCTTTTTTTAAGCCTAAATAGGCTACAGCACGATACATTGCACCAGTATCAAGATGAACATAATCTAATCTTTTAGCTAATATATCAGAAATTGTACTTTTACCTGCACCACTAGGTCCATCAATCGCTATATTTATTCTCATTGAATAATACCTCCAGCGTATAGCAAGTAATAACCGATAACAGCTAATATCGCAATAAGAACAACAATCAATACAATTAGAATGATATTAATTGCTCTTGAGAAAGTGACATCTTCTACTTCTTCTTCATCATCTTCTTCTTGTAAGCCAGCAAAAGGAATTGTATCATCAACAACATCAAGTTTTAATGTCTCTTCCATTGGAAGAATTTGGACTACATCATCACCTTCTTCTATTGGCTTATCTAGACTTGTAGCAAATTCATCTTTAAGATTTTGTTCAAAGACTTTTGTTTCTTCTTGATTGTTTTCTTTAATCGATTCTTTGACTTCTTGTAAAACTTTATCAATTGATAAACTTACAGTATTAGAAAATTCTTTATCATCTTGAATTGTATCTTCTTGATCTTCTTTTCCATGAACAACTTCATTGATAATGTTATTTGAAATATCTTCTATTGAAGCGTTACCTTCTTGACGATTATATTCTTTCACTTCATTAATAATTTCATTTTTAAGACTTTCATTAATAGTAGCTACATCAATAGGCTCTTCTTCTTTTGATATCTCATCATTTACTTTATCTATGATGTTTTTGATTGAATTATCTTCTTCAACATTTTTAACAACTTTCTCTTTAACCTTTAAGTCATCCAATGGGCCAATTATTTCAAGTAAATTATTGACAACTTCATCTTCATTAATTGGCTCAATGTTCTTTGTGATTTTTTGAATTTCAACCACAACTGGTTCAACAGTGGTTTGAGCAACTTCAACAATATTTAAATCTTCATTTTTAACTTCTTCTTGACCTTCTTGTTGAATCTCTTCTTCGATTACTTGTTCAGCGCCATTATCCTTTTCATCTACATAAGAAATGTCTTCTGGTTTTTCTTTGGCACTATCATTTGATTCGACATTGTCATCAACAAAAATCTTTTCATCAAATAGATTGTTTAAATCTTCTGTTTTATCATCAATTGTAAAGTCTTCTTCTTGAATTGGCAATTCATCAATAACGATTGTGTTGTCAATTATTTCATCATTGTCATTGTCATTAGATAATATCTTATTTAATTCATCACTAAATATATCCAAATCATCAAGTTTCTTTGTTTCTTCCTCTTCAAAAGTGGCAATAGGCAATTCTTCTTTATTCTCAGGTTTTTCAATTATTTCAACGGTGTCATCAACGATTTCATTTAGATCATCAACAACATCATTTGGATTAATTTCTTGAATGTCATTTGCGATATGAGCAATTATCTCAGTTTCTTTATCCATTGGCTTTTCTTCTTCAATAGATGTAACATTAACAAAACCATCTAAACCGTTATTATTTAGATTGATGTTGTTTTTAGAAAATGCGTCTGTTAAATCTTCGCCAAGATTAGCGCTTAAATTTTTAAGCTTTTCAGCATATTCATCTAAAACGTTTGTTTGTTCTTTTCTTTCATTGCTATTTGCTAATTCTTCTCTTAATCCAGCAAATCTTTGCATTCTTGAAACTCTTGCCATAACAAAACCTCCAATGATGATTATTGTTTATTAATTATATCAAATAACCATTTCAAATAAAACAAGCCAAGCATAATGATATATAATATTCATATGATAAATAAACTTAAAAACGCTTTAAATAGTTCACAAAAAATAGTCTTTTTTACCGGTGCTGGTATGTCTACTGATAGTGGCATACCTGATTTTAGATCTGCTACTGGATTATATGCGAATAATCTTCATGCTGAAGAAATAGTATCGCATTCTTTTTTTATGTCTAATCCAAAAGAATTCTATGATTTCTATAAAGAAAAGATGTTGTTTCCTGATGCTTTGCCAAATTATGGACATGAGTTTATTTCTAAGCTGCAAGATAAAAAAGATGTCACCGTTGTAACCCAGAACATTGATGGTCTTCATCAATTAGCTGGAAGTAAAAAAGTATATGAGATACACGGCTCAATACATCGCAATTATTGCATGAAATGTCATAAATCTTATAGTCTTATAGATATCATTAATAGTGATGGCGTTCCATATTGCAAGTGTGGTGGTATCATTAAGCCTGATGTTGTCTTATATGAAGAGGCGTTAGATAGCGATACAATTGATAAAGCTATTACAGCTATTGATGATGCAGATATGCTGGTGATACTTGGAACTTCATTAAATGTTTATCCTGCCGCAAGCTTTATCAATTATTTTAAAGGTAATTGTTTAGCTATCATCAATAAAACATCTACACCAAAAGATGATATCTGTGATATTGTAATTCACGATTCAATATCTGATACATTTAGAAAAATAAATGAAATGGTTTTATAGGAGGAAATTATGAAAGAAACCCTTGTCATTCTAGCTGCCGGTATGGGATCACGTTATGGTGGTCTAAAACAAATTGATACAATTGGTTCAAACGGTGAATCAATTATTGATTTTACAATTTACGATGCAATAAAAGTTGGCTTTAAAAAATTAGTTCTAATTATTAGAAAAGAACATGAAGAACTTTTTGAAGAACACCTAGTAAAAAAGATTAGACCATTTATTGAAGTTGAATATGCATATCAAGACATAAACGATTTACCAAATGGAATTAAAGTGCCAGAAGGAAGACAAAAGCCTTGGGGAACAACACATGCCCTACTTGCATGTCGTCATATCTTAAAAGATGATCCTTTTGTCATTTGTAATGCCGATGACTTTTACGGTCGTGATACATTTAAAGTATTATATGATTATTTCCATAACGGCATTAGTGATTTTGATTATTGTATGGCTGGCTTTGAACTTGGCAATACATTATCTGATAATGGAACTGTAACTCGTGCAATTTGCCAAAAAGATGAAAATAATAATCTTACAAGCATTAAAGAAGTTATGAGCATCAAGAAAACTGAAGATGGTGCAGCTTATGAAGAAGATGGCAAATATATTCCAATTGATGTCAATGCTCCTGTTTCGATGAATTTCTTTGGCTTTATGCCAAGTGTCTTAAAGAAATTAGAAGACATCTTTAAAGAAGACTTACCAAGAGGACTTGAAAATAATCCACTTAAATATGAAGCATTATTGCCAAATCATGTAGGTGTTTTAGTTAATAGAAAACAATGCAATGTAAAAGTTATACCTACAAGTTCAAAATGGTTTGGCGTAACTTATAAAGAAGATAAGCCAAAAGTTGTAGCTAAAATCCAAAGCTATAAAGATGATGGTACATATCCATTTGATTTATGGGCTAAATAATTAAAATCTAATTAATTTGGTTTCGTATTTAGAAGCACTGATCGTAACAGTGCTTTTATTATTAATTAATATAGGCTTTAAGCCATCAATACATACAAGAGCTTCATCACGATTATCTCTAATTGATGAAATATTTAAAACTTTTTTATCATCATATATTTTATAGCTATTTTTTCTACCTACCGGGCATATGGGGGTTAGAACAATTTGCCTACTCTTGGCATCTAACAAAGGCCCACCAGCTGAATAATTATATGCACTTGAGCCAGTTGGTGTAGAGACAATCAAACCATCACCATAATATATTTCTTCTTCATTAACTTTTAATTTAATTGGAACATCAACATCTTTTTTAGCAATTATTACATCGTTTAAAACTAAGTGTTCATAATTATCATCTAATTTAATTTTTAACATGAATCTATTTTCAATATAATATTCATTATTTATTAATTTTTTTAATGGTTCTAATTCATTCTTTTTTAGTGAAGTTAAATATCCTGTTCCACCATAGTTTATTCCCAATAAAGGAACATTCATTTTAGCTGCATCTTGAGCAACTCTTAATAATGAGCCATCACCACCAAGGGTAATAATTGCATCCGTATCTTTGAGTGTTTTTGATAATTCTTTATAATTTTTTTCGTTATTTAATGATAGTTCAAAAACCGATATTTCGTTATTGAATAAAATCTCATTTATTCTTTTAATAATATCTTCTTTGTTTTCTAAATAAGGATTTGGAACAATTAATATTTTCTTCATAACTAATATTATATTTCTTTAATTTTATTAAATGCATCTTTTATTTCACCAGCTAAATATAATGATCCAAAAGCAATGATTACATCATTATCTTTAGCTTTATTAAAGGCTTTTAAAATGGCATTATAAGCATTTTTACAATAACAAGCCTTAATGCCCTTCTTTTTAATAATTGAAGCTAAAGTACTAGCTTTTAAAGCTCTAGATGAATTTGGCGTTAGACAGATGAATTCTTTAGCATATGGTAACATCATATTTATTATGGATAAATAATCTTTATCTTTTAAACTGCCATAAATCATAATAGCTTTTTTATTCCTTAATATTTTAGGCAAAGATATCTTTAAAGCATCAGCACATTGCGGGTTATGTGCGCCATCTAATATAAATAATGGTTTATTATTTAAAATAGATAAGCGAGCATCCCACTTAACATCTTTTAATCCATTAATAATATTTGAATCATTGATATTGTATCCTTTTTTAACTAATATCTTGATGCCTTCAATAACAACACTAGCATTATAGAATTGATGTTTACCTAATAGCCCTAGCTCAACATTCTTATATTTTCCATAATTGAATGTTTGTTTATTAAGACCTTCATTTATGATTTCTATTGAATTAAAATCAACGATTTTAATGTTGGCGTTTTTTTCCTTAGCAACTTTCTTAAATACTAAACTGACTTCTTTTTTATTATCATAGGCAACTACATCGCCATTTCTTTTTATGATTCCAGCTTTTTCACTTGCGATTTCTTCAAGTGTATTGCCTAATATTTCGGTATGTTCAAGACCAATATTCATTAAAACGCTTAGCTCGCTTTTTTCAATAATGTTGGTTGCATCATACTTTCCGCCAAGGCCTACTTCAAGTACCACAATGTCAACTTTTTTCATTTGAAAATAAACAAAGGCAATGGTTGTCAATATTTCAAAGACGCCTGGTACAAATGATAATCTAACATCTTTAATTTTTTGGACTATTAAAGATAAATCTTCATCATTTATTGGAGTATTATTTATACAAAAACGTTCATTATATTCAATTAAATGAGGAGAGGTGAATGTGCCAACTTTATAGCCAGCAGCCATCAAAATGCTAGTAAACATGGCAGAAGCAGAGCCTTTCCCATTAGAGCCGGCAATATGAATATATTTAAGCTTTTTATGAGGGTTATCTAAAGCTTTTAATAATTCCCCCATTCTATCTAATCGGCATTTGTTTCTTATCCAAGGTCTATTTTCAATAAAGTCAATTATTTCTTCTTTATTCATTAAAAGTTACCTAAACGTTTAATAGCTGGCTTTAATAATGTAATCAAAATTATTTCAATCACAAACATCGCTATGGATTGCAAAGATCTTGTGGCTAATAATGCCACAAAAGAAGCATTATAGCTTATGGCTATAAACCATGAATTCAATAAAATAGTAACTAAAATATGATTTAATAACGATTCAATAATTACATAACTTAATTCAAGATTTTTCTTATGAAAAATTCCAAATATTACACCAGACATAATTGCTGTTAATGTAAATAAGGGATTAAATTCTCCAATTGGAAATAATAAAGCTCCTATTAAATCGCCAACTCCTCCAACTAATCCACTATAAATTGGCCCATACAGATAACCGGTTACTACAAGAGTAATAAATGTAAAGGCTATTTTCGTATTCCAAACATTAACAGCCGGAATAAGACGAGAAAAAACGATGTTTAAAGCAATCATAAGTGCTAAAACAACCAATTTCTTTGTATCAATTCTTTTCATATTTCCTCCAGTGGACGCGAACTAACGACGCGATTTCTCTTCTACTGTTATCAACGTCCCGTATAACAGTCCTTAACGCAATAGTTCCACTCTGATATATAAACAATTATAGCAATATATATTATTTATCAAACAAGTTTTTTAACAATTTTTATAGCTTCATTTAAGCTATTACAAACTCTATATGCTTCTTTCTTTTCTTTTTCTCTTACATATGCAGTATTAGGAATATAAATAAGCTTTATTCCTGAATCTATAGCAGCTCTAGCTCCAGCAAGAGCATCTTCAAATATAATAGCTTCTGAAGCATCATAGCCATAATATGCAAGTGATTTTAAATATATTTCAGGATTAGGTTTGCCCTTAATAATATCATCTCCAGAAATAATGTTGTCAAAATAAGGCAATAAATTAGAATTTCTTAATGCCAATTCAGCCATCTTTCTTGGTGTGCTTGTGGCAATGGAACAAATAACTCCTTTTTCTTTAAAGAAATCTAATATTTCAAATGCTCCAGGCATTACAGGAATCTTTTCGTTATTTAGAAAGACATCGTTTTCAGCATATACAATCTTCCAATATTCATCAATTGGGAAGTTAGGATATTCTTTTAAGATTTTCTCTGATATTGATTTATTGTTCATACCACAAAAACTATTCAAGAAATCTTCACTAACCTCATATCCCAATTTAACAAAACCATCTTTTTCAGTATGAAACCACATATAGTGTTCAGTATCTAATAAGGTTCCGTCCATATCAAAAATAGCTAATTTTAATCTACTCATGGTTTAGATTATATCATTGTATATTAAAATCTATTAAATAAATATCGATGCAAATTATTTTCTTTAATGTTTTATCATGTACGCAACTAATTATTGTAATAACATCACAAATAAAACATTATCCTTTTATGATATATTTTGTTAATCATTATAATTTAACTACACATTCTTTCAAAAAAACTTTAACAGCACTTAAATCTTTATTTTCATAATATAAAACTAGTTTTTGCTTAAACTCGCTTACTTTGTCATAAGGAATAAGATTTAGTCTAGATCTAAGTTCAGCTCTTATTCATAATAATTCTTGTATCTTTTCAAAATTATTTACAGATTGTCTCCTTAGGGAACATTTTCATATATAATATACTATTTTGTTCCCTAATTTATAATTAAGAGCCTGATTACAAACGCTTATCCTTGTGAATATCTTAAAACAATAACGATAAAATATAATTATCTTCTTTTACCATACATATCCTTGATTTTATATTGGTCAAAATCAACTTGAGCTTCTTCTCCTGGTATAGTATTATCTCTTATTGCTGTTTTAGTATTTCTCAATCTCTCAAAGCCTGTGTCTTTCCTTAATTTATTCATTTCTTTAATTATGAACGTCCAGCTTACGCACTAGGTTATTTAACCCCTATGCAATATAAAGAATTATATGTATAAAGTGTCTACTTTTTCTTGACTAGTGCAAAAGAAATGGTAAAGATATTAGGCACATCTTCTGATTATTTAAAATATGGATTTATCAGAAGAAGTTATGTTTCTGATGATAAAATGTATGAATTTGAATATAGAGATTTAGCTTCAAACGAAACTAACCCAAAAGATAACATCAATAAAATTAATGAATACATTGATTTTATGAAAAAATATAAAAAATATGAACGTGTTAATTATCTTCAAATATTAGAAGATTTTGCTGAATACTTATATTGTGATTCAATGACTGACGCATACAAAGTTGTACCTGAAGAATTCGATGATATAGTAGATCTAATTTCATTAGATGAATTCAAAGAAACTCTTAAAAAAAATAGAACCAGGAAATTCCTGGTTTTGTTTAATATGACTCTTAGATTGTTTTCTCTATTATCAATAATTAAGTATTCAAAAATAAAAACAAACATCTATTTTTTTATTAGTTTATAAAAACTGGTTCTTTTCATTCCGGTAAGGTCCATAGCTTGTTTTGCAGTAATCTTTCCTGCTTTCCAATCTTTGATTACTGAATCCCAATTATCTGGTAGTTCTACTGATGGTCTACCAAATTTAACACCTTTATCTTTTGCTGCTTTGATGCCTTCTTTTTGTCTTTGCTTTGCATTCTTTCTTTCAGATTCAGCAACATAAGATAATAGTTCTAAAACAACATCATTTATTAAATTGGCTGTTAAATCATCTTTATTTTCAGTATTTAATAATGGCATATCTAATACTCTTACATGGATATTACGTTTTTTAAAATCTTGCCATTCTTCTTTAATAGCTTCATAATTTCTGCCTAAACGATCTAATGACTTAATGACTAATGTATCATTATCGTTCATTAGATTCTTCATAGATTGATATTTAGGCCTATTAAAGTCTTTTCCCGATATTTTTTCAATAATTAAATGGTCTTTAGTAGTTACTAAAGATTCTATTTCAATTATTTGTATATCTTCGTTTTGATCTTTACTAGATACTATTATATATCCCCAAGTTGACATGTATTCACCTATATTTTCAAATCAGGATTGCTTAATAATTCATTAATCATTTGTTTATATAGTTTAACATCTTCAATTTTAGAAATTGTAGTTATTTTATTACCTGCATCTTTGCTTGAAGCACCACAATGATAAATAGTTTCGTTTTTTGTTGCATAATCTACAACAATATATCTATCATGATATTTTCCATTTGTTTTCTTTAAGTTTATGGCATTAGTTGGATTTTGTGCTTTAAAATCATCAACCATAAATTGTTTAATTGGCGCTTTCTTGTATACATTATCAGTGAATATCGTTATAGCCACGCCATTCTTTACATTTGACAATAAATCCAATGTTTTTAAACCAACATAATTATCGATATAGTAAATAGACTTTTTAGCAGTTTTATATATTTTGCTATAAGCCATATCAGCTTCAAGTTTTTTACCATCCAATATTAAAAAATGTTTATATGAATCTTCATCAATAAAATTACTCATTACTTTATTTAAATCAGTTCTCATTTCATCAACAGTTGTTTCTAGTTTTGAAGTTCGTGATTCTATTTGCAATATATTTTTTGAAGGAATAAGTTCTCTATTTTCACTCACAAAATCTTTTAAAGATTTGAATAATCTAATTAATGCTTTACTTTGTTTTACTGCTAATTCATTTTTCAAAACAGTCATTAGCATATATATGCCTTGTTCAGTAAAAGCATTTGGGACTTTTCTAGAACCACCCCAACTTGAAGTCGCAATTTGCGACTTCAAGATCTCATGCTCTTCTTGGGTTAATTTGAACATGAAGTCTTCATCAAATCTATCTATATTTCTATTAACTTGTTCATTAAACCTTCTAACTTCATAGCCATAAATTTCAGCTAAATCTTTATCTAACATTACTTTTTGGCCTCTTATAAAATAAATTTTTTCTTTGATTGTGTTGGAATCAATTTGTACTGGTATAATTTCTTTCTTCATATATTTAATCCTTCTTTATCAAAATCATTATATCAATAATATTCCGTAAATGTATATAGTATTTACGAATATGTTCGTAATATATTTATATGTTTTTGAATATATGTTTTCTATTATAAATAGCAAGCGTTTTAGTTATAATGTGTTAACCATATTTTAGTTAATTTTTTTATTGCATTTTTTGTTAACGTATAGTATTATTAAAGTGTGCTTTTCAAAGGAGGAAAAATGTCATACACAAAATTAGGAGAATTTTTGAGAATATTGCGTATTAAAAATCACGAAGTAATGGGAGACACAGCTGACATATTACACGTTACAACTCCATTCTTATCTGCAGTGGAAAATGGAAAAAAGAAAGCACCTGCTGAATGGGAAGAAATATTAACTAAGCATTATAACTTGTCTGCCGAAGAACAATTAGAATTACATAATGCAATCGAAGATTCTAAAACACAAATGAAAATTGACTTAACAAACTCAAACATGTTTCAAAGAAAGATGGCTCTTGAATTTCAACGTTCATTCGAAGACATCGATGAGGAAACTGCCAAAAGCATCATTGAATTGTTAAACAAAGGAAAGGAGAATTAATGGAATATTACACTAAACAATTAACAAGATCACAAATTAGGAAATTAGCCCCGATATTTAGAAGACTATTTGATGTAAGTCCATCCGGTCCATTTCCAGCAGTTGAAGCACTAGAAAAAATACCTGATGTATTTGAAGGTTCTACATTTGAAGTAGTTGAAAACAACGAGCTTGATATAAATCATCCTGCCAAATGCGAGATTATGACCGATGGAACATTTAATATCAAAATTAGACAAGATGTCTATGATGGAGCAAGGTTGCACAGAATTGGTGCGTATAGAGGATTTATTGTACACGAGTTATGTCACCCATTCCTATATAAGATTGGTTATACACCAATTATGGAAAGAAGCTTTGAAAATGGCACCATTACTGCTACATGTAGTTCAGAATGGCAAGCAAAAGCGCTATGCGGAGAAGTAATGATGCCATATGAGGAAACAGAACCCATGGGATATAGATATATTGCTAAAGAATATGGCGTATCAAATGGCTCTGCATACTATAGAAAGTTTATGTACAGAGAAGATCTGTAGGAGGTACTTAAAGATGGCATAAATAAAAAAACGCTAAATAATTACTGGAATAATTAAATAGCGTATGATTCGAATGTTTCCATTCGTAATCTAGTAACTATATTATAGTACTAGAAAACCAACCAGGTCAAACGTGAGTATTGACAAAAATATAAGCAAATTCGTGTGTTTCCATTCGTAATCTAGTAATGATGGACATATGGATTTTGCTCTTTTAAGTGCGCGAATGCGCAAAGAAAGGACAAAAATATGTCGTTAATTAATTCAACCAGAAATGGTTGTAAAGATGTTTTTAAAGCTTTTTTAGTAGAAAAAGCTTCTTATCAAGGTGAACTAGAGATTCCAATTATTGAACCTCAAGAGTTTGATGAACCTAAGAAACTTATATTATTTTCAAAATCGTTTAGAACCGATGACTATGATCAATGGATATGTTTCTACGAAGATGATTCATCTTTTGAAAAATTATGGAATAATCCAAGAAAATATCTAGATCATCTAAAAAGATTTAAAGGTGTTATCTCACCTGATTTCAGTTTATATCGCGATATGCCTCTTGTAATGCAACAATGGAATACTTATAGAGGAAAAGCGATTGGCTGCTGGCTTCAAAATAACGGAATCAAAGTCATCCCCAATATACGTTGGGGAGATGAAAGAACTTATCCGTTTTGTTGTTTAGGAGTAATCAAGCATTCCCCTATTGCCATTGGGTCTCATGGTTGTGCGAAAATTAACGCAGAAAAGAAATACCTTGTAGAAGGTTTAAAACTTGTTGTTAATGAATTAGCACCTTCGACAATAATAGTTTATGGTCCAGTTATCGACGAAGTAAAAAACTTATGTAAAAGTAAAAACATTAATATACTTAATTATTCTTCTGACTGGAGAAATGGTCGTGAAGGAGAAAAGGTATAATGGGAGCAGGATACCATGGAGGCTTTGGCTCTACAAAGGGGCGAAAAGCTTTTGCAGCTATGGGAGCTGGCGATACTTCTTTCATGGGAAATCAACAGGTTTTTCTTCAAAATATTAAAAGGAGAAAAGATGTTGATCCTGATGGCAAATTTGATGTCATTGCTCATGGGACATCAAACAGCATAGAATTTGAACACAATGGAACAACACTAAAACTAAATTCTAGAAATGCTGCTAAACTAATTAAAGCAAATAAAGATTATCACGGACAAGATATAAGATTATTATCTTGCAATACTGGTTCTACACCTTATGGTTTTGCACAAAATCTAGCAAACAAATTAAATGTTACTGTATGGGCTCCGAACAATTATTTGTGGGCTTATCAAAATGGCAGTTACGTTATTGCTAACAAAAATTCTAATGGTGATGGTCCAGGATCATCAAAAGGAAAGTTTATTAAATTTGTACCAGGAGGTCATAAAAAATGAGTAAATGTCCTAAATGCGGTAAGGAATTAAAACGCATAAAACAAAATTCTGGCGTAGCATATTGTTGTATAAATTGTGATTATTCAGTAGCCACAACTGATTTGGATCCAATATTTGAGGATCAACAAGAATACACAATAACCCTATTGCCAAATAATAGTATAAATAAAGATATATTAAAAATAATATCTTCTATAACCAACTTAAATTACATTGATTGTAAAAAAATGGTTGAAAAAGCACCTTCAATCATATTCAAAGGTGATGCAACTGATGCAAAAGATGTTAAGGCAAAATTGGACAATAACAATATTAAATATTCAATTGAACCATTATTCATTTATTAATACTAACAAACAACAAAAAGAGTATCTGCTTGACCAAAATCTCAAAAAGATATTCTTTTTATTACACATTTATATCTCATCACTTAGCACATTTAAATAAACACAATAGACATTGAAATAATCTTACATTCAAACATCACAATATTATCCAGCACAACAGACTGACTCTACTGTTTTTTGTGGCATACAATTTAGAATGGTTGATTATATAAAAAACAATTTATATGTTTAAAATAGTTAACGACAGTATTTCAAATCTTTTTTTCTAATAAGTTTATAATTTGATGCTTGTGGAACTATCATTTCAATATATATTTTGTTTTTATTTTTCTCATTTAATTCTTCAACGACTTTTATTATCTTCATTGCATTTAATACTTTGATATTTTTACCAATAATAACTTTTTTCAAGTATGGCATATGGACAAAATAACCATCTCCTTTTTTCTTTATTTTTTCTGAAGAATCTTGAAATACTAGTCTCCATTCTTGTTCGTGACTCCATTCGATACTCTTTATTGTAGGCGAATAGTAATATCCGTTTTTATTTTTTGGCATTTTTGAAGAATATGATACTTTAAACATATTAGACAACATTTCTTCATTTGCTACTTTGGTAAAATCATATTCTAAGCATACACCCTTATAATCATTTGCATAATAAGCCCACATAGGAATGGATTTATCTGTTTCTGAAAATGATGCTATTAATACATCAAATAGTTTATATGATTCTGTTTTGCGTAATGCTCTTACTATTAATTCCTTATATTTTTCTTTATCTAAACTTTTATATTTATTCTTTTTATCACAAATAGATTTAAATTTTTTAAAAGTTATATCAATAAAATCTTTTAATAGAATAGAATTTTTGTTATCTGTTTTTAGAACTATTTTTTCATTAAATGCATCATATAAATAACTTTCATTAACCTTTTTACATATAATATTTAGCAAACTATTAACTGGAAATCTCATATTTTCCATATCTTGTGGAACAAACTGCGTTTCGAAAGGATCGTTTAAATTAGAAATTCGTGACAAAAAAATATTTCCTGTTTTTATTTCTTCTAGAAGACGATCTAAACTAATATCACTGTTCTTTTTTTCACATTTTTTATTAAACTTACACTGGTCACAATTACCTACATTACATTTTTCCAAAGGTCTATATCTAAATAAAGAATAATCTAATTTTGGATAACTAATTTCTTTTTTTGCTTCCATCATTTATTCCTTTCTTTCTTGCTTTCCATATTTCTATATTCAGCAATTCTTCTATCTAATGTAGCCATAGAAACATTAAGTTTCTTACATATGAATTTCTTTTGTATTTCACCATCTTGCCATCTATTGTATAAAGAGATGAATTCATTTTGATCTATTGGTTTTTTGATTCTACCTTTATATCTGCCTTCAGCTTTAGCTATGGCTATTCCTTCAGCTTGTCTTTCTTTTATGGTCTCTCTTTCAAATTGAGCTAAAGATGCAAATATATTAAATACTAATTTACCTGTGGCGGTTGTAGTGTCTATATCGCCTTCCTTTAGTGATTTGAAATGTACACCCTTTTCATCTAATTTATTCATTAGTTCTATTAGATCTGGTAAAGATCTACCGAATCTAGAGATAGATTCTACTATAACTGTATCTCCTTCTCTTACATAATCCATCATCTTATTTAATTCTGGTCTATCTTTTATATTCTTGCCTGATACTTTTTCTTCAAAGTACTTATCTATTTTTAAATCTTTAAAAGCTTCTCTTTGGCGAGCCGTGTTTTGTTCTAGTGTTGATACTCGAATATATGCTATTCTAGCCATTGTTAACCTCCTTACATCTTGGACAATTCGTCTTGTGTATTTTTATTAATTTGATCTAACACATCTTTGCTAATAGTATGTTTTTCGAATTCTAAAGAAGCCACATTAACCTTTAGCAAACAATCCATGAATAAAATAAAGATTTCATCATAGTATTTTTCTACACTTTGTTCTTTTGTTGTTTCTATTTTTTTGATTATTGAATCAACAATAGCGTTATTTATTTCTTCATACACATAACTTAATTGCTGATTATAGATAATTCCTAAAGTATTGATTTTCCTTGTTAAATAATGTTTGTTCAATTTATCAATTTTTACATCAATAGCTTCTTTAACCACTTGATCTTGATCGTTAAACAAACTATGATCATACACAGCAAACAATATTAACTTTTTATTCTTTAATTTAATATATTCAATTAAAGAATAATCATTCTTTCTTCTTTGATAATATATATACTCGTTTTCTTGACTCTGTATAGGCTCATTCTCAAATCCTAAGCTTTTTAATAGTTTAGTTGGTATTGTGTTGTAATCTTTTCCCAAATAGGTATCTATAAAACTTTTTAATTTTCCTCCTTCAACATATAAAGCTTTTCTAATTTCTAAACATATATCTTCACTGATAAAATCTGGTGATTCATATTTACTGAAATTTGTATAATCACAATAATAATTTGCAATAACATTTTTACAAAAACATTCATCAAATGTCTTTTTATACTCGTGATTTGTTTTTTCCATATTACCTCCATATCTTTAGAGCGTACTCATATGATATATAAAAAACATATCACATAAGTCTATATCTTTATTATATGATATATTTCCATATCTTTTAAATATTTTGGACTATATGATACGTTTTATTTTGAATTTAAAAGCTGATATATGATGTTTCGTTAATTAAACTATATATGTACCTATTGTTGCTCATTCTGCTCCTATATGTAAAGCTGTGCCATTATTTCCTTCAATACTAGTTAAAAACGCATTTTTTAAATGCAATCTCCCTTTAAATTTTACTCTTTGAAAATGTAACCACCATAACAATTCCTTATCAAGTAAAAACATACAATTTTGATACAAAACTAATGATTTTAAGGGGGTTGCAGGGACTTAAACTCCGGTTTTTGACACAAAAAAAGTGATACATCTTGTCGTATCACTATATTTTTAAATATTGGTCCGGGTGAAGGGACTCGAACCCCCACGGTCACCCACTAGATCCTAAGTCTAGCGCGTCTGCCAATTTCGCCACACCCGGAGTGCTTATTTATGATACAAAAAAACTATTAAAATTGCAATAAATTATGAATAATTTATAATTTAATTATGTTATTAACAATTGATTTAGGCAATACAAGTGCCAAATTTGCCATCTTTGATGGTAATCAACAAATATGTTTTCTAAACATAGACTCTAAACAAGATGATTATACTGCTATAATCAAAAACTTTTTGTATCGCAACAATCTAAAGGAAGATTTAATTGAAGATGTTATTATTTCTAGTGTTGTTCCAAACATTAGTAAAGTATTAGAAAAAGTGATATTAAATGTTTTTAATAAAGAAGCTATCTTTATAAGCCCAAGCAACGATTATGGAATTAAAATTGAAACAGAAAATATTGAAGAAGTAGGAAGTGATTTATTAGTGATGTGTGCTTATGCATATCATTTATTTAAACAAGAATTATTAGTTGTATCTTTGGGTACAGCTAGTGTCATATGTCATGTTGATAATGAAGGCTCTTTTAAACACTGCATTATTTCTCCAGGATATGGCAAAATTGCGGAAACATTATGGGGAAATGCAGCTAAACTACCAGAATTTGAATTAAAAAGAACGTTGACTTTCTTAGCCAACAATACTGTTGATGCTATGAATGTTGGCATCTATCAAGGATATATAGGAACTATTAGATATTTATTAACTGGTATTAAAGCTGAATTAAATAAAGAACCTAAAATAGTTGCCTGTGGTGGCTTTGGTAAAGAAATAGTAAAAGATATAAAGGAAATAGAATATTATGAGGCCGACATGGTAACAAGCGGTCTTCATTATATCTATAATAGGTATATTAAAAATGAAATTAATACTGGCATCTAAATCTCCTAGAAGAAAACAAATTCTTTCTACATTAAACATTCCTTTTGATGTTGAAGTTTCGGATATTGTAGAAACAATTGATGAATCTAAGCCTTTAAGAAAAGAAATAGAAAAACTATCCTTTTTAAAAGCAAATGAAGTTTTTAAGAAACACGAAAATGATGTTGTAGTAGGTTCTGATACAATTGTTACCTTAAATGATATCGTTTTAGGAAAACCAAAAGATAGAAGCGATGCTTATCGTATGTTAAATCTTCTACAAGGCAATAAGCATACAGTAATAACAGCTGTATCTATCATAAGCAAAAATATGTCAGAAACTTTCTCAGTTATTTCTGATGTATATTTCTATCCATTAAGTGATGAAGAGATAAATAAATATCTTGATAGCGATGAACCATACGATAAAGCTGGCGCTTATGCGATTCAAGGATTAAGTGCAAAATTTATTAAAAAAATAGATGGTGACTATTACGCCATTATGGGACTTCCAATTGGTGAACTCTATCATCGTTTAATTAAATATCTAAAATAAAAAATGGTAGATATCATTGATATCTACCATTTTATTATCTTCTGCCAGCAAAGCCACCTGGCATATTTCCTGATGGTGCACTAGGTTGACCACCCGTTTGTTGGCCACCCATTTGGCCACCCATTTGGCCGCCCATCATTTGGTTTGTGATTGTATTAACTTGTGTTCCGTTAACAATAATAGTTCCACCATTATATTCAGCGCCGCTATCATAATCAAATGCAGATTGAGCAGTTATATCAATTGTTCCACCATTTACATAAATATAGCCATTTGAATCAATTGCATCTGTATCACCTTGACCCATCACAATAGTGATTGTTCCACCATTAATTTCAATTGTTGGTGTATAAGTATATACTTTTTGACCAGCGTTAATTCCATCATCATTAGCTGCTATATATATTACACCATCATTAATAGTAATATATGTACCTTCAATTCCTTCATATGCTGAAATATTGAAATTACCGCCATCAATTGTCACTTTGCCATCACCATGGATTGCATCATCGCTTGATACGATAGTGAATTCACCATCACTAATATAAATATCACCATCACTATGTATGCCATCATCAGCTACATTAATATCAAATGTGCCACTTGAAATAGTTATACTTAGATCTGATTTAATCCCCTTAAATGATGAATTAGTTGAATTCTTTGTTGTCTTGATATTAAATGTACCACCTTCAATATTCACAAGATTAATACCATAAATGCCATCACCTAGTGAATTAATGTTGAAAGTACCACCAGTAATGTAGATAAATCCTTTACTTGTATCTTCATCATTATTTGACTTTAAAGCATCTCCACTTGATGTAATATTGAATTGTCCATCAGATATTTTTAAACAATCTTTACCACAAATTCCTTGTCCAACTGAGTCAATGTTGTATGTGCCAGAAGTTATAATAAGATCATCTTTTGAAACAATGCCGTGCTTGTAATTGGCATTTATATTTAGAGTTCCACTTCCATTAATAACTAAATCAGCTTTAGAGAAGATTGTTGCATCTACATCGTTATCATCGATCATTGTATATGTTGATGTATCAGTTAAAGTATTAACACTGCCATCAGCTAAAGTGATTGTCACTTTATCAGCTTCTTTAATATAGATACAATTGAAACCATCGTTATTAATAGTTACATTATCCAATACTAATTGAACTTCTTCATCTTTAGATACCTCAACAATTACAGCTCCATTTAATTCACCTGTTAAAGTATAAGTACCAGCACTTGTGATATATATATCATCATCACCTACTTCAAGACTTTTCGCATTATTATATGAAGCATCTTTATCTTCATCTTTGATAGTTAAATCACTTTGGCCATCTGTTACACTTCCTTCATAAATAACGCTGCTACATCCACACAGTAAGAACAAACATATTAGAGTTATTATAATCTTTTTCATTATAATTCCTCCTTTTCACCAGCCTTTGCACCACACATAATTTCTAAATTACCATTTCTAGTTCTTAATTCATCAATCATTGTTTTTGTTTGTTTTAAATCTTTTAGATTAACATTATATTCAACTCTATATAGACTACCAAGATTTAGTGTTTTTACACTAACCAATTCATGATCACTTGTATATTTATTTAAGATTTCTTCAAATGCTTCGTCATAATCTAATGATTCAGGTACAGTTATTTTTAAATATTTTTCATTGATGCCATCTTTACCAAAGCCAATTAGTCCTAACAAGAATGCTACAAGTAATATAGCTATTGTAAATAATGCTGCTAAGGCAACATAGCCAGTACCACAAATGATACCAATTGCCATTACAATAAAGATACATGTTAGTTCTTTGGCGCTACCTTTAACGCTTCTGAATCTAATTAGTGAGAATGAACCAGCTACTGCTATGCCAGCTCCTAAATTGCCATTAACCATCACGATTACTACAGCTTCAATAGCTGGTATTAGCACTAATGATGCCGCAAGCGATTTAGTGTGTTGTGATTTATACATGTAATAGAAAGATACAAGTAGTCCAAGTACTAAGCTTGTACCTACTGCTATCATAAATTGTGCAACTGTAAATGTTCCAGTAAAAATTGATTTAAATAATTCCATTGTTATTCTCCATTTCTTTTAAATATGCATTCCCTACTTTTGAGAATGATTTAGGATAAGCTTTAGCTTCATCCAATATTTTTGTTAACCATAGTGGCATACTTTCATTTACTTTTATTTCCATGATTACGCCATCATTTATTGACTTATCATTTTCTCTGTCTTCTTTTAAACAGATATTCTTAAATCGATAAGTCATGTTTTCATCAAAAGTTATTCTTAAACTTTCATCTTCTTTTCCTTTATAGCTTCTTCTTTTACAAGCTATATAGATTTTTGGTTTTAATTGTCCATAATAATCTAAGAAATAATTAATCTCTTTTCCAACTTGTAAATCTTTAAATTCACAAGTATAAATATTATTTAAGACATCTTCATATTGTCCTTGAGTTCTTCTTTTATAGACAATGCCATCAAATTTCTTTTTAAGTTCTACCTGGATATAATCATCTTTATTAGGAGGATTATAAGCACGGATTCTTAATTTTTCTTTATATTTTGGTTTTTCAATTGATCTTCTTATTAATTCATAATTATCATTGTCATAATAGATAGACATCAGATTATATTCCTTATAGACATCATCTACAACATAATCTTTAATAAAGTCTTTTATAAGTGAGTATTGTCTATTATCAAGGAGATATTTCTTTTCGTATCTTTTAAAACTCTCACTCATTTTTTTGTCCTCCTTTGTCTATATAATAAAAAATGAATGTGAATTTAATTTGAACTAAAATGAAAAAGAATATGAAATATTCTTGTATATAAAAAACGCATATTTTACAATATAAGCATGCCGACATAGTATAGTGGTAATACGCATCCATGGTAAGGATGAATCCCGTGTTCAATTCACGGTGTCGGCACCATTATTAAAATAATGCCTATTTAAAGGCGTTTTATTTATGTGTGGTCACATTTTGGCCACATTTTATCTATTATTATTAAAAAAGAGGAATTTTCTTCCCCCTTAAGCATATTTCTTTTGTATATCTTTTATTTTGTTTTTTTACATCGTTAATCGATATTGAATTTAATAAACATTCTTAAAAAAGAAATCTTTTGTATATAAAGAAAATAGGCAAAGAGAAATATAATATGTTAAATATTAGTGAAATAAAGATTTGCTTAATCTTTATGAATTACAAGCTTAATGATTTAGCTAATAATATTTGATAATTTTCTTCTTCTTTTTGAACAATTGAACGATATTTCTTAATATCTTCTTCTTTTTGGATATGAACAGTCATATATTTTAATTGTTCAAGTGCTTTATTTGATTTGATTACTATTTGTTTATAAGTTGGACCAATAGATAATAATTCAAAACATTTATCATCATCAAAAACACCACTAGTTAATATACCATATGTATTATAAAGAATATCATTGGCAACAGGACCAACAATAAGATCATATTCTGAATATATATCTTCATGGCCATTACGATTGGAAAAGATATAATTAAACCAATCTTTATCACGATTAAAATATTTTATTTTTAATGATTCATCATCTAATTCATATTCGTTAATATAAATATTTTTGTCATATGCCCATCTTTTAGAGAATTCTATGTCATCGGATAAATAAAAGCCCTGTCCAAAATCAGCATTCTTTCGACCATATTTAATATCAGGCTGTTCAATTGTTGTATAACTTGTATGAAATAGTTGATGTTTTGTCATACAAAAATAATATCGTTATATATGCATTTATACAATGAATATAATCTATAAGTTTCTTAATATATATTCAACTTCCCAAATAGTCTTTTCAACTTTTCTTAATGCTTCATCTATACGCCTTTGCATAAAGATATCAGTAAAAATATTATCAAACAAGACATCAGCAAAACCTAAAAAATCGCCTGTTTCTAAATCAATATTATTTATATCTCTTAGGTCTCTTAATTCCTTTTGGAAAACCATTAAATCTCTTTTAGCATCTTCAATATATAATTTAGCATCTTTCATACGATTGTGTTTAATCATTGAAGATATAAAACCACCAGCAAAGATATCATAAATGCCCCAGCTTTTAGCTTTATCTAAATAATCTCTAGCAATATATAAACTGTCTAATGCTTTATTGCCGGCTTCAATAGCTTCTTGTCTTTCATCTGTTATATTGATCATTTTGTTTTCCTTTTAAATAATGTTTTGAAACAACACTAATCTAGTTACTGACAAATTTTTAAGACTATATTTGCCCTATTTGCCAGTCGGTTATCATTTATTATTTATATTTTATCATTTAAATTCTTAGCTAGCTGCATTTAATAGTTTTTGGCTGCATCTTAACATTACTTCTGTATAATATAATATTTCTGCATCATTTAAATCATCTTCCATTTTATCCATCTTATCTTCTAAATCAGATAACTTTTCAATATATTTTGCGTAATCTGCTAATAATGTAAGACTAGATGAACCTGAATTTGAAAATCTATTCATGAATTCTATATATTCATCTATAAATCTTTCATATGCATCAATTGCTTCCTTTACATTAGCTCTTATAGTACTATTGTTTGTGACATTTTCAATAACTTCTTCAACTTTTTCTTCTACTTCTTCTTTAGCTTTTTCTACTATATCTTCTTGTTTAACTTCTTCTTTTATTTCTTCTTCATTTTTTTGTTTAGGAAGTCTTGTTATATCTTGGAATCTTGAATATTTTTTAAAATAAACAATTCCTTCACTTTCTTCCATTATTAGATATGTGCCATCATATTGTGCAGTTGAATTATTAAAAATGACTTCATTATTCTCTTTGTCATATCTCCATTTATCATTTTCACCTTTGTCTTCTATTCCTGAATATGCATAAGCAGCACCACCTTCTTTAAGCACCAAATATATTTCAGATAAAGAATTATTATCCATTGCTTCTAATTCTTCTACTGAATAATCGGATCCATTATAGTTAACTTTTGATAGTTTCCATGTTCCATATAAATATTCAAGAGGATCTTTTTCTGCTTTTCTTGAAGATGAACTACTTGTTGAACATGCTCCTAGTAATAATAAACATAATACAAACACAATAATTTTTTTCATTATTTAAAACTCCTTTATCTATTATTTGTATTATGAAACTGCACATAATGAGCACGCAAATAAAAACAAGATTTTTAATCTTGTTTATTAGAATTATACTTTTTATTTGCTATTCTTATTTGAATACTTGTGCCAGCTATAATACCAATTGTGACCAATATCATTAGCCAAAATGGTATATTATTTGTTAACAACCCAACTATTAAACCTAAAACCGCACCAGCTATTGCACCTATTATCATGTTTTTTTCCTCACATTTAATTATACGCCAACAACATAGATTTCTTTAATTATTTTCTCAAGACATTTGATTATATCGTCAATATTAATCCCCTTTTTTTGCATATTCATAATTTTTTGATAGCTTTTCCATCTTTCTTTTAAAATAAGGCTATGTTTAATTGTTTCAGTTTTCTCTAAAATATTGCCTTTATGTTCTCTATGCTTAAATGTATTGTTTATTGCTAAATTAAGATGACGTGAACTTATTCTTCTTCCTAAGTCATTATTACTAAAAAATTGTAATTTTTCGTTTTTTTAAGTCAAAAGTATTGATTATTTTATATTAATAATGTTTTAATAGAAAAGTAAAAATTATATAGAGGTAGCGATGTAGAAGAGTAATTTCAGGAGCGGGCACGCTATGAATGAAATGAAAGGCAATCATCGCCGAATGAATTGTTTGGCAAAATAATTCATGGGGTATAAGGAAATACCTTATACACTCCCACATATGTGGAGGCGCTATGACTATGAAAGAATTTGAATCATATGTTGTAGCATATGATTTTTTATTTGAAAGGTAAAAGTATGAAAAAATTATTAGGATTATTGTTAGTATTATTTATTCTTTGTGGATGTAGTGCAAACGAAAAGAATGATAATACATTTGTTGTAGGAATGGAAGTTAATTATGCTCCATTTAATTATGAATTAGCTAACTCAATTGATGGTGCTGTAGAAATTGATGGTGGCTATGCTTATGGATATGATGTTTTAATAGCTAAAGATATAGCTTCTAGTCTAGGAAAAGAATTAGTTATTAAGAAGATATCTTGGGAAGGTTTAGGTCCAGCACTTGAAGCTGGTGATATCGATGCCATTATTGCGGGAATGACAGCCAATGAACAAAGAGAACAAGGCATTGATTTTACAACACCTTATTATGATTCTCATGGAATGATTATCATTGTAAGAAAAGGTTCACAAATGGAAACATATACATCTATTCAAGATTTTGGTGGTTTGAATATTGTTGGCCAAAGAAATACAACTTATGATGATGTAATCGATCAAATTGAAAATGTAAATCATGTTACCCCAAAAGCTACATATCCAGAAATGGTTTTTGCTTTACAAAACAACGATGTTGATGGCATCACTGCTGAAATGGCTGTAGCTAAGGGCATCTTGGCTTCTAATCCTGATTTAACTTATGTATCTTTTGAAGATGGTAAAGGTTTTGATGTCGATACAACTGTTTCAATAGGATTAAAAGAAGGAAGCAGAGGAAGCGAATTCTTTAATGCTGTTCAATCTGCTTTAGATTCAATAAGTGAAGAAACAAGAGAAAACTATATGGTTTTAGCTGTAGAAAATCAACCAGCGGAGAATTAAGATGAAAATTGATTTTTCAATTCTAATAAACATCTTCAATCGTAATATATCTTTATTTATCCATGGCATTAAAATAACTTGTTTATTTGCCATAGTAGGAACTGTTGGTGGACTTATATTAGGCTTGTTGCTTGGTGGTATAAGAGCTTTAAAAGTTGAAAAGAATGATAGAGGCATTTCCAAGTTTTTTAAAGTTATTGGTTTAGCCTTCACAAGATTTTATATTTGGGTCTTTAGAGGAACACCAATGATGGTTCAAGCTATTTTCCTTTATTATTTCTTAAAACCTGTATTTCATTGGAATAGTTTTACAGCGGGTTTAATTATTATTTCAATTAATACAGCTGCTTATATGGCCGAAATAGTTCGTTCTGGTATTCAATCTATAGATAATGGCCAATTTGAAGCGTGTCGTAGTATTGGTCTAACTTTTTTTCAAAGCCTAAGATATGTTATCTTACCTCAGGCAATTAAAAACAGTTTCCCTTCAATTGGCAATCAATTGATTGTTAATATTAAAGATAGTTCAATGCTTAATGTTTTATCAGTAACTGAATTGTTTTTCCAAACATCTTCAATTGCTGGATCAAATTATCGTTATATTGAAACTTATTTAATTGCCGCAATCATTTACTTATTATTAACTTCATTAGCATCAGCTATTTTAAATGCTATTGAAAGAAAAATGAATGGTGGCAAAAAAGTCAAAACAAGTATGGAGTTTTCATAATGGAAGAAATATTTAAAATCGAAAATCTAACAAAGAATTTTAAATCATTAGAAGTTTTAAAAGGCATTGACTTAAGCATTTATAAAAATGAAGTCTTAACTATTATTGGCTCTTCAGGTTGTGGAAAATCAACTCTACTTAGATGTTTAAATCTATTAGAATATCCAGATAGTGGAAAGATTTATTATCATGGTCTAGATATTATGGATCCAAATATGAATGTCAATAAATATCGTTCAAAAGTTGGTATGGTTTTTCAAAATTTTAATTTGTTTAATAATATGTCTATTTTGGACAATTGTGTTATAGGACAAATTAATGTATTAAAAAGAAATAAGGAAGAAGCTACTAAAATTGCAATTGAACGTTTAAAAGATGTTGGCATGTTAGATTTTAAAGATGCTAGAAGTACAACATTATCTGGTGGCCAGAAACAAAGAGCAGCCATCGCCAGAACATTATGTATGGATCCCGAGGTAATCCTTTTAGATGAGCCTACTTCAGCACTTGACCCTGAAATGGTTGGTGAAGTATTAGATGTTATTTTAAAACTTGTTAAAAAAGGTATACCAATGGTCATTGTGACTCATGAAATGTTATTTGCTAAAGAAGTCTCTAATCGAATTATCTTCATGGATGAGGGAAGAATTGTTGAACAAGGAAGTCCTTTAGATGTTCTTGAAAATCCAAAACAAGAAAGGACAAAACAATTCTTAAGTCGTTATCTTGTTTAATGTTCTATTAAGAGCTTTGTTATAAAAAGGCCTTTTTAGGCCTTTTTTGAATTATTTTTAATTAGATTTTTATATCTTTCTAATGCTTGGTCCATTATGACATCCCAAGAAACAGGAATGCTTTCTTTTGCTTTTATACCCATTTCTTTTAATTTATCACGATCTTTTAAAGCATCTTTTAATACTTTATATAGGCTTAAATCATTATCAAGACACAATAAGCCATTAATACCATCTTCAATGCATTCAGCTGGTGCTGAATCTTTAACAACAACTGATGCTGTTTTCGCATTTGCTGCTTCTCTTACGACCATTGAATATGTATCGTATTGTGATGGGAATACAAATAAATCCGCTAATGAATAAAGACCATATAATAATTCTTCATCTAAGATGTGGCCAGTCATTGTAAAATTATCGCTAAGATTTAAATCTTGAGCCCTTTTCTTAACTTCCTTTTCATGTGGTCCTTTACCCGCAAAGACTAATTGAAACTTAATTTTATCTTTTTTTAATAATGCACAAGCATTTAAAATTCTTTCAAGATTCTTTTTCCAATTAATTTGTCCAACATATAATAATACTATTTCATCATTTAATTGGTAATGTTTTTTAGCTTTGACAGCTAAAGATTCATCAATGTCTTTGACTTCCATACCATTTTCAATGACAATTATTTCTTTCTTGAAGCCATATGATCTTAAAGTATCAGCTGAGTTTTTAGAAACTGTCCATACTTCATCACAATGATCATAGAATTTAAGTAAAGCATCAGTGCCGATTTTAGCTAAATGTTTTGATTTAGTTATTTGATAAAAATCATCATAATATTTTGAATGGAACGAACCAACAACAGGCACATGGTGTTTTTCAGCATATTTAAGTCCTTCAAAACCAGCAATAAAAGGTGTATGAACATGAACAATATCAAACTTATTCATTTCAAGTCTTTTTTTAAAATGAGTATCTAAATCAGGTACGCCAGCATTATAAGCAGTTGTTGGAACTGTGGCACTATAATAATCAATTATTTCAAAAGGAAAATTCCCACGATAGCCCATATCTTCCATAGGACATATCGCTACTACTTCCTGTCCTTTTTTACCAAGTGTATTACAATAATTGAAAGCTACCCTTCCTACGCCATCAACAATTGGAAGAAACGAATCAGAGAATTGTCCAATTTTCATTTTTTTATTCATAGATGTATTCATTTACAGCCTCTTTCAAAATACTAAATGGCATTGGTCCATTTTTAGTAATTGCTTCATTGAATTTAATTTCATCAAAACTATCGCCAAGTTCTTCAATTGCATAAGCTCTTAATGTTTCAAAACTTAAACAGCCTATTCCATATCTATCTAAAACACCTGCTCTATCTATGCAATCTTCAACAATATTTGCTGCATAAGCGCCATTAAAGCCAGATTCATTCATAAATTCAGCTACATCATCAACAGTCCAGCCAAAATAATTGACACCCATATCAATTATCGATTGTAGAATATAGCCACCAAATTCAAATACATAAGCTAAATCTTTAGCTCCTTGATCATTAGTAATGTAATCAAGAGCGTTATTTTGTGAATAACAAGCATATCCTTCTGTATAACCAATAAAACTTTGTGTAATTCTAAAATTAGCAGGATTAGTTAAATAAAAGTGTACATGTTCATATAAGTGTCCAGGAATTCCTTCATGAGCTAATGTTTGATATGTGTTTATAGGATCTTCACTAACTAAATTAGGATTCATTCTTATAACATTTTGATTTAAATCATCAAGTGGTGAAGGCATATAATAAGCAATTACAGAATCAGATGCGCTAGATTCATCTAAATAAGAAATATTGTACTTAATTTCACCAATATTTGGATAATTCTTCATATAATTGTTAGCTAAAAATTCTAATATTTCTTCATTACTTTTGCCTAATGGCTCAACATTACCAGATGCAAGATTTTGAAATTCATTTACAGATTTTTGATTATAATAAGCTGTATTAAATGCCGCTAAGTGTTCATCAAATAAATCCTTTGAATTTTCAAATATTTCATCTATAGACATATTATTTGAAGTATTCAACAAATAAACAAGTTCGGCATAATCTTTATCAATATTGCTTAAGCGATTTGTTTCTACACTTGCATGACCATAATATTGGCTTAATTCATCAACACCTTTTTCAAATACTGGTATGATTTCTTCTTTAACAATTTTTTCATTCTTTTCTTTATATTCATTCTTTTGATTATCATCTAAGAAATTGACTGAATCAATACGATCATTAAAAGATGTAATTAGTGTATTGTCATCTACTTTCGAACAATATGAATTAATATAATCTAATGTATAATCAAGTGAATAATCAGTTAGATAAAGCCCATTTTGCGCTTGTTTAGAAGTATAAATATAGGCATCATTGACATAACGATCAACATCACTTAATAAAACTAAATAATCTTCAACTTCTTCTTGATTATGAAAAACAAATTCATCAAAATTAGTCACAAGATTTGATAAAATATCTGTTCCACCAGTAAATAATTGATCATATTTTGAATACATTGTTGAAGCTAATGATTCAATCAAACTATATTCCAATATTTCATAATCATATTGTTGTCTATATGATAATGAATCAAAGTCAAAGGCTTGTAATCTATATATTTGGTCTAATAAATCAGAAATATCAGGATCATCACTATATTCTATTTCGCCTATTGTAAGTTCGGGCTTTTCAACTCCATAAGCCTTATAGTCTATCAGCGTATAATGCATATTTAGATAATCATTTTCCATTGTTTCTACAAAGATATCATCTAAAAAACTATCAAATTCTTCATTATCATCTACATTTTCTGATGTTTTATAGCGAACAGTATAATTCTTCAATAAATTAATAAAATCTTTACCACTTAAGTTTTCGCCATCAACAATGCGATTGACATTGTTATTATCGATTGTTTCTTTATTTCTTGTAAGAGTCTTATTATTTGTGCAAGCACTCAATAACAGAAATAAAGACAACAAAACAACTAATAATTTTTTCATACAACCCCCAAAGATTTTTCATATTCTTTTAATATTTTTTCGGCTTCCTTTAATGTGTTAGCTCTAGACAATCTTGTCTTATAGATAGAGCTATTATATAAGCCATTTAAATAATGAGGAGCAATGCCTCGCATTTCTTTGATGGCAACTTCCTCGCCTTTTAATTCTACTAGTTTTTTAATGTGTTTCAAGCATGCCCTTATTTTATCTTTATAAGTTATTTCTTTATATATTTTTCCTTGTTCATAGGCATTTATCTGTTTAATTAAGAAGGGATTCCCTACTAGACCTCTACCAATCATGATGGCATCACAATCATTTTTATGAGCAATATAATCATCAAGTGATTTAATATCACCATTTCCAATAACAGGTATCTTTAAAGAATTATGTAATATTCTTATATGATCCCAATTAGCTTTACCTTCATACATTTGTGAGCGTGTTCTTGCGTGTAAAGTGATAGCACTAACACCAATATCTTCTAGTTTTTTAGCTAAAGAAAGATAATTTAGATGTTTACTGTCAAAACCTAAACGCATTTTTACAGTTACGGGCTTATTAGATGCTTTAATTACAGCTTTGCATATTTCGACAGCTAGTTCTTCATCCTTCATCAAGGCACTTCCAGCACCTGTTTTAATGACTTTGTTCACAGGACAACCCATATTAATATCAATAATGTCGCAATTAACATTATTAACTACTTTTGCGGCATTTTCCATTGTTTTAACATCGCTTCCAAAAAGTTGTAAGCTAGATGGATGTATATCGCCATAATCAATCATGTCAAAAGTCTTCGCATTATTATAATAAATGGCTTTATCGGAAATCATTTCGCCACACACTAGTCCTGCGCCATATTCTAAACAAAGTGAACGATAGGCATCATTACTGATGCCTGCAAGTGGTGCTACTATTACGGGTTTTTTAATCTTTACATTACCTATCTTTAACATACTTCATTAATAAATTTATATCGTTTTCATCATATGTATAAACTTTTTCACAAAATTCACATTTGATTTCAACACTAGGATCTTTACTTAAATCTATTAGATCTTTTTTTGGAAGCGTTAATAGATTAGCTAAGAATTTTTCTTTTGAACAATTACAATAATATTTAACTTCTCTACTTTCTAATACTTCAGCATCCACAAACAGCGATTTAATATATTTTTCTAAATCATTATCTTTATCAATTACTGAAGATATTGGTTCTAAATTATTAGCTAATTTTTCAACATATTTGATATCTTCTTCTGTGTGATCTGGTAAAAGTTCTAATAATAATACACCTGCTGATTTACAAGAATAATCAACATCCACAAGAACACCAACAGATACTACTGTGGGGATTTGTTCAGATACACTAAAATAATAGGCAAAATCATCACCAATTTCACCACTTCTCAGTTTTACTTGGCTTGTATAATTGTTCTTTAATTTTAAATTCTTTAATACTTTTAAATAACCATTATTGCCAACAGCTAGACCAACAGCTAATTTGTTAGAGCTGTTATATTTTAAATAAATGTGATTGTCACCAACAAAGCCTTTAACATTTCCCTTACTATCTGCACTAACCATAATTGTGCCAATCGCACCACCACCATTAATAGTTGTTGTTAAAGATTCACCTTCTTCTTTTTGTCTTAAGCCCATACAAGCAGTTACAGACATCACTCTGCCCAAAGCTGCTAAAGATGTCGGATAACAATCATGTATCTTTCTAGCTTCTTCAACCATTTCGGTTGTATCACCTAAATAAAAACGTAAATGTCTATTTAGAGCTGTTCCTATAATTATTCTACTCATGTATCTATTTTAACAAATTATAGCTACAAAAAAGACTAGTTTAAACTAGTCCTTCTTAGCTTTTTTTTGTTGAAGCTTTTCTTGTCTTAGGCTTAGCTTCCGTTTTCTTTTCTTTAACTACTTTTTCTGGAGCTTTTTTTAAAATACCATTTTCGACAATCAATTTATCATCTAGAACATCATTGATTTCTTCAGCAGTTAATGTCTCATTTGCCATTAAAGCATTTGCTAATTTAATTAAATCTTTTTTATTTTCTTTAATAATCTTTATAGCTTCATTATGACAATGATCAATTATTTTTCTAACTTCAGTATCAATTTCATATGCCACTTGGCTACTTGCGTTGGCAGGTGAATTATAATCTCTTCCAAGGAAAACTGTTCCATTGCCTGAATCATATTGAATAGGGCCAAGTTCAGACATACCATAAGTAGTTACCATATCTTTAGCGATGCGTGTGGCTTGTTGAATATCGCCACTTGCACCTGTTGAAATATCATCAAAGAATATTTCTTCAGCGGCCCTACCACCCATATAAGATGTGATGGTGTCATATAACTCTTTTCTAGTATTAAGAATCTTTTCTTTACGTGGAGTAATTAAATTATAGCCGCCAGCATTGCCACGAGGAATAATAGTAACTTTTTGAACAATAGCGCCATCAGGCAAATTTAAACCAACAATAGCATGTCCTGATTCATGATAAGCAACAAGTTTCTTTGTGTGTTCATCATATGTTCTGCTCTTTTTAGCAGGACCCATCATTACTCTATCTATTGCCTCATCAATTTGAGTTAGTTCAATTTCTGTCTTATTTTCTCTAACTGTTAAAATAGCAGCTTCATTTAAAACATTTTCTAAATCAGCACCAGAGAAACCAGGAGTTCTTCTAGCTAAAGCTTCAAGATCAACATCGCTAGCTAATTTTTTATTTCTTGCGTGAACTTTTAATATTGCCTCTCTTCCTTTTAAATCAGGTAAAGATACCGTAATTTGTCTATCAAATCTTCCAGGTCTTAATAATGCAGGGTCTAGAACATCTGGTCTATTAGTAGCAGCAATTACAACAATTCCCGAATTATCAGACATACCATCCATTTCAACTAGTAATTGGTTAAGTGTCTGTTCTCTTTCATCATGGCCACCACCCATACCAGCGCCCCTTTGTCTACCGACAGCATCGATTTCATCAATGAAAATCATACAAGGAGCACTAGCTTTGGCATTTTTGAACATATCTCTAACTCTGCTAGCACCAACTCCGACAAACATTTCCACAAAGTCAGAACCTGATATTGAATAAAATGGCACATCAGCTTCGCCAGCTACAGCTTTAGCTAATAAAGTCTTACCAGTACCAGGAGAACCAACCATTAATATTCCTTTAGGAATTCTTGCGCCAAGGGCTGCGAATTTCTTTGGCCTTTTTAAATATTCAATAATTTCAGCCATCTCTTCTTTTTCTTCATCACAACCAGCTACATCAGCGAATCTAACTTTGACATTGTCTTCTTTACGAGCTCTTGATTTAGAAAAATCAAATGCTTGACGATTGCCAGTTTGCGCTGCCATACGATTAATGATAAAGATGCCTAAAGCACCAAATAAAATAATCGGTACAATTGATGTCAAAATTGATAACCAAATATTAGATTGATTAGGATCTACAACACTTATTGTTTTAGCTCCTTTTTCCTTTAATTGTTCAGTAATGTTATCAATATTGTTTTCTGTTTTAGGAACAACAACTGAAAAACCATAGTCAGTATTCTTTTCTGTATAAGTTCCCGAAACAGTGATGGTATTATTATCAACAGATATTTTGGCATCATTTATTTTTACATCTGATTGTAATAATTCATCAAGTTTTACATAATCAATATTCTTATTTGTGATTGTACTACTAGGATTAGTAAACAACATCAATCCTAAAAATACTGCCACGATTAAATAAGGAATAAAATTTGTAAAATTAGGTTTATTATTTCTATTATTAGGATTATTCATGTATCCTCCTTAAATTGCTTCTTTTTTTATTACTCCTACATAAGGTAAATTGCGATATTTTTGGTTATAATCTAGTCCATAGCCAATGACAAATTTGTTTGGAACTTTAAAGCCCACAAAGTCGGCATTCATATTTACTGTTCTTCCTTCAGGCTTATCTAATAAAGTCACTATTTTAACATTTCTTGCGCCTTTAGAATACAGCAATTGCACAACAGCTTCAAGCGTTTTACCTGTATCAATGATATCTTCAACAATCAAAACATCTCTATCAGTTATACTACATTCAACATCTTTTAATATTCTTACTTCTTGTGAATCAGTTCCACTATAACTAGAAACATCCATGAAATCTATTTGTAAATCAAGGTCTATGCATTTCATCAAGTCAACCATAAATGGTACCGAACCCTTCAATAAGCCAATAAGAGTTAAGTTTTTGTCCTTGTAATAATCAGTTAATTCTTTTCCTAATTCCTTACAACGAGCTTGAATTTGTTCTTCAGAAATCAAGATTTCAGCTACATCCTTATGCATAAATAAACACCTCCGCAATAATATTATAATTTTATCATATAAAGATTGTGTTTTTTTGAATAATGAAATAAATCACAACCAATTCCTGGTACCAAAACAATATCACCATCACTATTTAATAAAACAGGCCAAGTCTTACGCATTTTAGAAGGAATTTTATTATCAATAAAGAAACGATTTAGTTTCTTTTTTCCATATTTCATTGTAATAAAATCACCATTTTGATAATTTCTTATTGTCAAAGGAAAGTCTTCTTTCTTAATGCTAACACCCTCCTTATTTCCACCTATTTTGCTAGTTTTAAAATGTTTTGTTTTGAAGTATTTAAGATTATTCAAAGTATATTGATAATCATCATCTTTTTTATAAACTTCAATATAGTCATATTCTTTAACTAAATAATAATCATCCATTAGTATTTCAAAGCTCTTGGCTTCTTTAATTTGTCTTATTATTTCTTTTACTTCTTTATTTGATAATTGTTTATTTAATAATAAAGACAACAATAATTCTTTATTGTCGTAATCATTAAACTCTTTTATAGACACTTTATTGCGCTTGTTTAAAAAAACTTTTGCCTTTTTTAGTTCATTAGCATTTTCTTTATTCTTTCGATTTATTTCTTTAATGATGTATTGTTTATCTTTATTTGACATCTTTTCTACTATTTGATGTCTAATCTTATTGCGAGTGTAATCATCTGTTAAATTAGATTCATCAATACCATAAGGAATTAGGTTTTTATCGCAATAATCTAATAAATCTTGTTTACTATATTTTAATAACGGACGGTATACTTTAACACCACTTATCTTGACGCTTCTTTTTAAGCCATAGTGATTAGGCTTACTACCACGCCTTTCTTGTAAAAAGTAAGTTTCAATTAAATCATCTTTATGATGGGCAACAAGAACCATATCTAGATTAAGTTCTTTTATTAATTTTGAAAAATATCCGTATCTAAATACACGTGCCTTATCTTGAAAATTACCACCAGCTTTATCTTTATAATCAATTGAATAAAAAGGGATTTTGTTTTTTAGACAATAGTCTTTAACAATTCTTTCATCACGATTAGCACTTTTTCTTTTATGGTAGTTGACATGTGCACAATAGACATCATATTTATCTTTAGACATATCTAAAAGGGCCATTGAATCAGGGCCCCCACTACAGCCAATTAATACTTTTTTCTTCTTATTGGTCATATTATTAAACATTAAATTTAAAGAAGATAACATCGCCATCTTTTACAAGATATTCTTTACCTTCTTGACGAATTTTACCTGCTTCTTTTAGTTTAACTTCACTTTTATATTCCATCATATCATCATAATTGTAAACTTCAGCTTTAATAAAACCTCGTTTAAAATCTGTATGTATGATTCCTGCACAATCTGGTGCTTTATAACCATCCTTAAATGTCCAACCACGACATTCATCTTTTCCAACAGTAAAGAATGTTTTAAGTCCTAATGTTTTATAAGCTTTTAATATTAATTCATCAAGACCTGATTTCTTAATTCCCAAATCATCTAAGAATAATTGTTTTTCTTCTTTATCTAAATCAGATAATTCTTCTTCAATACGAGCAGAAATAGGAACAACTTCACTATTTTCTTTTTTTGCGTATTCTAGAAGTTCTAGATAATGAGGATTTATTTCAGGATTATTAATCTCTTCTTCTTTTATATTGGCAATATAAATAACAGGTTTAGAAGTTAAAAACTCAAATCCTTTAATATAGTCTAATTCACTTTCATTAAATGATAATGATCTAACTAGTTCGCCTTTACCTAACGCTTCATGAATTCTTTTTAAAATATTATATTCAAAAACAGCATCTTTATCTTTAGATGTTAAGGCCTTTTTTTCAACTTTAGAAATACGATTTTCACAAGTTGTCATATCGGCCATGATTAATTCATAATTGATAATTTCAATATCGTCAACAGGATCAATACGATTATAAACATGCCCAATATCATTGTCTTCAAAGCATCTCACGACATGACACAAGGCATCAACTTGGCGAATATTCGCTAAGAATTTATTGCCTAGGCCCTCACCACTACTAGCGCCTTTCACAAGTCCTGCTATATCAGTAAATTCAAAGGTTGTGAAAATAGTGCGTTCTGGCTCAAATAATTTTGATAGATTAATTAATCTTTCATCTTTTACTTCAACGATACCAACATTTGGTTCAATTGTCGCAAAAGGATAATTCGCTGCTTCTACACGCGAATTTGTAATTGCGTTAAATAATGTTGATTTACCTACATTTGGTAATCCAATAATACCTGCTGTTAAACTCATATTATTAGTTTATCACTTTGAATGTTAAAATATTAAATAATGAAGCTAAATAAGAAAAAAGTTTTTAAAATATTAATTATATTGTTGATTATTCTTGTGATAATTGGATCAATTTATATTTCTATTCCATTAATTCAAAATATTAAAAATCCTGATGTTTTTATCGCTTGGATTGATTCTTTTGGTATATTTTCACCATTGGTATATATTCTTGTGACAATGCTTTCGATTATTGTTTCTGTTATACCTGGTGAAGTATTAGAATTATCAGCAGGATATGCTTTTGGGCTATTAAGAGGCACTTTGTTCTGTTTAATTGCCGAAAGCTTAGGAAGTTTCCTTGTCATCTTATTATCAAGAAAATATGGCATTAAATTAGTTGATTATCTATTTGATACTAGTAAGTTAAAAGAAGTTAAATTCTTTAAATCAGCTAAATCAAAAATTGCATTGTTTGCGATAATTTTCATAGCTCCTGGTACACCAAAAGATATATTGTGCTATTATGCAGGTCTAAGTTCGATGGATTTAGGAACGGTGCTATTAATTGCCTCACTTGGTAGACTTCCATCCATTATCACTTCAACAATGGTTGGTGCTCATCTAAGTGAAAAGAATTATAAATTAGCTATTATTGTCTTTGTGATAACAGCTATCATATCTTTAGTAAGTATACTTATTTACAATAACTTCAAAGCTAAAAAAGAAAAACAAAATTAAATACATCCAAACGGATGTTTTATAATGCTCTTTTCTTTCCTACATAGAATAAGGCAACAGTACCAGGCCCTGAATGAGAACCAATTATTGTGCCAATGTCGCACAATTTAATGTCTTTAACTTTTGGGAAAGCTTCTTTGACCATTTCTCCTACAGCTTCAACATCTTCAATACAATCAGAACCGCTAATGAAGCAATAATCATCGTAATTAGATCCAACTTCTTCTTGCATAAGTTCAATGATGCGTTTCATAGCTTTTTTCTTTGTTCTTGTTTTTTCTATTACTTCAAGTTTTCCTTCATCACTTACACACATTACAGGGCAGATTTGTAAAGCAGTGCCAAAGAAACCAGCTGCCTTAGAGATTCTTCCACCTCTTACATAAGAACTTAAATCGCTTGAGAAAAACCAGTGAATAATTTTTCTTTTATTGTCTTCAATCCAATTAATGTTGTCTTCAATAGACATTCCTTCTTTTTGATTATCAATCGCTTTATATACTAATAATCCATGTCCACTAGATGCCGCTAAAGAATCAACTACATAAACTTTGTTTTCACTATTTTCATTTACTTCATCAGCTGCTAAACAAGCCGAATTATATGAACCAGATAGTCCACTTGAAAAACTTACATGAAGAACATCTTTTCCACTTTTTAAATTTTCATTAAAGAAATCAATATAAGTTTGAACACTTGGTTGTGATGTCTTAAAAATCTTGCCATCTCTAATTAAATTAAAGAAATCTTTATATGGAAGTGATTTTCCTAAATCATCCACAAACGTTTTACCATTACATTCATATGGGAAAGCCACATAAGGAATGTCTTTTAAAGCTTCTTGGCTTAAATCAACTGTTGAATCACATGTAATAATATAGTCTTTCATAATTAAACCTCACTTATTTATTATACAAATAATAAGTAATAAATAAAAATAGTGCTATTCATATAAATAAGTTTCTAAATGGGTTGTTTTTTTAAAATCTTTATTGCCTATACCAACGCCCTTTTTAAATAATTTCATATTTATATTATCTTTAAATTCATCAACATAATATTTTAATATTGCGACAGCTGTTGGTGTGGCCAATTCCCCTTCAATATCATTACAAAAATATGGTATATCCTTTAATATTTCTTTTGTAGCAGGAGTTGGTATATCTAATAAGCCATGGGCACATTCAACCTTCCCTTTTCCTATATTTATTTTTGAAGCAAAAATATTATCAACATTTAATTTGTTTATTAAATAAGCACTTGCGATTACATTCGCTATTGCTTTTATTGAACCAACTTCATGAAAATGAACATTATAAACCGTTTCATTATGAACGTTACTTTCAGCATTTGCGATTATCTTATAAATGTTTTTGGCATCTTCTTTAACCTTTTCATTTATATTTAAATTATTGATTATTTTAAATACTTCATCTAAATGGCGATGACCGTGATTGTCAACTGCTTGGATTATTAATCTTGTTCCTGATTGATTATATTTATTAACTTTTTCTTTATTGAATGTAGCTATTTGTATATTATTTAATTCCTTTATTAGATCTTCATCAAATAACTCCAATAAAGAAGATACAATCATATCTCCAGATATTCCTCTATTACAATCAAAATAAAGAATTTTCATATTTAAATTATATCTATTTGTGAATAAAATTAATAATCTCCTTAGCACTAATATCTATTTGTGCATCATTGGAAATATTTGCTTCATTATCACCTTTTTGAAAGCCATAATAGGCAAAGCCACTATGGTTTCCACCTTCAATTACATATTCTTGACTATCTTTTGGCCAATTGAGCTTATTCTTATCATATTCTTCAATATTTAAAACTCCATCATTTGAACCATATATTGATAATAAAGAGATGTTTTCGATCTTTTTATTTGGATAAGAAGCTAAAAGAATTAAGCCGACAATCTTATTATTTTTTATAGAACTTGCGACAACCCCGCCAAGTGAATGGCCACCTAAATAAATTTCTTGATAATTATTATTTTCAATTATTCGTTTTGCACCAGCACTATTAAATATAGCCATATGAAAAGGTAGTTTTAATACATATACATCAATATTAGCTTTTGCGATTTTATTCATTAGCGGACTATAAGCATATTCACTAACTTTTGCACCACTATAAAATATTAAGGCTTTATCAGTAGCTTTATTAATAAACGCATAATAATCATCATTATCAACATAAGCTAAATCATTATCAGATACACAATAATCATAAACAATAGTTTCTTCTTTTTGATATGGCAATAGATAGCCAAATGTTGCTCCTAAAATAAACATAAAAGAAAATAAAATATTTAATATAATTTTTATACTTCTTTTTTTATTTTTAAATAATAGATTAGTTAAGAAGATGCCAAGAGCTATACTTATTCCAAGTATTAATAAAGTTAATAATAAATATTTCATAACATTATTAATATAACACTTAATTATGCTTTTTATAATAGCGTATATAAAAAAGCCTTTAAGGCTTTTTTATCTATTATTAGAAGGTTTAATGAAAAAATTATTTACATCTTATTTATAGCATTTGTGTGTGAAAGTTATGTGAAACTTATAATTTAATCACTAACATTCTATCTTTTTTATTAATATCTTTTAAAACACTAATATCAGCATCTTTAAAATATTGTCTTGCTAAAGATGATAAATGTTCTTTTTGATCATAACCAATCTCAAAAAATAGGAAGCCTTTATCTTTCATGACTTTTGAAGCATTCTCAAAAATAATTCGATAAAACTTCAAACCATCATCACCACCAAATAAGGCAATATTTGGTTCATAATCTTTGACACTTTTTTCTAACACTTCGTCCTCTTTAATGTAAGGTGGATTGGAAACTAAGATGTCTAGTTTTATGTTGTTTTCAATTATTGGATCAAGCATTGAACCAATTAAAAATTTGATATCAACATTATTTTCTTTAGCATTTGTTTTAGCTACTTCAATAGCTTCTTTTGATATGTCGCTAGCATAAACATCAAGTTTATCTTCCTCTTTTTTTAAGGCAATTGCGATAGCTCCCGAGCCTGTTCCAATATCTGCCAAAACAATATGTGTATCATTTTTGTAATATTCATCTACATAAGATAAGATATTTCCTACAAGTTCTTCTGTTTCATAACGAGGAATTAAAACATCTTTGTTTACTTTTAATTTATATCCATAAAAATAAGAGTAACCAAGAATATAATTCATTGGTTCATTATTAGCTAAACGATGAACGCCTTCAATAAAGCGCTTTTCTACACGCTCATCAGCAATATTGTCCTTTTTTAAATAAAGATTGATATTATACTCATTACAAAGTTCAAAAAGAAAAGCCCTTAATGTTTCCTTTTCATTAAAGACTTTCTTATATTCAATTAATAAATCGTTATACGTTCTCATTTAATAGTTTTTCTTGTTCTTCATTCTTTATTAGAGCATCAATAATGTCATCTAATTTGCCTTCCATAATTCTATCTAATTGATTTAATGTTAAACCAATTCGATGATCAGTTACTCTATTTTGTGGATAGTTATAAGTTCTAATCTTTTCACTACGGTCACCAGTTCCAATCTTAGACTTTCTAATTGCCCCTTCTTCTTCCATCTTCTTTTCTTTGTAATACGCATAAACTCGAGCTCTAATAATCTTTAAAGCAGTTTCTTTATTGGCAATTTGGTTACGACCATCTTGACAGTTAACTGTAATACCAGTAGGTTTATGAACAATTCTTACAGCACTATCGGTTTTATTTATATGCTGACCACCAGCACCACTTGCACGATGGGTTTCGATTTCTAAATCTGAATCAGGAATTTCAACATCTTCTTCTTCAACATCAGGAAAAACAATTACGGTTGCTGTTGATGTATGAACTCTTCCTTGGGTTTCTGTTTTAGGAACTCTTTGAACACGATGGGCACCAGATTCAAATTTAAAATGGCGGTAAGCATCAAGACCTTTAACTGAAAAACTAATTAAAGCATAACCACCAGCTTCTGATTCACTAGCTTCCATAACTTCTGTCTTATAGCCCATATTAGCTGCATAATAGCTATACATTCTAAATAAATCCCCTGCAAAGATGTTGCCTTCATCACCTCCAGCAGCTCCTCTAATTTCAACAAGACAATCATAAGCATCTTCTGGATCTCTAGGCAACAACAATTGTTCAATATGGACATTTAGTTTTTCTAATTTATTAGTTGCTTCTTCTAGTTCAATATTGGCCATTTCTTTAATTTCTGGATCATCATCGTTAATCATTTCTTTAGCGCCTTCAATATCATTATTCAATTTTTTTAATTCTTGATATGCTTCATATGCGGCTCTTAAAGTAGCTTGTTCTTTTGAAAGTTTAGTAAAAAGTTTGACATTGCTGGCAACTTCTTCTTTTAACATTTCATCATTTATTTCTAAATAACGCTTTTCAATACTTTCTAATTTAACTATTCTAGCATCCATATTAGTACCTACCTATATTATTTTACAAAAATAGTAAGGTTTTCACCTCACTATTTCTTACCATATTTCTTATTGAATTTTTCGATTCTACCTTGTGCAGCTGTAAATCTTTGTCTTCCAGTATAGAATGGATGACATTGTGAGCAAGTATCAACCTTGATAGTATCGCCTGCAATTGTAGAACTTGATTCAAATTCAGCACCACAACCAGCACAAACTACCTTTACTTTATGGTAATTTGGATGAATTCCTTCTTTCATATTTCCTCCTTCCGCCTTGGATATCTTATCAATCCAAAGAAAGTTAAACGCTTATTTATAATATCATATTTACCTAAAAAAGCAAATTATTCAACTTGAGCGCCTAGTCCTCTTAACTTTTCAATAATATCTGCATATCCTCTATAAATATGATATGCATCTTCAATAATTGTTTCGCCATCAGCCATCAGTCCAGCTATTATTAATGCTGCACCACATCTTAAATCAGTAGCTCTAACTTTAGCTCCACTTAGTTTTCTTGGCCCATAAATTGATGATTTGGCTTCACCAACATCAATACATGCCCCCATTTTAGATAGTTCTTTACAATGTTTAAATCTTTCTGGATAGATAGTTTCAACAATATGCGATTCCCCATCAGCCTTACATAATAGTGGTGTAATCGGCTGTTGAAGATCAGTAGCAAAGCCTGGAAATGTTTGGGTTTGTATATCGATAGCTTTTAAGTTGTTAGATTCAAAGACTCTTACATAATCAACACCAACTTCCATCTTTACACCAGCTTCTTCAAGTTTTGATAATAAAGCTTCAATATGTTGAGGAATGACATTATTAACTAAAACATCTTTTCCGATTGCGGCAGCCATACAGATATATGTTCCTGCTTCTATGCGATCTGGGATAATATCATGAATACATCCCTTTAATCTATTGACGCCAACTATCGTAATGTCACTTGTTCCAGCGCCACGAATATTAGCGCCCATCTTATTAAGCATACTAGATAAATCAATGATCTCTGGCTCTTTAGCAGCATTTCGTATAATAGTTTTTCCTTCAGCAAATACAGCTGCCAACATTATATTAATCGTAGCACCAACAGAGGCAATATCTAAATATATTTCATCGCCAACTAGCTTATCGGCATGTATTTCAATCATGTCATTATCTGTTGTGATATGAGCACCTAATGATTCAAATCCTTTTAAATGTAAATCAATAGGACGAGGTCCCAAATTGCAACCACCTGGATACAACATTCTTACATGTTTAAATCTTCCAAGTAAAGCTCCCATAAAATAATATGATGCACGTAGTTTTCTTACTTCATCGCAATCCAAAACAACATTCTTAACATCTGTTGGATCAATTGTAAAATTATCATCATTTTCAATAATATTGATGTTTAATTTCTTTAATAAAACAATTAAAGCATTAATATCTTCGATATCAGGAACATCATAAAGTTTTACTATTTCACTAGCTAATACTACTGCAGGCAAAATCGCAACAGTTGCGTTTTTACTGCTAGATATCCTTACTTCACCACTTAAAGTGTTCCCACCTTTAATCTTTATATAATCATTCATAATCTAATAACTCTTTTATGTTTTCAATTATTTTATCAGCTTCACTTAAATCGAAATTAAGCTTAGCTTCGTTTGTCGCAATAACATATATTCCAGCATTCTTGCCAGCCCTTATTCCACTTAATGAATCTTCAACAACAATAGCTTCATTTGGATTAAGTTTTAATATTTCTAGTGCTTTTAAATAAATATCTGGATATGGTTTTTCTCTTATCTTATCGTTATAGCTTAGAATACAATCAAAGATTTTTTCAAAGCCGTTACTTAAAAAACTATCAACATTTTCTTTTTCATTCATTGTACATAAAGCTAATTTATATCCTTTTTGTTTAAGTGTTTTTAACACATTTAAACTATCTTCATATAAATAATCTTTATAATTCAAGGGATGTTGTTTAAAATAATCATCATATATTATTTTGGCATTATAATAGTCAACATCTAAAACTTTTGAAGCATATTTGTAAGTAGCATCCATTGTTACACCAACAATGTTGTCTTTAATATCGTCTATACTTACATCTTTTCCTTCTTGTTTAAAACATGCTTTTGTGCCATCAATATAATATTTTTCAGAATTGGCCAAAGTGCCATCCATGTCAAAGAGAAAAGCCTTAATCATTTTTAAACGAAAAAACAATAGAACTAAGTTCTATTGTTTAACAGCCCAATCTTCATCACCGTTCTTTAAGCATATCCAGGCATTGTCAGCAATCCTGCCCCAAACATCTGAACCATTATTAGCTGTTTCTAAGACAGTTACAACTTTACCGCCTTCAATTGTTACATTTCCACCATTGTTAGCACATAATGTCTTAACATTATCTGGCAACAAGTCATAATTAGCAAATGTGCTAGATGCTACAGCATTACGCACATTAATACCAGCAGTAGCAACTATCTTATAGCTAGAACCATTTACAGGGTCAACAACAGCAGGATCTTTCTTAGTTAGCTCTTCAACTTGTTTCTTTAAATCAGCAATTTGATTATTTAAAGCTGTTTCGCTTGCTGTCGTTTTGCTTACATATGCTTCATAATCAGCTTTTAAATTGTTATAATTCTTATTCTTAGAGAAACCATATATAAGAGAAACAATTGATAAGACTAATAATAAAACAATTAGGCAACAAGATACAATAATAATCTCTTTTCTAACACGACGATATTCAGGAACTCTTTCTTCTTCCTCTTCTTCATCTTCTTCTAATGATTCATCATCATCTTCATCATCGATATTGAAAAAAGAGTGTTTTTTCTTTTTTTCTTCTTCTGTTTCAGCAGCAAAATCTTCAATATCTACAGAATCTTGATTTTCATAAGGATTTTTATCAGTCATATTTTTTCCTCCTTTGATATTTTATTCTTCTTCTAATATAACTCTATAGCCTTCATATTCACCATCAAGCATTCTTGCTTGATTAGCTACTTCAAATACTTCTGTCAAAATTAAACCGTCTTTATTAACATAACCCTTGATAACATCGACAATCATTTTATTTTCATCGACATTAACAACATAATTATGTTCCATAATAACTTCTACAAATCTTCTAAGTTCTTCAACATCTTTGAATTTTATTCGATGTAAAATAACAATTCTCTTATCTTCAGGATAATCAAAAGCCAATTGAGCTTTTTGATCATATATAGATTTAATAAAGATTTCATCTAAGCTTGGATAAATAGCTTTAATTAAATCATAAGTTTTATCCTTTTCACTTTCTTCTTCTTCAAAGACTTCTTCAATGTTCTCTTTTACATCAGATTCTTCTAATTCTTTTAGAAGTTCTCTTAAGTATTCGCTATCATCAATTTTTTGAACTTCTTCAGGTTCTTTAGTTGCCTCTTTTAATTCGTTTATTAAATCTTTTCTAAATTGTTCTTCATCTTCATCTACATAATCGCTACCAGGATTTTGAATAAAGATTTGTTCAATTGGACGATCATCAGTAATGATACCATCATTGACAAATGTGTTATCTGATTTTTCTTCAACTTGTATAGGCTTTACATCACCAATAATTTCTTGTAAATTATCGACTACTTCATTACTATCAATACTTTCAATATTGTTGTTGATTGTTGGATTTATAGTAAATGAATTATTATGTTTAGTTTCAGTTACTTTCAAATCATCTAATGGTCCAACAATATCTAATAGATTATTTACAACATCGTTTTCTTCGATAGCCTTAATGTTGTTATTGATTGTTGGATTAATAGTAAATTGATTTAATTGTTCAAAACTCTTTCTATTTGCTTTTAAATCATCTAATGGTCCGACAATATCTAATAGATTATTTACAACATCGTTTTCATTAATGAATTCAATATTGTTATCAACCTTTGGTTTAATGATTAATTCTTTTTCTTCATTGATTAAATCAATAATTCCAAGTAAATCATCTAGCGCTTCTTCATTTGGTTTATATTCTTCTTTAGGTGCAAATTTCTTATATTTAACAACATAAGGTTCACGACCTCTATTCTTCTCAATAATAGTTATAAGATTATTGACAACTAAATCGGCATTAACTTCTTTATAATCATTTAAATGAAATTCAATTTCTTTTTTAACAGGTTCAACAGTTTCTTCAACTTTTGTTTCTTCCTTTGGCAGTGGTGCAATAGCATCATCAATAGAAATTTCTAATTCATTATTATTTTCTTCTTTGCCGTTTTCAGAATTAACAATTTCATTAAAAATGTCATCTAATTTGTCATCTTCGCCAACAACTTTTTTAATTGTTTCATTTTCTTTAATCTCTTCTTGATTGTCAGATGCAGCTTTGGCAATCATTTCAAATTCTTTATCTTCAAAGGCTTCATCTTTGTTTTTCAATAAATCTAAAAGATGTCTTTGAATCTTTTCATCTTTTTTATTATTTCCAAAATCAACATTAAAAATATCAGCAAATTCATCAATTAGTTTATTGTTTTCTTCTTTAGGCTTTTCTTGAACATTAAAAAGAGAACTAATTTTATTACTTAGTTCATTTTTTATTTTTTCTAAATCAATCTCTGCCACTTCTTTATTTACTTCAGTATTTAATCTTTTTAATTGATCAGCAACTGTTGAAGAAATAAAGTCTAAAATTGTGGTATTATTCTCTTCCACCTTTTCTCCTAGAGGCAACTAAAAGACCGTCGCCAACGTCTTCATAAAACATTATATCAAAACGTTTGTCATTTCGCATTATTTCCCTAAAATTAATTATTTTTTTTACAAGACTTCTAGTATTTCGATTCTTTATCTTATCCACATCATAAATCATGCCATGGAAGACAAGATTATCATAGATAAAAATACCATTTTCTTTAAGATTGTTTAAAAACTGCTCTGTATATTTTAAATACTGGGCTTTAGCTGCATCAACAAATATAAGGTCATATTTTTTATTTGTCTTATAATCTTCAATTGGACAAAAATGGACAGTAATTTGTTTATCTAAACCTTCATTTTTGATATTAGTTATGGCCTGTTTATACATTTCTTCGTTTTTTTCAATTGTATCAATCTTTATGCCCTCATCTAATAAGGCCATATTGATACTTGAATAGCCAACTGCTGTCCCAAGTTCTAAAATATCTTTTATTTTTCTTTCCTTTATTGTTTTTAAAAGGAATTCAAGTCCTCCATCCTTGATGATGGGAACTTTTTCTTCTTGTGCTTTATTTTTAATATTTTCAATCATTATTTAACAATTTCACTTAAAACTTCTTTAAAGCTATCAGCCTTTTGTTTAGCATTTTCATAAGAATCAGCCTTAGTAGATAGATAAAACTTACATTTAGGCTCTGTGCCAGAAGGTCTAATTGCGATAAATGAGCCATCTTCTAGATAATATTTTAAAGCATCAGTTACATCATAACCTTCAAGTTTTTCATCATGTCCATCTGCATAACTAATTTTTCTTAATTTATAATCTTCTATTTTTAATGTCTTGTAGCCTACAACTTCAAATGGTTTTTCTCTTAAATTTGACATAATCTGTTGAAGTTTGATTGCGCCATCAGCTCCTGGAAGTTGAATAGAAAACTGTCTATCATAGAAATAACCAACATGATTAAATATATCATTTAGTACATCAAATAAATCTTTTCCTAGTTGATGATAATAATTGGCTGCCTCAGCCAGCATTAAACAAGCTTGTGTAGCATCCTTATCTCTTACAAAAGGTTTAATTAATGACCCATATGATTCTTCATAGCCAAAGACATATGTTTTTTCATTATTCTTCTCATATTGTTTAACTTTGTTGCCAATATATTTAAAACCTGTCAATGTTTTTTCACATTCAACACCATAATAATTAGCTACAGCTTCACCGATATCACTTGTAACAATTGTATTAAACATAACGGGATTCTTAAAAGTGATACCTAAATCTTTATATGTGCTTAAAATATATTCAAGTAAAACGGCACCTGTTTGATTTCCGTTTAAGATAATATATTCGCCATTATGCTTAACGCCAACACCCATTCGATCACCATCTGGATCACAAACTAACAATAAATCACAATCTTCTTTTCTAGCTAAATCTAAAACACCTTCATAAGCAGCTAATTCTTCAGGATTTGGAGATTTTGTGTTTGAAAAATTGCCATCAGGATTAGCTTGGTTTTCAACAACAAATACATTATATCCAGCAAGTTTCAAAGTCTTTGTCACAGGGACAAAACTTGCACCATGTTCTGGCGAATAAGCGATTTTAATATCCTTTTTTAAGTCTTTTCTTAAAGAGATACCTAATACTTCTGAATAGTATGCTGCATCAACTTCATCATTAACAATTTGTATTAATGATTCATCATAATCATCAATGCTTATTGATAATAAATCTTCAATCTTATTAACTTCATCAGTAACTTGTTTAGCTAATTCAGGTATTAATTGGCAACCTGTTTCATCATATAATTTATAGCCATTATATTCTTTTGGATTATGAGAAGCGGTAATCATAATACCACCATCGCATTTATAATAACGCACCGTAAATGATAGCTCAGGTGTAGGTCTTAATGAATCAAATAGATAAGTCTTAATTCCTTTGCTGGCCAATAATTTAGCACAATCGTAAGCATATTCTTTAGAATGATTACGATTATCATAGGCAATCGCAACACTTTTCTTTCCCTTTGAATTTAAATAATTCGCAAAACCTAATGTAGCTTTTCTAATGGTATGAATATTTATACGATTACTACCAGCTCCCATGATTCCACGCATACCTGCTGTTCCAAATTCAATATTTGTATAAAAAGCATTTTCAATATCTTTTTCAGACATGCTTAATAATTCTGTTTTTAAATCTTTGTCTAGTTTTGGATGGTTTAACCATTCATTGTATTTTTCTTTATATGTCATGTTTTCTCCTTAAAAAACAGGAGATGTATCTCCTGTAAATGAATTAATCGACTTAAGCAATAACTTTTTGAGCTTTCAAAGTTTCAACAATTTGTGCTACAGCTTCTTCTTCATCTTCGCCTTCACAACAAATAGTTATTTCTGATTGTGTAGGAATGCCAAGCGACATAACACCCATTATTGATTTCATATTAACAGCTTTGTCTTTATATGAAACCTTAACATCACTTTTGAATTTGCTAGCAGCATTAACAGCTACAGTTGCAGGGCGAGCATGAAGTCCTACTGGATCTACAACTAAAACAGTTACTTCTTTCATTATTAATTCTCCTTTATTTACTATTTTATTTTAATCTTATGTAAGCGTTTTTACAAGTAAATAAACCACTATTTATGGTAGTTTTCGTTATTTAAAATCTTAAAACAGCGATAAATTTGTTCAAGGATTATAAGTCTTGTCATTTGATGCAAAAATGTTAAATCAGATAATTTTATTCTTTCGTTTGCCCTTTGCCTTATATTTTCACCAAAACCAAGAGAGCCACCTATCACAAAAGTTATTTTTGAATGTTCAATAAATAACTTATCTATTTTATTGGCTAATGAAATAGAATCGATATTTTTACCATGTAAATCAATTAAAATAACATATTCATCATCTTTAATTCTGCTTAAAAGCCTTTCGGCTTCTATCTTTAAAACATCATTTTGATTGTCTTTAATTGGTTCATCCTTAACTTCAACAATTTCTATTTTATGATACTTGTTTATCTTTTTTAAATAATCATTTATTAAAGCTTCAAGATTTGCATCTTTTATTTTACCTACACAAAGCAATTTAATCATTATTATTTAAATCGTTCCTTAATGTCAATTCTTCGCCATTTCTAATAATGATAATTTCAATTGCATCTAAATCTGCATACTTGATATCAAGCATATTATCACTATCGATTATTTGAATATTATTAATTGAAATAACGATATCTCCTTTTTGAATGCCCAAATTATAAGCTATTGAATTGTTTAATATATTTTCAACATAATATCCATCTAATGTATTTAATGGGATATCTAAACTAGCGATTTCATAATTTTCTAAATCTTTTATAAAATAGCCCTTTATTCCTAAGTCGTTTCGCTTATATTCTTGATTTTCAATCATTTTATTAGCTAATATTTTAATCTCATTAATTGGAAGTGCAAAGACAACATCATCATCTTTCATATTCACAAGTCCCACAACTTCACCAGCCATATTAAACACCGGACAGCCACTATAACCATTATCAAAATCGCCAGCTAATTGAATTAAGCCGATGTAATAACGGTGATTTGTACCACCATAAACAATATTATTCTCAATTTCTCGATACCTATTAGATACTAATGCAAACTGACTTGAAAAGTCATATTCTAAATCTTTTTTACAGCCAATCGCCAAAACAAATTCACCAGTTTTAATTAATGAACTATTGCCTAAAGTAACTGTTTTTACATCATAATCAAATTCACACTCTAAAACAGCCATGTCACTATAAATGTCATAAGCCTTTAATATAGCTTTATTTTTGATTCCATTATTAAAATGAACGCTAATTTGACCACCATCACTTACACCATGATAACTTGTGATAATATAGACATAATCATCTTTCTTGCTATAGATAAAGCCAGAAGAAATATTGCCACTTTCTTCAATAGTTACAATTGAAGACTTATTCATATCATAAATGCGGCTTAAGTCAGTAGAAAAGCCTGATACATTATATTGAGATATTTCATTTATTTCTTCAGTATTCTTTTTATTAGCAACAACAATGCTTAAGACTAATAGCCAAACAAACAAAACCGATAATAATATATATAATAAACGATTATTCTTCATTAATAAGCACCTCCAGGAAGTGATCCACAATCCATATAATTACAAGCATTAGTTACAACACCATCAACTATAAAATGTAGATGAACATGTGGTCCAGTAGCTACTCCTGTATAGCCAATTTGACCAATCACCTCACCTCTTTGTACAGTTTGACCTGGTTCAACATAGAATTGAGTCATATGTCCATAATATGATTTAATGCCATCGCCATGATCAATGACAACATAATTACCATTGATATAATGGAAACTTGCAGTCTCAACTACACCTGAATCAATTGCATAAATTGGTCCATATTTATTATATTGGTTAACAATATCGGTACCTGTATGTCCATAATAGCATCCCCAGTTACATGTGATAGCTGGATTATCAACAGGCCAAATATAATTTCCTGAACCCATACCAGATATTCTTTGTGTTCCCACTCTTATTAAGCCTCTAACTGGTTCTCTAACAACAACACTTGATTTTTCTTTACCAGATTGTAAAACCCCATTGATCCAAGTCTCTTCATATAATACATTTTTTAATCCACTAACTTCTTCAACATCAACAACCCTTGAACCACTTGGCAAATTAACATCAGTTTTATATTCAGGGTTTTCAGGATTTATTGTTTCTTGAGCCAAACGATCTTTAACAACAACAACCGTTATAGGACTTGAGAAATAAGTAACATTTAATACGGTTCCTGGACTTAAAATTTGATTTTCTGAAAGAATGATATCAGGATTTAACATCATTATTTGTCTTGGAGACATATTTAAGAAACGATAGCCAACACCACTAAGTGTATCGCCTTCAACAGTTTCATAATACTGACGATCAACATTTCTTCCATAACACAAATATTGATATATTTCTTCAACGCTTGTATATATTTTATCTGGTGAAACAAAAGCATCAGATATATTCATTGTCTCTTCAATTCTTAATGACATTTCATTAGTACCAAAATCACTTGGTTCATCAATAGTTTCATTATTTCTTAAAGCATTTAAAGTATCTTCAGAAACAAAATTCAATAGAAATTGATTTCTAGCATTATAAAAATCATCAACATTATTAACATATATAATGTCATAAACACCTGAAGAAGTTGAGAATTCTATGGCTTTAGTCTTTATACCAAGCAATGAATTATCTACAAGATATCTCATTATTTCATCATCTTTATTCTCAAAAACATTAAATGTATCTTCTTTAACAATATATAAATTATCAGATAATCCTAAAGAAGTATCTGGAAATAATTCTTCATAGTTCTCATATTCTGAATCAATTAAACTATTTAAATAATCTAAATCAGTAATAATGCCAACCAATTGGCCATTGTTATATAGCTTATTGTAAGTTGTTTTTAAATCAGAATATTCAATTACTTTTTGATTAATTAGTGCGTTAGTTTTATGGTCTAAAGCTAAAACTTCCTTTTTAGGGAATAATAAAGGCAAAGCATAGACAATTCCTATGCTTAATAATAAACAAATAATAATTGATATCCAATTCTTTTTATTCATCTTACATTTTATTATTACTTATTGAAAAGAAAGCACTGATATCTTTTTGGAAGGCCAAATTGATATCGGCAATTGGACCATTACGGTGTTTAGCTACGACAATTTGAACATCAACTCTTTGATTAGGGGAATTTATATCATGTTCTTCATCATTATTGATGTTTTTTTGATGGATAAACATTACAATATCGGCATCTTGTTCCAAAGATCCTGATTCTCTTAAATCAGATAATAAAGGACGAGCATCGCCTTTTTTATTTCTTGTTTCAATATCTCTGGATAATTGCGATAAGGCAATTACTGGAACATCTAAATCTCTAGCTAAAGCTTTAAGTTTTCTAGAAATATCACTTACTTCTTGTTGTCTTGATTCATAGTGTCCACTACTTTGAATTAATTGAATATAGTCGACAATCACTAAATAAAGCCCATGATCATTTTTTAATTTACGACATTTAGCATAAATATCATTCATGGTAATTCCTGGAGTATCGTTGATAAATATTTTTTGATTTGATAATTCTTGAGATGCTTCTTTAATCTTGCCCCATTCATTTTCATTAAGTTGGCCTTTTTTAATATGTTGTCCATCTACTTTAGCTTTGGCAGCTAACATACGCATAGCAAGTTCAGTTGATGACATTTCAAGAGAAAAGATAGCACACGCTCCTTGTGAAACAGCAGCTGAATTAATGGCGATATTTAATGCGAAAGCTGTCTTACCAACACCAGGTCTAGCTGCAAGAATGATTAAAGCACCTTTTTGAAAACCAGCTGTTAGATTATCTAAATCAGCATAACGGCTTTTTACACCCGTGATTGCACTACCATTTGCTTCTGCAGCTTCAATTCTTTTAATTGCTTCGGCAAATACTTCCTTCGAACTTGCGATACCACTATCAGTTCTGCTTCTGGTAATATCTAATATTTTCTTTTCAGCATCATCTAGCAATATGTCGGTATCTTTAGAACCAGAATAGCCATCACTAGCTATTTCTTCACCGGCTCTAATTATTCTTCTAGCAATTGATTTATTCTTAATTATCTTAATATATTCTTTAGTATTGGCATTTGATACGGTTTTATCTGCGAGTTGTACCAAATAATCCATTCCACCAACTTTGTCGAAATAATCGAAATCAATTAATTTGGAGCTTAAAGAAACAGTATCAACTTTTTCTTTATTTTCATACATTGAAGACATTACTGTAAATATTTTCTTATTTTTATCAATATAAAAATCATCACTTACAAGCGAAGCTTCAATACTTTCTTGCATAGCATCTTTATATACAAGAATATTTCCTAATAATGCTTCTTCTGCTTCAATGCTATAAGGAATTGTCTTTTGACTCATGTTGGCTCCTATTCTTCAACTAATACTACTTTAATTTTACCAATTACACCTTTATATAGTTCTACTTTTACTTCACTTTCTCCAAGCACAGATATAGCTTCATAATCAACTAGTTTTTTCTTATCAATAGTAATGCCCTTTTTGCCTAGTTCTTCAGCAATTTTGGCGTTGGTGATAGCTCCTGAAACCTTGCCATCTTTAGCTTTAACTTTAAATTCTAAAGTTATTTTTTCTAATTCTTCTTTGGTTTCTAAAGCTTTTTGTTTATTTTGTTCATCTTGTTTTGCTTTTGCGTCTTTTTCTTTTTCTAAAACTTTAAAAGCCGTTTCACTAGCTTGAACAGCTAACTTTTGCGGAAATAAGAAGTTTTTAGCGTAACCATCAGCTACATTTTTAACTTCACCCTTTTTTCCAACTTTTTTAACATCACTCAACAATATTACTTTCATCTTTTTCCACACTTTCTAAATATTCATTTAATGCTTCAATTAATTTATCATATAGCTCATCTTGATTATATTCCTTTGTTTGTAAACCGGCAGCAGCCAAATGTCCGCCACCTCCAAGTTTTTCAATAATAACTTGAACATTGATCTTGCCATTACTTCTAGCTGATATAGCAACCTCATTATTGCTAAGCTTCCATATTACAAAGGCACAGTCAATTTCTTTAATATCAACCATAATATTTACAGCTTGCGAAGCAATTGATCTTGGATAAATATTGTTGACATTAGCAATCATGATATTATCTTTATAGCGTTTAGCTTCAGATAATATTTCATAACGTTTACGAGTCATCTCATATGGCTCTTCAATTAATTCTTCACATGCATTTGTATCGGCACCATATTGTTTAATTGTTTTAGCTACATCAAATGTTCTACTGTTTGTACGTGCTTTAAAATGATTTGTATCAATCAATAAACCAATGTACATGATGTTTGCCTCTTCCTTAGTAACATCAAAATTTCTAGAAAAGTAAGAGAACATTTCAACAACCATTTCCGTTGCACTACTAGCACCAGCTTCAACATACATAAATGTAGCATTGACATCTAAATCAGCTTTACGACGATGATGGTCAATAATAATAATCTTGTTTGCTTCTTGTAATAACTCCTTACAATTAGAATTAACAATTGAATGATGGTCAACCATAATTACTAAAGTATCATCACTTAATATATCTAAAGCTTCATTTTCACTAATAAAGTTATGTCTTGAATTAATAATATCTTCATATTTATTTAAGGCATCTTTAACCATTGGTTCAATGCTTCCTGATTTCATTACAATATAGGCATCTTTCTTTAAAGCTTTACATATAAGTGAAACAGCTAAAGCTGAGCCAACACAATCACTATCAGCATCTTCATGTCCAACAATTAAGACATTTTTAGCTTCATCAATTGATCTTTTAATTGTATTAGCAATTACTCTTACTTTAACTTTGCTAGCTCTTTCTTTTGCCTCACTTGAACCACCATAGAAAATAGCTTCGTGGCCAACTTTCCTTGTAACAACTTGATCACCACCTCTATTTATCGCAAGCTCTAGCAGATCTGATGCTAAAGAATCTAATTCCGTTAAATCATCACTTCCTAGTGCAAATGCTAGTGATAGTGTTGTGTCTAAATCTTTTCCTTTAGCTTCTCTTCTTACTCTTGTAAGAATTGAAAAACGATCATCTAATAGTTTTTGATAGATTTCATTATTTAAAAGCAATTGAATACGATTATTTTTAAGAGCATTATATACTACATTATAATTTTTTAAATACTCTGTTACTGGTGTGCGAATATTAGAATTAAAGAAAGCTAATTCATCTTCCTTTAATGATGATTCATCAAAATTATCAAAATTTAATAAGCCAATTACATAAGCTTTATTATTTAATTCTTTTTCTAAATCATAAGCTTTAGAAATATCTTTAAACAATAATGCATAAGATTCTTCCTTTTTTGTAACTTCATATTTATCATCATTTATTACAACAGTCGCTTTATCAGCTTTGCCGCTTAATAAATCTTGAAGCTCTGGTAACCAAACTAATAATTTTTCACCTTTTCGATTAATGTCCTTTTCAATAAAGATACTAGATAGCCAAGTAATTACATAATCTTCATCATAGGTAATAGCGCCAATTATTCCTTCCTTTAACGCATCATCAGCTAAAGTATCTAGTTTTTCTTCTATATCATTAGCTAATAGATTGTGATAATTGGTTAATGTGAAATATAGAATCACAAAAGAAATAATTGATACAGCCAATATAATAATAGCTAAATAATTAGTTTCTTCTGTAATAAAAAAGTCAACTAAAACAAACAAAATAGCTAACGCATAGACGATAGCTGTAATAATCATAACTGTTTTTGGTGATTTAATCTTTTTCATTTTCGTTTTTTGTTATTTTAAATTTATCTAAATAGGCTCTTAATGGACCAGCTCCATATAAGAATCCGATTATAATCAATATTATATATGATGTTGGGAACAAGAAAATAACTGCTAATAAAGAAATAAAAAATGATCTTTTTCCAAACATGATTCTAAAATAAATCGTTATAAAGATATATCCATAATAGAATAAAGCAACTGATGAAAGTAAAGATAAAATAATTATAATATATGACAATAATTCATATTTTTCCATTAATGTTTGAAAACGAACAACGACAAACATTAAGCCTGTATTAATAAATAATATATAAGCAAGTGTAGGAGACATAATCAATTGGTCACTTCCGGATATTCCTACATCTTTAATTTTCAATCTTTTTAATAGAATAATTGATAAAAAGTATGTGAAAAAGCCTTCCATGATGCCTGTGATAATAATTGAAGCAAAGAAGATAGCTGTAATAAACATGTTGATATTACTGATAAATTGTTTTAAGACATCAAGTAAGCCCATTTCTGATATAAAGGTAGTTCCTTCAGCAATCTGTGTTGATATATCGATGCCCAATAATGGCATAACGATTAATGTATATACTATTTCACCAATTACAAAAGAAAGCATACAAATAATCATAAATATACTTCTTTTTGTATTCTTTTTTAAAGCAACACTGCTTGATAGGCCTACAACAATACCTAAAGGAATATAAAAATATGCCAACGTTGATCCAAATAATAGACCAATAGCCAATAAGCCAAAGCTTAATATGCCACCATCTTTTAAATCATACATACTCGTATAGATGATGATTATTACTGGTGCCGCCATAAAGACAAAATATTCAAACGCAAAAGATAGCTGACGATCAATCAGCATAACAGCACCAACAATGGCTAAAAGCATAGCTCCCTGTGTTAATTTCTTAGTCTTATTCATAATAATCAAAGCCCCCATAAAAATATATGGAGGCTTATTAATTTTAATTAGTCAGCGATATAAGGTAGAAGAGCCATTTGTCTAGCTCTTTTAATAGCTGTTGTTAACATTCTTTGATATTTAGCACTTGTGCCAGTAACTCTTCTTGGAGTAATCTTGCCATTAGCGCTAATGAATTTCTTTAATAATTCAACATCTTTATAATCGATATAAGCGATTTTATTCTTTGTGAAGTAACAAACTTTCTTATATCCAACTCTTTGTTTTCTAAAAGCCATAACTTCCTTCCTCTCTATTAATAAAATGGTAGATCATCACTAGAAATATCAAGTGATGGTGTGTTTGAGAATTCTTCATCGAAATCATTCTCTGAATAAGTAGGCTCGCTACTTGGTGTAAATGTTTGATTGTTTGAAGTATTAACAGTGTTGTTACTTCTATTTGAACCAATCAATGTAACATTATCACATGTAACTTCTGTAACATATACTTTACCATTTTGGCCTTCATAATTTCTTGTAGTAATTCTTCCCTCAACGCCAACAATTGAACCCTTACTAGCATATTGTGCTAGATAATCTGCAGATTGCCTCCAAGCAACGCAATTAATGAAATCAGCAGTTGGGCCGTTTTGTTGGTTAGATGAATAACGACGATTACAAGCCAAAGTAAAAGTGCATGTCGATAAGTTAGAACTAGTTTTTCTAAGATCAATATCTTTTGTAAGTCTACCAACTAGAACAACTTTATTAATCATTATTACTTACCAGCCTTTTCTTCAGTATTGATTGTCATGCTACGAACAACATCAGCATTGATGCCAAGTAAACGTTTGAATTCATTTAAACCATCAGTATCAATAGTGTAAGTTGTTACAACATAATAACCCTTTGTCATACCATCAATTTCATACGCAAATTCACGTAATCCCCAGTCTTCAACATTATCAATCTTACCGCCATGGTTAGTGATAATAGCATGAAGTTCTTCAACTAATGCAGCTTTAGCAGCATCATCTAAAGAAGACTTGATGATATACATAGTCTCATATTGTTTCATTGTTTTACCTCCTTCTGGACTAACGGCCTATTTCTAGGCAAGGAATAGTATATTTTCTATTCGCTAAAATATTATACCACAAGACTATACAAAGTCTATAAAAACTCATTATTAGTAAAAAATAAAACGATATACATTAGATTAATTATATTTTTTAGGATTTTTGTCTTTTTCTCACAATTATATATTGTAGGCAATCTTGTAACATCAATAAGACACTACATATTTTGATATAATAAAGGAGGATAAATGGCTTATTTATCAAATGAGAATCGAAAGAAAAATATTGAAGAAATCATTAAAAACTTTCGCCCCATTGATGATACATTTCTATCACTGTTAATTCAAAGCAATTATAAAGTTGCTGAATACATATTAAGAGTAATAATGGAAATGCCATCATTAAAAGTATTAGAAGTACATTCCCAAGACTTCACTCAAAATATCTTTGGAAGATCGGCAAGATTTGATATTCTCGCTAAAGATGATGAAGGAAAAATATATAACATCGAAATTCAAAGATCAGATGCTGGAGCAACGCTTAAAAGAGCAAGATTCAATAGTTCAATCCTTGATATAAAAGGAATAAACTCTGGTGATAGTTGGGATAAGTTAAATGAAACTTATGTAATATTTATAACTGAGAATGATGTATTAAAAGATGGCTTACCAATCTATCATATTGAAAGAACTATTATAGAGACTTGTAAGCAATTTAAAGATGGAGAACATATTATTTATGTCAATTCATCACATCAAGATTTGACAACCGATTTAGGAAGATTGATGCACGACTTTTATTGTAGTGAGGCAAGTAAGATGCTTTCACCAATCAAGGAGGTTGTTCAAAAAATCAAAAGTAGCAAGGAGGGAATCGCAAATATGTGTGAAGCTATGGAACAATTTGAAAAAGAAGCAATAAGCAAAGGCAAAGCTGAAGGCTTAGCAATAGGAATAAAAAAAGGAGTTGAACAAGGTCTTGAGCAAGGCATGAGTAATGCTAAAAATCTTTTTATTGATATGCTTCAAAAAGATTTTGGTTTTTCATATGAAGATGCTGTAAAGAAAGCAAATGAAGTAATTAATAGAAAAAATGATTAACATATTTTAATTACTATTAAACAAACACAAGAATAGCATTAGTATTTACTCTTTTAAGTCTAGCAAAATTAATTAGAGTAGCAAAACTATTGGTTTTATCGCCTTCAGGAAACAATCTTACTCCTGCATCTATTACATCGCCCTTATCAGTATCAATGATTCCCCACCCAACTGTTGTTATGCCTTGATCTATGCCAAGTATTTTTCCCATTTTTTATACCATCTATATAAATTATAAAAAATGTATTTGGAACATTTTATGACACTTATTCTGTTCCTTGTTTTAATATGTTCATGTATTCTTCATATACAAATAGTCTATTCCTACTATTGTTATCTATTTGAACTAATACATTTATACTGATTAATTTTTCAATTGCTTTTGACACTGTGTTAAAAGAAAGGTTTAAAGCTTTAGCTGTTTTCCCTATTTCAATTATTGGATGAGCCTGTAAATAATCAAATAAAATAACAATACTCTTGTTTGCTTTAAATGATTTATTAATCTTGCTAATATTGTTATCACGAACAACGATTAGTCTTTTTATTGTTTTTATTGCATCATCACATGATTCTATAATGGCAGTTAGAAAAAACTTTATCCATTGTTCATAGTTTCCTTGTTTTCTTACTTCTGATATACGATCATAGTATTCGATACGATTGTTTTTTAAATAATAAGAAATATACAAAGATGGCGATTCCAAAACATTATTTTCTATTAAATAGAGAATTATTAAAAGCCTTCCTACTCTACCGTTGCCATCTAAAAATGGATGTATTGTCTCAAATTGGTAATGAATTAAAGCAACTTTGATTAAATGGTCTATTTCTTCGTTATTGTTGATATAGTTTTCGAGGTTATTCATAGCTTTCAACATATCTTCAACATTAGGAGGCACATATACAGCGTTCTTTAAAGTTGATCCTCTTCCACCAATCCAATTTTGTGTTTTTCTAAATTCACCTGGATTTTTTTCTTGTCCTCTTGTATTGTCTAATAGAATCTTATGAATCTCTTTCATAAATCTGCAACATATAGGGAGTGTTTTTAGTCTATCTATGCCATATTCATAAGCTTTAATATAATTAATGACATCATCTACATCTAGGTTGGTATTTGTTTCAATTGAAGGATCTAGGATATCATTCAAACTAGCTTGAGTTCCTTCTATTTGTGAAGATAATAAAGCTTCTTTTCTCAAATACATTGAAATAAAAAGATTTAAATCAGGTATTTGTGTAGTTATATCATTTAAACTAGCAATGTTTTTATTTGCGTTTATTAATAATTTATAAATTTCATCATCTAAATTGAGTTCAAAGTTCAGTGGCAAAAAAGTTGGCACGAAAGATTCGTATGCCAATTCTCCTTCTAAATTCTTTATATATGTCCCAGCTTTACTATTCATATGAAAATTATATCGTCTTTATTTCAGTTTTTCAATAAATATTGAAATAAGAATGTTCCTTATTTCATTTTTTTATAAAAAAATGAAATAAGGAAATATTTTTTTGCTTCTTATTTCATTTTTTTATTAAGTGTTAGTGATTGGTATTCTTAATATTTTTAATTATTTATTTTAGGTTTTTATTATTCCATCAAATTCAAAAATTTCCTAAATAATAGCTAGTCTTTCTAATAATAAATCTTTTTTATTTATCAAAAATCTAAATTATTCATGGTTTCCTTGTTTCCGATGGTATATTTATATATACAAAAACATTTCATTAGTAGAATTTCCCTTTTTCGCTATAATTAAATATTTTTGTAGCGAAATAGTTAATTTTATAACTTAAGATTATCTCTTTAATCTATTATTGCTGGAATAATAAAAAAATCCTTAAAAAAATAAGGCATATGCCTTATTTTATATATTTCTCAAAATATTCATCATAGGTTAATCCGCTATCATATATATCTTTTGCGATTTTGCCTACATAGCGATAATGCCATGGCTCAAATTTATAACCAGTGATATCAACTTTATCTTCAGGATACCTGAAGATAAAGCCATATTTATAGGCATTTTCTTTTAACCATTCAGCTTCTTTCGTTTGATAGAAATTGCCAAAATCATAGCCCGGGCTCAAAATATCAACTGCTAATCCTAACTGATGTTCAGAATTGCCAGGTCTAGCAGAATATGTATCAACTATATCTTGAGGATCAATTGATAAATAATAATTATAGAGTTTATATTGTGTATCATATGATCGATATGGACTTGTGATATACATTGATAAGCCTTCTTTTTCAGCATCATCTTGCATCTTTTTATATGCCTCATATGCTTCTTTTCTTAAAAAGCCTCGTCCATAGTTACTTTCAACTTCTACTAAATCATCTGGCTTGTAGTCTTCAGCTAATTTATAATATTTATTAACTAGTACTAAATAACCATATTTATCTGTATCAGCTTTTTCTTCATTTTCGTATGGAGGAAGATAAGCTTTTGAATTAATATATTCAATAAGTTCACGAATTGTTTCTTTTTCTTCGATATGTTTTAAATAAATATCTACATTGTCTTCCACAAAACCTTTATCACTAGCTAATTTAGCTATTAATGGATACTCATCCATGCGATCATTATTAATTAGTTTAATTAATAATGATTCACTTGTTCGAGGATAATATTTTAAATATTCTTCTAAATGATTTTCATCATAGTTTTGATCATTGATAATTTCATTAATCCTATTTAGATTAAACTCTCCTAGTGTCTTATTATTGACAAGTCTTATTACTGTGTCACAATCTAATAGATCAACAAATAAAACATAAGTCTTCAAATTATCTTCAATAAAATCTTCATTATTAATAATATTTGTTAAATTTTCATTATACTCACTAAAAAAGACTTGGTTATTATCTTTTAATGACTCAATCTTTTTTACAGTCTTAGAATCATAACCAAGTTCTTTATAATAGTTTTTTGTACATCCTAATAGGATAAAACACAATAATAAAACAACAACTTTTTTCATTATTTAAATAAATAAGAAGCAAAAGGCAATACTGAAATTAACGCAAGAAAAATAACTAAAATTATTACTAATATTTTTTTACCACTATTCATAAGCTATAGCTGCATCTAACGCAATCTTCATCATATTAGTGAAAGCGGTTTGTCTTTCTTCAGCAGTTGTTTCTTGATGTGTAACAAGTGAGTCAGAAATTGTACAAATTGAAGCAGCTTTCTTACCAGTAACTTTTGCGACTTGGAATAAGCCAAAACTTTCCATTTCAGCTAAGATACAATTATTAGCTTCTACTTCTTTCATATAATCTGAAGTTTCTACATGATAGAAACAATCTCCTGAATGGAATCTACCTACATGAACTGGAATATTTAATTCTTTTGCAGCTTTGAAAATTAATTCATTGAATTCTTCACTTGGATATTGAACATGTGATTCATCGTTTGACATTGTTTTAGCGAATGATGATTCTGAATAAGAACTATCTGCTACACAAACATCATAGATGCATACATCTTCTTTGTAAGAACCTGCTGTTCCAATTCTAATAATAGCTTCTACACCATAGAATTTAAATAATTCATAAGAGTAGATGCCAATAGATGGAATACCCATACCTGAACCCATAACAGATACTTTTTTGCCTTTATAAGTGCCAGTAAAGCCAAACATATTTCTTGTTGAATTAAATTGTACAGGATTCTCTAAAAATGTTTCAGCAATAAATTTAGCTCTTAAAGGATCTCCAGGCATTAAAACAACTTTGGCGATATCGCCCATATTCGCTTGATTGTGCGGTGTAGACATAATTAACCCCCCTTGTAGTTGCTTAAGATATTGGTATCAAATGATCTTGTCATCTTCTTTTTTTCACGATACGTCTTAAGTGCATTGTCTATCATATTTTCACATTCTTGTTTAAAATCTATTCCAACTTCCTTCCATAAATAGAAAGCAAGTGAACCAGGAATAGAATTAATCTCATTTACATAAATCTTTGAATCATCTTTATCAATAATAAAGTCGATTCTTACAACACCATTAGCATTCAAAGCTTTAAAAGTTTTTGAAGCTAATTCTTTTATTCTTTCTTCTTGTTTCTTAGTTAATTCAGCAGGTATTTTTCTGGAAGTAGAAGCCATGCCCTTAGATGCGCCACCTTTTAATTTTGGGCCTAGCTTCTTACCGCCATTTTCATATTTATCTTTAAATGATAATAATTCATCATTTTTCATTACTTCTTCAATTGCGCTTAATTTAAAATCATAAATATTGCCCATAACAGAAATATTAACTTCTTTTAAATTTGTGACCATCTTTTCAATAACTAATTTATTGTCATAAATAGCACAGGCCTTTAATTTCTTTAACAATTCAGATTTTTTATGAGCTATTTCAATACCGATACTTGATCCTAAATTAGCTGGTTTAATAATTAATGGATAGCCAATTTTATCAGCTTTAATTTCAATTTCTTTAATATTATTTTCAATATCTTTACTGAAACAATAAAACCATGGAAGTATAGATATCTTTTCATATTCAAAGACTTCTTTCATTATGACTTTATCTTGGCCAATAGCACTTCCTAATACATTGCTAGATGTATAAGGTATATCCAACAACTCTAGATAGCCTTGTAATGAACCATCTTCACCACCTGTTCCATGCATAACTAAAAACGCAACATCTACTCTAATGGCTTTTTTAAATAAGGAATTAATAGGCTTAAAGTAAGATGTACTGCCATCTTTAAATAGACATATTTTTGTTAAGTCGTTACATAAAGCATCAAGGTTGTAATAATTCTTTAATTCAAACAATTTATCACCTGTATATAATTCATTATTTTTAGAAACATAAACAGGTATTATATTATTATCACTATCGCTTAATGCTTTTAATACTTGGTTGGCTGATATACATGATATTTCGTGCTCACATGATTCCCCACCAAAAAAGACTAACACATTTAATTTCATAATCTAATTATACTCCATATATATCTTTAATGTAAGAATGCATCAGGAAGGTCATTTTCAAGTAAAATAGTATCCTTTTTTGTGAAATGGGTATAAATATAATTAAATGCTTCCTTTACATTATTCACAACTAAGATGTTTTCTTTTTCAAAGCCAGCAGCAAGTGCGCCTTTATATACATAAGCACTATTCTTTTCACCTACTAAAATCACAAAATCAGCTTTATCTTTCATATATTTTCCAAATTCATAATTATAATCATTTTCTTTTGATCCTAAATCAATTAAGCCAGGAGTAACAATAATCTTTTTTCCATCCATCATACTTAATACATCTAAAGCATATTTACATCCTACAGGATTTGAATTAAAGGCATTATCAATAAATGTAAAGCCTCCTAAATCTTTTAATTGTAAACGATGTTCTACTTGTTTGATGTTTTCTACACCTTTAACAATATCTTTAGGTTCTATACCAAAATAATCAGCCAACGCAATACCACATAAAACATTAACTATATTATGTGCACCTAATAGTATTGTATTAAATTTATAAGTTCTTCCATGAAGTTTAACTTTAAAACTAGAACCATTTTTAGAATATTTTAAATCATATGCTAAATAGTCAGCATTCTCATTTTCTATTCCAACAGTTAAAATCTTACAATTGTTTCTGATTTTATAATTCTTAATATATTGATTATCAATATTGATTATTCCAAGTCCATCACTTGGCAATAATTCAATTTCTTGCATTTTCTCATTAATAATGTTGTCTAAAGAGCCAAATGTATTTAAATGTTGAGGACCAATACTAGTAACAATTCCTATCTGTGGCCTTACAAATTTCATTAAATTAGTTATTTCGCCTACATGATCTGCACCCATTTCACAAATAAAAACTTCATGACTTGGTTTCAAATACTCTCTAATTGTTCTAGTTATGCCCATTGGCGTATTAAAAGAAGCTGGAGTAATCAAAGTAAAATATTTATCTTCAATGATGTCTTTGATAACATTCTTTGTTGTTGTCTTGCCATAAGAACCAGTAACACCCACGATTTTTAAATCGTCATATGTTCTTAAAACCTTCATTGCTTCATTTTTATATTTAGCTTTTATAGCTTCTTCAATAGGCCAAGTTAAAAGTGCAACTAAATAAATGATTAAATAAGGCATGATTACAGCTAAAACAAATGTTAAATAAGGATTAACAAATCTCGCCAACAAATAATCACATATAATCATTAATAAAGTATAAAAAACAACTTGTCTTTTTACTCTTCCTGTATAAACAAGAGGTTTTATATATTGAACTTTATCTTCTTTATAAATGGTATATATTGCATAAATAATAGTTATTATAATAACGACAATAACATTTATTTTTGTTCTTAATAAAAATGCAATCAAAATAAAAATAAAATAAACAACAAGCAAATCTAATTTAAAACGTTTTAAATCAAAAAGCCAATTAGTATAACGTTTAAATTCATAACGATTTTGTTGAAACATATGCAAAGCATTTTTACAATAAACAAAGCTTAAAGCTAATAAACTAACAAACAAAAGAATGGCATCACTTTTAAATAAATCTTTCATATTAATCTTCCTTTAGATATGCATCTAATACTCTATTAAATCGATCTGCTTGATGAAAATAAGCATAATGATCATCGTTTTCGAATATTACTAAACAAGCATCTTTCATTTCTTTTTCCATGATTCTACCATCACTTAGTGGTACAGCATCATCATTTTCACCCCAAACCAATAAAGTTGGCGTATCAATATCTTTTAAGATTGGTCTTAAATCTTCATTGACAATTTTCACAAAAGAAGCACGCATAATTCCACTTGTGTTTTGATAATCTGAGCTACCTGCATTCTTTTCTAATTTATCTTTATATTTATTTAAAAATTTAAGACTTAAGATTTTCTTCATTAATTTATATGAATAAACTTTTATATAATAGTCAACTCCTCTTTTTGGTCTAATGCCAGCAGCTCCAGTTAAAACCATCTTATAGACATCATAATCATGAGCGTATTTTAAGGCAACTCTACATCCAAAAGAATGGCCAATAATAATCGGATTATCAATTTTCTTTTTTATACAAAAATTTCTTATTAATTCTTTATACTCATTTACTCCCCATGGTTTCTTTGGTTCATCACTTTGTCCAAAACCTGGAAAATCAATATTGTAAACAATAAATTTTTTCTTTAAATGTTCGCCAATATAAGCCATCATGCTAGTGTTTTGTCCCCAGCCATGTAAAAGAAGAACTTTTCTTCCTTTAGTTCCACTTTTTTCATAATAAACATTTAAATCATCAATATTAATAAAACTCATAATGTAATTATATCGCAATCCCCATTTTTATAATCTATTGTTATTTGTTGTGAAATATGGATTATAAAAAATCCTGATTATTAATCAGGATTAAATAGCTAAACCTTTTTCTTTAATTAAATCTATGACTTCATAGACATATTGTTTACAAAGCTCATCGCTTTCAGCTTCTACCATAACGCGAACTAAATTTTCGGTTCCTGATGCTCTTACTAATATTTGACCATTGCCATTAAGTTTATTTCTAATTTCTTCAACTTTGGCTAAGATATCTGCATCTTTCATGGTTAGATGCTTATCGGATACTTTTTGATTGACTTGTAGTTGAGGATAGATTTTTAATTCTTTATAAGCATCAATCAATGAACAATCAAAATATATTAAAGCATTTAATAGACACAAAGCTGTCTTTAAGCCATCACCGAAATTACAATCTTTCTTAATTATGATGTGGCCAGACTGTTCCCCACCTAATCCAAAATTATTTTTAAGCATTGATTCAAGAACATATTTATCGCCATTATCGACAACATCAGTTTTTAATCCAATAGCTTTTAAAGCTTTGTGTAAGCCAATATTTGAATAGCCAGTGACAACAAGTGTATCATTTTCCATAATATTTAAAGCTTTTAAATATTTTGAAAGAATAAACATGATGACATCGCCATTCACTTCTTCGCCTTTACTATTTACTGCCAATACTCTATCAGCATCACCATCAAAGGCAAAGCCTAAATCATATTGGCCTTTCATTATTTCTTCTTTCAACATCTCTAAATGAGTTGAACCGCATCCTCTATTAATATTGATACCGTTTGGTTCGTCATTTATGGCAGTTACATTACATCCAAGATCTTCTAATACTTCTTTTGCTCCATAAGTATTTGATCCATTAGCACAATCAATCAACACAGAAAATCTATCTAAAGAATTTGGATATAAAGATTTTAGCCATCTATGATATTTATCTAGTCCATCATGATAATCAATAATCTTTCCAATATCATCTTTAGTGGCATATTCAATGCCTTTTCTAGAATCGATATATTCCTCAATTAATAACTCAAAGGAATCTTGCGATTTAATACCATCATTGCCAAAAATCTTAATACCATTATCTGTATATGGATTATGTGAAGCCGAAATCATTACACCGCAATCAAATTTGTCTGCCATTGTGATATATGCTAGACAAGGTGTAGAAACATAACCTAGTTCATAGACATCACAACCCTCTGAACTAATACCAGCAGCTAATAGGCTTTCAAACATTGATGAAGATAATCTTGTATCTTTACCAATAACAATCTTTCTACCTTGTGAAGAATAATAATGACCAATAAAACGACCTACACTATATGCGATTTCATTTGTCAAAGTGACATTAGCTTCACCTCTAATGCCATCTGTTCCAAAATATTTTCCCATGATTTTTACTCCTGACTAACTAAGGTTATATTCAAATTCTTAGGTTCTACTTCAACAACTACATAGGCATTAGAATTATTTGTAACTTGAACAGGTAAGTCATAAGTTCCAGGTTCTAAGCCTTTAAAATCTACGTATACATAGAAATCATTAGCGCTTAATGAATCAATTGCGCTTTGTGAACCAGTAATATTTAATGAAACATATAAGGTGTCAGTTGAACTTACACCATAGTTATTGTCATTGTTGATTGAATTGATAACTACACCCGTAATAGTCTTTGAAACAGATGGAGCTAATACAACTTTTAAATTAACCATTGTTACATCACTTGAATTAACGCCAGTTGGCAAAACTACTGGTTGAATAATCTCTGAATCAGCTGATACAGTTGATAAATCTAAATTAACAACAACTTCTTGAATATTAGCTAATACAGATTCACTAGCATATATTTCAGTTGTTTGGTGATCCATACTAACGCTTTCCAAAGAGAAGCCAATTGGTGCATCACCTGTAATATTTAATTTAATAGGAACTGATTTATGAGGAGAAGTAATTGTAACTTTAACATTTAATGAAGAAGGCACAATTTCAGCATCAACCATTCTTCCTAAACTATCATATGCCACAAGCGGTGCTTCTACTTCAAAATCACTTGTTTGCCCACTAACATCAATTAAAGCCTTTACTAGCGCAATAGAATTTAAAGTATCTTGTGAAGCTCTAATATTTACTTTAGATGAACCAGTAGAAAATTCTGGAACGCCTAAAATGTATTTTGAATCAAGTGAATTTTGATTTATAAAATCATATGATAAATCAAATTGAGCTGTAGTCTTTCTCTTTAATGTAACTTGAACTTGGCTAGGACTTGTAATGATATTGACATTATCGCCATAACCAGTAGCTACAACATCAACCAGATGGCTTCCTTCGCTATAGCCTTCAAGATTGATTAAGCAATATCCAGATTTACTAGCTGCATTATTAACATTGACCGCTTCACCAGTAAAAGTGATATTACAACTACTAGGCAAACCACTAACCTCAAAAGACTCCGAATTATATCTACTAGTTACATTGACATTGGTTATTGTCTTAGAACTAGATAAACTTGGTGAAAATGATTCATCATTAAAGTTGACAACAAAATATAATAAGCAAGCCAATAATAACGCAAAAATTACTGAATATGCTTTTGTAAAAAATATCTTATCAATAAATGAAGATACCCAACGGAATATTTTTACAACAAACTCTTCGATATTATCAAAAAAGTTGTTTTTAGTCTTATTCGCAATCTTTTTTGCCGCAACTAATTTTTCTTGAGGATTCTTAACATCTTTTTTCTCACTCATGTTTATCATCCTCCTTAACTTCATTATTAACAGTTATTGATTCAACCTTAAAACTTTCTTCTTGTTCTTTTGTTTCTTTTACATCATCCTTTTTTCTTTCATTTTTTAAACGATTATTAAAAGGGTTTTTCATATTTTTGATTAACACTTCAGGATCATCTTCGATTTTTAAAGAATTACGATTCTTAGATGATTTATTAATCTCAATTTCATCATTACAAATAACTTTTCGCAAATAGTCTTTTAATTGTTGGTTAGTTACTGTAAAAATACGACCATCTTCAGCAATTGATATTTGGCTTGTTTCTTCAGATACAACAATTGTCAAAGCATCACTAACTTCGGAAATGCCTAGTCCAGCTCTATGTCTAGCACCATATCTATTTGATAAATTTACACTTGTTGGTGGAAAATAAGCACTGGCACAAGCTACTTTGTCACCTTGAATAATTACAGCACCATCATGAAGCGGCGTTGTAGTCATAAATATTGAACATAAAAGTTCTGCTGTAACAGTAGCGTTTAATGCTGTACCAGTCTTGATATAGTCTTGCAAAGAAGAAGATTGTTCAATAGTGATTAATGCACCAACTTTTTCGTTAGATAAAGCGATCGTTGCATTGTATATTTGTGTAACTAATTCTTCTTTTTCATTAGCTAACAAAGTTGTAATTTTTGAGAAAACATTTGTCTTGCCTATTCTTTCAAGCATATTTCTAATTTCAGGCTGGAAGATAATGATAATAGCTAAAAAACCCCAGCTTATCAATGTATTAGAAAAATATGTGACTGTTGTCAAACCCAAAAGTCTCGCTAAACCGTTAAATATTAAAACAGCTACAATACCTTTAAAGATTTGAATTGTTCTATTATTGTTTCTAACAAATTTAATTGCATAGTAAAGGATGAGCCATGTTATGCCAATATCTAACACGATTCTGAATGCAAACCAAATATTTTGAATGATTTGATTTATATTATAATCAGGCATTTTGTCCTCCTTTTTAATCCTAATAATTATAACATACATTGCTTATTTTTAAATTAATAGAGTAGAATGAATTCATGAACGAAAATATTGAAAAAATTATCTACCAGGATAAAGAAATATATCTTGTGAAAACGGCACACGTTTCTAAAAACTCCGTAGAAGATGTAAAAAAATGTGTTGAAGAAGTTAAACCTGATGCTATATGCATAGAGCTTGATGAAGACCGCTACAAAAAACTTCAAGATGAAGATTCTTATCGTGAGCAAGATATTGTAAAAATTATTAAAGATAAAAAAGTTGGTTTTTTATTAGTTAATATCATCTTATCTTCTTTTCAAAGAAGAATAGCTAAATCATTAAATAGTGAAAATGGTGGTGAAATGATTGAAGGAATTAACCAAGCTAAAGCATTAAACATTCCTTTAGTATTGGCTGATAGACCGATTAAGACAACTTTTTCAAGAATATGGAACAATTTAGGTTTTAAAGAAAAGATTAAATTGTTGGTAACGATTATTTCATCTATTTTTGATAATGAAGAAATTTCTGAAGAAGATTTAGCATCTTTAAAACAAGGTGATGCTCTAGAAAGTGCTTTAAATGATGTAGGCAAACAATTTCCAATAATGAAAAGAATTCTAATTGATGAAAGAGATCAATATTTAGCCATGAAAATTAAGAATGCTCCTGGTAATAAAATAGTAGCAATAATTGGTGCAGGACACGCTAATGGCATAAAGAACAATATAGATAAAGATATTGATTTAAATGCTTTAGAAGATTTAACAAAGAAGAAAAGCTTTTTATCATTATTTAAATGGTTAATACCTGCATTAATTATTTTTATGATTGTCTATACTCTTTTAACAAATAAAGAAGTAGGTATTGATCAAATAAAAACTTGGATTTTATGGAACGGCAGTTTGAGTGCAATCGGTACATTATTAGCATTAGGACACCCATTAAGTATTATTACTGCTTTCATAATGGCACCAATTACTTCTTTGAATCCGCTACTTGCAGCAGGATGGTTCGCAGGTATTGTAGAAGCAATGTTAAGAAAGCCAAAAGTTAAAGACTTTGAAGATTTAGGCATTGATACAGCTAATCTAAAAGGTTTTTGGAAAAATGGTGTAACAAGAATCTTACTAGTCGTAGTATTTGCGAATATCTTTTCTTCTATTGCGACATTTATATCGGGTGCTGATATCCTTGCGTCATTTATAAATCTTTTTAAATAATTCTATTGCAAAAGGATTTTAAATTATGCTATACTAATTTAGCACACGTGGAGGCTTAGCTCAGTTGGGAGAGCATCTGCCTTACAAGCAGAGGGTCACAGGTTCGAGTCCTGTAGCCTCCACCATTTATTTGCCGACTTAGCTCAATTGGTAGAGCAACTGATTTGTAATCAGTAGGTTACGGGTTCAATTCCTGTAGTCGGCACCACTATAAGAATAACGCCTATTTAAAGGCGTTTTAATTTTATATACGAACATTTTTACGAACATTTTGTCTTATTTTTCTTTTTAATAAGCGGCAAATAAAATAGATATAACAACAATGCTGCTAGTAACGCTAATATTAATAAATACAAATACCATTGCCATATTTGGGTTATTTTAATACCAACAGGATTTTGATATGTAAAGAAGAAATTTGTCCAGAAATCAACACTTACAAGTTTTCCATCTACATATGTTGGGCTGGCAAATATTGAGTTTAGATAAATCGATATGATTCCAAATAAATACACAATCAAAAGTGTGTTTTTAAAATGTTTCATACTCCATTCAACAGAATCAGATTTAATTATGATTAGCCCAAGCGAAATAATCATTGTATGGAAGATAAAGAATTGATAAGAAACTAAGCTTGTGAAAGCTTGTTCAACTGATATCGTAGTAGAAAAAATCGAAGGTAGTATTAGTGCTGCAGTCCCACCAAGTACACAGGTTGGTGCCATAAAAGCCAGCAGCTTTTCACGTCGCTTTTCGTTTTTTATAAATTTTGCGGCAATAATTAATATTATCTGTATCGAACAAAAATGCAAAGGAAGATGATTAAGTGGAAGATACGGCAATAAAAGTTCAGCATTTTCTGATGGTACCAATTGTATTACGCTAGTCATTTTTGCGGCCTCTGAAAATGCCACGACAATTATAGCAGTAGTAAGAACGCGATCTAGACTAGGACGTTTCTTATTATAAGAGTGTGTTAACGCCAAGATTAGGCCAGAGCATATCGCTAGCCATAAAAAATGTCTCCAGGTAAACATTACTTATCCTTTCTTTTTTAGCCTTTTTATATCGTAAAACCAAATCCACGACAGTTTCATATTAAGTCTCATCAACAACCAAGATACAGCATATCCCACCACAAAGATTCCTACCAAACATGCGAATTTGAAAAAAAGAGATGTATTTTCAAAATCCAAAAACGAATATGGAGCTTTTTCACTAGGAAGAATTCCTGATCCAAAAAACGCTATCATTACTGCAGCATATAAAATAATAATTAACAGCCCTTTAAAAGGTTCTTGCGGCTTTGGCTTTCCAACTGGCGCATCATTTAAAATAAAGCTCAAAACTGTTGAAATTGGAATCACAAGATGCATCATAACTCCTGGATATGAGCTTATATCTGGCTGATCTGGTACTAGGGATGTTAAGCCAAACATTACGACAACAAATATAATTAGTTCTGTTGTTGCAGAAGATAGTCTTAAGAAATATGCATTTTTATTGGTTACTTCAATCTCTTTTATTGCTTCGTTAATGCATATAATTCCAAACACAAGTGAAACAATTGATGTGAAGATTGTACCCCAGAAAGTCATATAGCGTAATCTGTCTAATAAAGGATTTTTAAAAATAAATCTAGAATATAATACTGCAGATATTCCGCAAAGAGAGATGAAAAAACATAGAAGCGCATTTATTTTTTTCTTAAATATGTAGCGCTTAGAAAACTGCTTTGTGAATTCATCAATATCTTTTTCTGATAACTTCAAATCTTGTTTTATCATTTATCTTCCTTTTTTATTAACCAGTAATATCGTTATGTAATGCTATTGATGTTAAGCTATTTATTATTACATATCTAAATAAATTATATTACATACCTATAATCATATCGCGGTTGTCTTTTATTCTATAACTTTAATATAACGCCCTTAAATAGGCGTTATATTTTATTCATCAATATTTTTAGAACAATTTGCTTTATTATCAATATACTTCGCAATTAAATAACTTATTTCAGCCAATAGTATTCCGGCAATGATATCCACAAATAAATGTTGTTTTACAGTGAGCGTACTAACGCATACCAAGATGGCAGAAATAAATGATACCCATTTATACCAGGTTGGTATCTTATCATTCTTTACTATTCCTCTAAAACATAACCAGCTCACAAAACAATGTATAGATGGAAGTAGATTATTTGGCTCATCTACTATATATTGCATTTTTACAATATTTGATAATAAATCATTTCCAATTATCTCAGGACGCTTCATTACTGTTGGAAAGAAAATGAAAACAATAAAGGCAATAATATCGCCAATATAATGAGCTTTTATGAAACGATAATTATCTTCTTTGCCATCTCTTACACCTATATAATAATTTATTATCCAAATGATTGATAAGCCCCAATAAAAAATAACTGTCCAAGGCATAAATGGTATTTTATCTTCAAATAAAGTTGGTAAAGAATAATGATAATTATTTCTTACTAAAAACCTTGCACCATAATAGATTAAAAAATTAAATGGCATTGCCAGTAATAATAAACATATTTCTTTTTTTGTTAATGATTTAATAATCTTTTTCATTTTAATGTTTTTGTCCAAATCTTTCCAACAATCTTTTATAGGCTTCATCTTCATCAAGGACTTCTTCTTTTTTCTTATAGACATTGTTACGAGCCTTTTTAAGATTCTTGAATTCATTTTTTTGTTGATCTCTTCTAATTAAGTCTTTGCTAGAAAGAAGTGATAGTTGAACTCTGCCTTTAATTTCATCTACCTCTACTACATATACTTTAACAATATCACCTACGCTAACTACTTCACTTGGATGATTTACTCTTTTCATTGACATTCTTGAAATATGAACAAGCCCATCTTCATGCAAGCCAATATCCACAAAGGCTCCAAAATCAACAACATTTCTTACAGTTCCCATTAATTCATCATCAACTTTTAAATCTTTTAATTCTAATACATTACTTTTTAAAATGGCTCCATCAAAATTATCACGATAATCTCTAAGTGGCATTCTAATAGAATCTTTAATGTCATTTAATGTATATTCATCAATATTTAATTCAGCGATTTTCTCATCATTAAAGACAATATCTTTATTTCCTAACTCTTTAATATTAGATATTTCCATTATTTTTCTTGTGATTTCATAAGATTCAGGGTGAATATTGGTCTTATCTAGTGGCTCATTTCCATCGACAATTCTTAAGAAACCAGCACATTGTTCAAACGCTTTAGCACCAAGTTTTTTAACTTTTAATAAATCTTGACGATTAATAAACTTGCCATTAGTTTCACGGTAATTTACTATTTCTTTGGCGATTGCCTTATTTAGTCCAGAGATATGTTCAAGTAAAGCACTAGAAGCCGTATTTAAGTCAGCACCAACTCTATTGACAACTTTCATGATAGCTTCATCTAATCTTTCATTTAAATCTTTTTCAGGCAAATCATGTTGATATTGGCCAACGCCAATTGATTTAGGATCAATCTTGATTAATTCAGCAAGAGGATCAAGTAGTCTTCTAGCAATTGATACAGCTGATCTTTCTTCTACGGCTAAATCAGGGAATTCTTTTCTTGCATCTTCTTGTGCTGACCAAACAGATGCTCCAGCTTCTGATACGATGGCATAAGATACATCTAAAGCATTTTCTTTAATCAATTCAGCAACTAATTTTTCTGATTCTCTACTTGCTGTTCCATTGCCAATGGCAATTATTTTTACATTATAATCTTTAATTAATTTTAATAGTTTAATTTTCGAGCTTTCAATTTCGCCTTCTTTTCTAAAAGGATAAATCTTTTGAACAGTAAGCATCTTACCAGTTTCATCAACTACTGCAAGTTTGCATCCATTATAAAACCCTGGATCAAAACCAAGCACTATTCTTCCTTTTAAAGGGGCTTGTGATAATAATTTTTCTAAATTAAGTGAGAACACTTCTATAGATGATTTATGCGCCCTATCTGATAAATCTGATCTTATTTCATTTTCAATTGAAGGAAGCAATAATCTATCAATTCCATCATCAATAGCTTCAATCAAAACATCATCAACATAAGAATTCTGTCCTTTTAAATAATGGTTATGAGCCTCTGTTTTGATTGTTTCTAAGTCATATTCAAATGAAACATTAATAATCTTTTCTTTCTCACTGCGATTAATGGCCATTATTCTATGATCTGCAATCTTGTTTACTTTTTCAGCATAATCATAATACATTTCATAGACTTTCTTTTCATCAACAGCATCTTTTTTAATCTTAGTTACTATTGTTCCGCTTTCAACAATTAAGTCTTTAAATGACCATCTTAATTTAGCATCATCAGAAACTACTTCAGCAATAATATCTTGTCCGCCTTTAATTGCCTCATTAATACTTTTAACATTTTCATTTAAATATTTACTTGCTTCTTCTTCTAGGTTGCCACTTTCTGGTAAAGATAATAGATAATCAGCTAGAGGTTGTAAACCATTTTTGATTGCCACAGCAGCTCTAGTTTTCTTCTTTTGTTTATATGGCTTATACAAGTCTTCAACTTCAGATAATTTCTTACAAGCTTCAATTTCATTTCTAAGTTCATCAGTTAGTTTACCTTGAACTTCTATTAAATTGATAACTGCTTCTTTTCTTTCTTTTAGGTTAATTTCATAGTTATATTGTTTTTCAATAAATAAAATCTTTTCTTCATCAAGACCGCCTGTCGCTTCTTTACGATATCTGGCAATAAAAGGAACAGTGTCCTTTTCTTCTAACATCTTTAAAACAGATTCAACTTGGCTTGTTTTAATTTCTAATTGTTTAGCTATTTCTTTAATAATCTCAATATTCATATAATTCTCCAATCTTATTAATTATATATGAAATTAAAAGAGGATTTTATTATTAAAGTGCTAATATTTTAAAAACAATTATCGAATCGTTAAGTAAAAAGGCTTTATCCGGATAAAGCCTATAAGCCATATAAATGAAAATTATTTTTAATCAAAGCTTTTCAATAAAATTGTTAATCTTTTTAGTCTTTAATTTATTATATGTTTTAGCTTCTTTTTTAATATTCAATAATTTTAAATCATTAATTTTTTCTAAAATGGGACGATGTGAATACTCTTTATAAAGAGGTATTATTTTTTTAGAATAATTATCAATACTTATTAAAAATGTCTCTAAACGATTAAGTACATCACTAAATTCTTCTTTATTGGCTTTTGTTCGATCTGCAATTGACCACAAATATTTAAAACTTTCAAACATTCGGTAATAAAACATATCTGGTACATTTTCACATTTTTTTGATTCTTCAATTATCGAACCAAAAACAAATATTTGTTTTTGCATAGCACCTAAAGATAAATCAGTCATCGTATTACCTGAACGATTTATTAAATAATTAGCTAATGCTTCATTAGTATAGATAACTGAATTGCTATTGTTTAGACAAATATAAAACAGTAAATTATCTGTATAACTAACCTTCTTAGGGAAAACAATATTAAGCGCTAATGAACGTTTATATAGTTTTGAATGAGGACTAGGATCTAAGAAATATAAATCGTTAAAATCTTTGTTGCCTTTTAAATAAACATGTTCGTTTTTTAAAGACACAAATTTTGAATTAAAAGATTGATCATAATTTCTTTCATCACTATCTTCATAAAATAACGTTTTAGCTCCAACAGCAATATCACAATCATTTTCTTTAATAAGTTTGTATAAAACACTTAAGGCATTTTTATTTAGTGTGTCATCAGGATCACAGATGATGAAATATGGACTTTCAATTTCTTTAATTGCCCTTTCAAGAACACTACCATAACCGCCATTTTCTTTATCGATAATTTTTATTAATTCAGGATATTTTTTTTGATACTCCTTCATAATTTCAATCGAGTTGTCAGGCGAACCATCGTTGATCGCCAACACTTCATAACTATCAAAATCAATATTTATAAGTGATTCAAAACATGTTCTTAAATATTTTTCAACATTATAAATTGGCACAATTATACTAATTTCTTTCATATCAATTCCTGCTTCTAATTTTATTCAATAGATTAAATAGTATTTCTTCTTTACAAATTAATAATACTAAACCATAAATAGCGATGCCAACAAACACTTCAATAAAGGTGTTAAGCATACTTACACTTAATAGTTTTGTTAAGGCAAAAACACCAAGAGACATCAATATAGTTCCAATTATATAAATGAGATAAGAACGATTCTTTAAGTTAAATTTTGTTTCATTTTTTATCATTAAATATTGAACTAAAGTCACTGTGAATTCCGCAATTAAGCTACCAACAACAGCTCCATATGCACCATATTTTGGTATTAGTAATAAATTAATAATTAAATTAATAGTTGCTCCGGCAATGACACTTTTTGAATATTTATCATACATTCCAGTTGGCACCATATATTGAATGCCAGTTACATTTGACATAGATATAAATATAATAATTGGACAAGCAAAAATGATTAAATCAGAAATAATTGGTGTATCTGGCAAATACCAACTAATGAAATTTTTAGAAATCATCATCATGCCAAAACACATCGGTAGTGCCAATAGCATAGCGATACGCATGGTGTTATTTAATAATTGTGAAGTGTTGTTTTTCCAGTTTTCATCATTATAAAAACTATTTGTAACTCTTGGTAAAACAACAGCACCAATACTTGTTATAAAATACAAAAACATCTTAACTATATTCATTGATGACAAATAATAAGAGACATGTTCATCACTATATAAATAGCCAATCATTGTTTGATCTAGCATCGTATATATTGATATCGCAATTGTCGGCACAAATAAGGCAAATGTGGCTTTAAAATGATTATGATAAGCTTCTTTTAAGGATATTTTTTGAATTTTTATGTATTTGCCCAGTTCAAAAAACATAATACCTTGACCAATTAATTCGCTAGATATATTGATAATTATATATTTATAAATATCTTCTGGGTTTTTGCATATAAGCATTATCAAAGAAACGCCCAAAATCTTTACAATAACATTTCTTATACTTACTTTTTTAAAATCTTCAACACCATAAAAAAACCAAGTTACATCAAGCATTGAGGCAAACATTGTTATACCAGTAATTAAGAATATTAATTTATTATCATGAACTGTTAAATTAATATATAAATAATATGCCGCCATAGCTATTAGCATATTGCTTATTTGCATAAAAAAGATTTCAAAAAAAGTTTTGTTTAATTTATCTTTGTTATCTCTTACTTTTGCGATCTCTCTATTGCCGTATGTATTTATTCCCAAAATGCCAAATAGAATAAACCACTGCATTATTGATCCAGCAAAATTATATGTCCCTAACACTTTTGGAGTAATGTGTTTATATGTATAAGGAACTAAAATAAATGGCAAAATAATTTTTACCATTTGATACAAAATATTATAAATATAGTTCTTTATTAATTTTTTATCCATTTATAATCTCTTTAACAAATTCCATAGCTCTTAAAGTAATTGCGTCCATATCATAGTATTTGTATTCAGCAAGTCTTCCTAAAGCATATAAATTATCTATTTCATTTAATAATTTTAAATATTCATTATATTTATTTTTAGATTCATCAGTAAAAACAGGATAATAAGGAATATTGCCCTTTATAGCTTTTGGATCATAATCATATGGATATTCAATCGCAATTGTTGATTTATCAATTGGAGGATTAGCCATAAATTTTTTATATTCACTGATGCGTGTAAAAGGATGTCTTTGTTTAGGAGTAGGATAATTAACCGTCGCACTATCCTGATAGTCACCTTCAACTGTCTTATATTCAAAATCTAAACTACGATATGATAAAGCGCCTAAAGAATAATCAAAAAGTTCATCCAAAATACCCGTATAAACAACAATTCCTTTATATTCTTCATTATCAAAATAAATCTTCTTATCTTTTATCTTTAAATGTTCCTTACAATCAGTATTCAACAGCACTTTTATATTCTTGTGATCTAAGATCTTTTCAAACATCTTCGTATAGCCATTTAAAGGTATTGCTTGATACGTATTAGTAAAATAATAATTATCATAAGTAATGCTTACTGGGACTCTTGATATTACTTTTGGATCTAATTGTTCAACATTTAAATTCCATTGTTTCATCGTGTAATACTTAAATACATTTTCAAAAATAAATTCAGCTAATTTCTTTATAGTTGGATCTTCGTCTTCTTGAAGTTCAAGTATTGTCACTTTACAACCTATAGCATATTTATTAGTCAAAACATCAATAATGTGTCTTGCTTCATCATTATCAAAACACATTTCTATTGATCTTAAATTAAATGGAATAGGAACAAATTTATCTTGTACTAGCCCAAGTACTGAGTGTCTATATGGATGCCAATCAGTAAATCTACTTAAATATTCATAAACTTCCGAATGATTTGTATGAAAAATATGAGGACCATATTGATGTCTCATAACGCCATTTTCATCTAAGTAATCATAAGCGTTTCCACCTATATGATTTCTTTTTTCTATTAATAAAACTTTCTTATTCGCTTGTGCAAATTGTCTAGCAGCTACACTACCGGCATAACCAGCGCCAATAATAATTACATCATTTTCCATTAATGACATTATAACATTATGCATATATTTATTGATATAATCTAAATCGAGGTGATTTTATGAAATATGGCGAATCTTCATTTGATATTTTTTATTTATTAGTGACAATTATTCTTGGTTTTACGATGCTTAAGAAAAGTAAAAATAATTATGGAAAATTGTTAGCTATTTCAACATTAATTCTTGGCTTTGGTGATTCTTTTCATTTAGTTCCAAGAATTCTTAATTACTTTATTGAAACTGATTTCACAATGGCTTTAGGCATAGGAAAACTTGTAACTTCAATAACAATGACTGTTTTTTATGTATTACTATATAGATTTGCTAATTCATATTACAAGTTAAACAACAAGAAATTATCCTATACAATTTATTGTTTATTTATATTGCGAATCATTTTATGTCTTCTTCCTCAAAATGCTTGGCTTACAAATAATAGTAATGTGACAATGGGCATCATTAGAAATGTTCCTTTTATAATCATGGGAATAATTATGATTGTTATTTTCTATAATAATAGAAATAAATTAATGCGTTTTAAATATATCTGGCTATTAATTCTTTTATCTTTTGCCTTTTATATACCAGTAGCTGTAGCTGCAAGTGTATTACCAATATTAGGTATGTTGATGTTGCCTAAAACAATATGTTATTTATTGATGGTTGAAATATTCTATCAAGCCATAAATAATAACGAAATAAGCGACTAAGCATATCTTAAATTGTGATTATATATTACGCCATTAACTGGCGTATTTTTTGGCGAAGTTTAACATCTGTGTTGTTGTCCAATTATTTGGCCATTATATTCTATATATTGGTATATACTTCAAGTACACGGAGGTATACACATATGGAAATCAACCAAGAATTCATAGACACTTTAACTAAATTTGAAACCG
>JAFRCV010000022.1 GCA_017404205.1 Erysipelotrichaceae bacterium
AAAAGCTTCTAAGCAATCTCAAACTTATACAAGTTCTAAGTATCAAACAGGCACTGTTTATGCTTATGATTCAACAAGTGATGGCATTACATTTAAAAAAGGCGACACCGTTAAATACTGGTTAGTTAAAAATAATGATACGCCACAAATAGAAACGGTAACTATTTCTTCATTAATTGGGAAAAGCAAAGCAGAAGCACAAAACTATTGCAACAACAATGGCTTAACAGCGAATTTTGTGGATGCTTATTCTGATAATATTGCTGAAGGAAGAGTTATTTCAACTAATCCAAGCGCTGGAACAACAATTGAAAAAGGCAAATCAATTACTATTACAATTTCACTAGGTCCAAACATTCAAAAAGCATATATTTTGAAAGCTGATTTTTTAAGCAATAATTATTCAGGAAGCACTTTTGAGGAAACAAAGAATGCTTTGAGTGGTTATTTTGCTGAACAAGGATTCACAAATGTTTCTTATGTTGGTATCAAATCAGATAAAACTATAGGTAGAATAACTGCTATATCTGTAGATGGAAATACATCATATAATGCAGGTGAATATCCAATTAATACACCAATTGTGGTTTCGATTGTTTCTGAAAGACTTAACTAGTATATGAATATTGTAGAAAAATTCTTTAACCCTTTATTATCTTTTAATCAAAAAGATTTAAAAGGTGAAGTACCACCAATAAAAGATTTATATTTGCGAACACTTAAAATTGCTTGGCCAAGTGCACTTGAGGGCGTTTTAATATCTTTAATAAGTGCAGTTGATTTGATAATGGTTGGTTCTATTGGCAAAGAAGCAATTAGTGCTGTTGGCATATGCAATCAACCAAGATTTATATGTTTATCGCCAATCTTTGCATCAACTACAGCCGCTATTGTTTTAATTGCCAGAAGAAAAGGTGAAGGCAATCAAAAAGCAGCTAATGATTTTTTAAGAGTTGCTTTATGTTGGTCATTTATTTTTGCACTTATATTTTGTGGCTTATCCTTTGTGTTTGCTAGAGAAATATTATCATTTGCTGGTGCACAAGCCGATTATATTGATATTGCTGTTGAATATTATCGAATAGTTGTTTCATCATTGTTCTTATTTTCACTTGGCAATACAATGTCAGGCGCTCAAAGAGGAGCAGGTTACACCAAGATTTCTATGATTACTAATCTAAGTGCAAACATAGTTAATATTATTCTTAATGCAATCCTCATTAATGGTTTATTAGGCTTTCCTAAATTAGGTGTAAAGGGTGCCGCTATTGCAACAGCAATTGGCAATACTGTAGCTTTTATCATTGCGTTGATAAGCTTACTGCAAAAGAATAATTATTTAAGTTTAAATCTTAAAGCCATTGATGATTTTAAAGATAAGACAAAAAGATATTTCAATATTTTTAAATCTGCTTTTTCTGAACAAATAATTGTTCGTTTTGGTTTCTTTGTATATGCCAAAGTTGTTGCTTCTTTAGGAACAGCTGAATTTGCGGCTCATCAAATATGCATGAATATCATCACAATTAATTTTGCATTAGGCGATGGCCTTCAAACAGCCAACACTTCACTTGTTGGCCAATCACTAGGTGCTAAAAGAAGCGACTTAGCTATAATCTATTCTAAGATTGCCCAAACAGTTGGTGTTTGCTTTGCGATATTAAATGCTATAGTTGTCTTTATTTTCTCTAAACAAATATTAAATATATTCACAAATGATCCAGTTGTTATTGGGCTAGCTGATATTCCAATGAAGATTATTTGTTTCATTGTTTTCTTCCAAATCTTACAAGTTATCACCATTGGCGCCTTAAGAGGAGCTGGCGATGTTAAATTTGTAACCTTTATGATGCTAATTTGCGTTGGCATTATTAGACCCGGTGTATCTTATTTACTTGTTTATCCTTTAAATATGGGACTAGTCGGTGCTTGGCTTGGCGTTTTAATAGACCAGGCAAGTAGGGCAATATATTCATTAATTAGATTTAAGAAAGGTTCTTGGGTTAATATAAAGGTGTAATATGTATTATTTAAATCGTTTATTTCATATTGATTTTAAAAGAATGTTTTCAACTATTAAAAAGATTTCTAAACGATCTAAGAAACCTTTCATTTTCATTTTGATTGATATTATTATTTGTTCATTAAAGTTTGGATCTGGTTATATGGATTATTTCCAATTCTATTTTGAGAACTTAAATAATTCACAAAGGGCTACATATATCAATAGAACAGTAAATAATAATTATTTTAAAAAATTAAATAATCATGATTATTTTCATATCTTTCAAAATAAACATGAATTTTTAAATCTCTTTAAAGAATACATTAAAAGAGATTATCTTTATTTGAAAGATTCTTCATATGAAGACTATTTAGAATTTGTGAAAAAACATCCAGTCTTTATGGCTAAACCTGATGGTGGTTTATGTGGCAAAGGTATTGAAATGATTGATAGTAATGATGCAGATTTAAAAGAATTATATTCATCATTTATTAATAATAATCAATTATTATTAGAAGAAAGAATATCACAAAATAAAGAGATAGCTTCTATCTATCCTTTAGCCATCAATACAATTAGAGTTGTTACTATTAATGTTAATGGTAAAGTTTCTGTTCCGTTTGTGGCAATTAGAATTGGTGATGGCGGTAGAGTTGTTGATAATTTTAATAGTGGTGGTATGTTTACGGTTGTAGATGAAGATGGTGTCATTAGGAAACCAGCTATCAACAAAGAAAATGAAGTATTTGAGAATCATCCATATACTGGTACACCAATTGTGGGATTTAAGATTCCAATGTATAAAGAGATTATTGAACAATGTAAGAAAATGGCAACTATTGTCCCTGAAATTGGTTATACAGGATGGGATATGACGGTAAGTGATAAGGGTGTTGATGTTGTTGAAGCAAACCAACTTCCAGGATATGATATTTATCAATCGTTTCCTCATTTAAATGAAGATAAATGTGGTTTAAAACCTCGATTTGATAAGATTGTTTATAATAAATAAATATTATGGATAATGAAGTACTACTATTTTTAATTGCCTTTTATTTACGTGATTTTTCATTAAAGGAGTTTTTATATGTATATTACAATGACTGAGTTTAGAAAATATTTAGACAAATACATTGAATTATCTAGAAAAAAGAAGATTATTATAACTAAATATGGTAAACCATATGTAAAGCTCGAAAGCTTATTAGGAAGCAAAAAAGACCTTGTATATAGCCTTGCCGGCAGTTTACCAAGTGATATAGATATTAAAAGTATTCTAGATAAAAAATATTCAAACATTTAGTCAAAATCACTGAATAATAAAAATCTTTCTATTGTATAATGAAAACGTACTTAGGAGGATTTTTTAATTATGGGAAAAGTATTCCAATCAATGGATGGAAATACTGCTACTGCCCATTGCGCGTATGCGTTTACTGAAGTAGCTTGTATCTATCCAATTACTCCTTCTTCACCAATGGCAGAAGTTATTGATGCTTGGTCAACTGAAGGACGTAAAAACATTTTTGGTTCTACTGTTAAGGTTGTAGAAATGCAATCAGAAGGTGGAGCTGCTGGTGCTTTGCATGGTGCATTACAAGGTGGTACATTAGGTGCTACATTTACTGCATCTCAAGGTTTCTTATTAATGATTCCTAACATGTATAAGTTAGCTGGCGAATTATTACCAGGTGTAATTCATACTAGCGCTAGAGCTTTAGCTGGTAGAGCATTATCAATCTTTGGTGATCATCAAGATATTTATGCTGCAAGACAAACAGGTATGTGTATGCTTGCATCACATTCTGTACAAGAATGTATGGATTTAGCAGGTGTTGCACACTTATCAGCAATTAAGGGTTCATTACCATTTATTCATTTCTTTGATGGTTTTAGAACTTCTCATGAAATTCAAAAGATTGAAGTAATGGATCAAGAATTCTTAAAATCTCTTGTTGACATGGAGGCTGTAGAAAAATTTAAAGCTAATGCTTTAAACCCTCATACTAATCCAGTTACAAGAGGTGGTGCTGAAAATGATGATATCTATTTTGCTGCTAGAGAAGCTGCAAATGGTTATTATGAAGCGATTCCTGATATCGTTAATGACTACATGCAAAAGATTTCAGAACATACAGGTAGAAATTATGCTCCATTTACATATTATGGTGATCCAAATGCTGATAGAGCTATCGTTGCTATGGGTTCTGTTACTGAAACAATTAAAGAAACAATTGATACATTAAACAAAATGGGTGAAAAAGTTGGCTTAATTAAAGTTCACTTATACCGTCCATTCTCTGTTAAATATCTAGAAAAAGTATTACCTGCTTCAGTTAAAAAGATTGCTGTTCTTGATAGAACTATTGAAGCTGGTTCTAGAGAACCATTATTCTTAGATGTATGTGATGCATTAAAAGAACATAAAGATCTTAAGATTATCGGTGGTAGATATGGTCTATCTTCTAGAGATACTGCTCCAAATCAAATTAAAGCAGTTTATGATGAGCTTAAGAAAGATGCACCAAAAGAAGAATTCACAATCGGTGTTAATGATGATGTAACTCATCTATCATTAGATGTTGATCCTAATTTCCATGTTGATGCTGATTATACTTCTTGTCTATTCTTTGGACTTGGTTCAGATGGTACAGTTGGTGCTAATAAGTCATCTATTAAGATTATTGGCGATAATACTGATCAATATGCTCAAGCTTATTTCCAATATGACTCTAGAAAATCAGGTGGTGTTACAAGATCTCACTTAAGATTTGGCCCATCTCCTATAAGATCTACATATTATGTAGATAATGCAGACTTTGTATCTTGTTCACTTGATTCATATTGCTTCAAGTTTGATATGACAAGACAATTAAAAGATGGTGGTACATTCTTACTTAATACAACATTTGATGCTGATAAGTTAGAAGAACATCTTCCTAATAGAATGCTTGCTGGCTTAGCTAAAAAGCATGCTAAATTCTATATCATTAATGCATCTAAGATTTGTGCAGAAATCGGTATGGGTAGAAGAACTAATACTACACTTCAATCTGCATTCTTCGCATTAAATGAACAAATTATGCCTTATGATAAAGCTCTTGAACTTATGAAATATATGGCTAAGAAGTCATATTCTAAGAAGGGTGATGATGTAGTTGAAATGAACTACAAAGCAATTGATGCTGGTAAGGCAGGACTAGTAGAAGTTGAAGTTAAACCAGAATGGGCTAACTTAACATATGATGCTAATAAAGCTAATACAGGTGATGCTTATTTCGATAATCATGTATCTGTAATTAATGCTTTAGATGGTTATGATCTACCAGTTTCTAATTTCTTGAAATATGGATTACCTGATGGTTCATTACAATCAAATGTATCATTCAAGGAAAAGAGATCTATCGCTGTTCAAGTTCCAAGATGGAATCCTGAAAACTGTATTCAATGTTCATTCTGTTCATTTGTATGTCCACATGCAACAATCAGACCAGTATTATTAACAGATGAAGAAATTAAAAATGCTCCTAAGCAATTTGAAACAATCCCAGCAATGGGTAAGGGTGTAGAAAATCTTAAATTCCGCATTCAAGTTTCTCCTGCAAACTGTGTTGGTTGTGGTCTATGTGCTCATGAATGTCCAGGTAAGGGTGGCAAGAAAGCTCTTGAAATGGTTGATGTTAATGAAGAACTTGAAAACGAATGCCTTGCAGATTACATGTTTAAAGAACTTGAACCTAAGACTAATTACTTCCCAACAAATACTGTTAAGGGTTCTCAATTCTTAAAACCATACTTTGAAGTATCTGGTGCTTGTCCTGGTTGTGGTGAAGCTCCATATTACAAATTAGTTTCTCAATTATATGGTAAAGATATGTTAGTAGCTAATGCCACTGGCTGTTCAATGATTTACTGTTCAAGTGCTCCATCTACTCCATTTGTGGCAGATAAAGATGGTGGCGTTGCTTGGGCTAACTCATTATTTGAAGATAATGCTGAATATGGCTTCGGTATGGCTGTAGCTCAAAACTATAAAGAAGCTAAGATTTTAAAGATTATGGAAGATAATCTTGATGGCGATTGCTCAGAAGCATTTAAGAAATATATTGCAGCAGCTAACAACCGTGATGCACAAAGAGCATGCAAAGATGAAGTAATCGCTGCTGTGAAAGCATCAAGCAATCCTGCTGTTAAAGAATTACTAGACTATGAAAGAGATTTAGTTTCTAAATCAGTATGGATCGTTGGTGGTGATGGTTGGGCATACGATATCGGATATGGTGGACTTGACCATGTAATAGCAAACGATGTTAACTGCAATATCTTGGTATTAGATACTGAAGTATATTCAAATACAGGTGGTCAATCTTCTAAATCTTCTCAAGCTGCTTCAATCGCTAAATTTGCTGCTGGTGGTAAAGCAACTTCTAAGAAAGATTTAGGTATGATTGCGATGGCTTATGGTCATGTTTATGTTGCATCAGTTTCAATGGGTGCTAATAGAATGCAATTATTAAATGCTTTAACTGAAGCTGAAAGCTACAATGGACCATCATTAATCATTGCTTATTGTCCATGTATTGAACAAGGTATTAGAAGTGGCATGGCAACTCAACAAGTTGTCGAAAAGAACGCTGTTGAATGTGGTTACACTACTCTATACAGATTCGATCCTCGTAAAGAAAAACCTCTAACAATCGATTCTAAGGAACCAAATTGGGATAACTTTGAAGCATTCTTAATGAATGAAAACAGATATAACCAATTGCCTAAGATCAGAGGCGAGGAATTAGCTAAAGAAATGTTCGCTAAGACAAAAGCTGATGCTCAAAAGAGATATAAGAGATTAGTTGCTTTAGCTAGTGAATAATTGTTAATATAACAAATCATTTTGAAAGCTCTTTCTATTAAGAAAGGGCTTTTTTTAGTATAATAAAATAAATGAGAATTGGATTATTTACAGATACATATTTGCCAGATATCAATGGTGTTGTTTCCTCGGTAGAACTTTTGAGGAAGAAACTTGAAGAACTTGGCAATGACGTCTATGTCATTTGTACATATAAAGGCTTAGTTAAAGTTAAATATGAAGGAAAGATAATAAGACTTCCAGGCATAGAGATTAAGAAACTTTATGGTTATACTTTAAGTACGCCTTTACATTTTTTGATGATTGAAGAAATCAAAAAACTTAATTTAGACATCATCCATGCGGAAACAGAATTTGGAGTTGGTATTTTTGCGAACATTGTTGCTTCAACCTTAAATATTCCGCTTGTTAGGACATATCATACAACTTATGAAGATTACACTCATTATGTGAACTTCATTCACTCTAAAACATTAGATAAAGGCCTAAAAAAAGGTGTAGCTTTAATATCTAAAGCTTATGGTAATAATTGTGTAAGACTTATTTCACCATCTAAAAAAACAGCTGATATGTTAAAAAAATATGGAGTTGTATCAGAAATTGATATTATTCCTACAGGTGTTGAATTAGACCGTTTTGATGCCAAAAATGTTGAATTAGAAAAAGCTAATGATCTAAAAAAAGAATATGGTATTAAAGATGATGAAAAACTATTATTATTTGTCGGTAGGATTGCTAAAGAAAAAGCGATTGATCAAATTATAAATGCTTTTGTTAAAGTTAAAGAAGAAAACTTAAAAATAAAACTGTTAATTGTTGGTGCTGGACCATCACTTGAAGAACTTCAAGATTTAGTAAAAAAAGAAGATTTAGAAGACTATATATTCTTTGCAGGTAAGAAGCCATTTAGCCAAGTTCCAATTTATTACCATGGAGCTGATGGCTTTATTAGCGCATCAACTAGTGAAACTCAAGGAATGACTTATATTGAAGCGTTAGCTTCAGGACTTGTTGTATTAGCTCATTATGATGCTGTTTTAACTGATTTAATCATTGAAGATAAAAATGGCTATTTCTTTGAAGACAATAATATCTACGAAACAATAAAGAAATTTAACGATTTAAGTCAAGATAAATATCAAGAAATGACTAAATATGCGATTCAATCAGCACAAAAGTATGATGCTGATAAATTTGGCGAAGATTCTTTAAAACTATATGAAGAAGCAATTGAAGATTATAAATATTCATATGTCATTAAAAAGACAAAACTAAAAGATGATTGTGTTGTTTTATCTTTAGAAGCTTTTGATGGGGAAGAAGTGAGTATCACTTTATCATTAGATGATTATTATAATGGCGGCTATCGAAATGATTCTAAAATAAGCAAGCTTGTTTACAAGACGCTTTTAAAGAAACAAGAACCAGCTTTAGCATATCGAGCATGTTTAAAACGTTTAGCTAATAAAGACTATACAGTTAAACAAATGAAAGACTATCTAAATGATAAATTTGATTTAGATCAAGAAACAATTGGTGAATTAATTCAACGCTTAATTGATTATAATTTATTAGATGATAAACGTTTCGCAATCAATAAAACTAATTCTTTTAATGCTAGTTTTTTATCAACAAGAGCAATAAAAACAAAATTAAAAAAACTAGGCATTGACAATAACATTATTGAAGAAGTAGTTACTAATAATGTTGATGAAGAATTATTAAAAGCCGAAGAAAGAGCTCAAAAATATTTAAAGATGGCAAAAAATAAATCTTTAAATCATAAGAAACAAACAATATATACAAAATTATTAAATGATGGCTTTGCTAGTGATATCGCCAAAGAAGCGATGAACATCCTTGATTTTTCTTCTTCAGTTTTAATGGAAAAAGATATTTTAAGAAAAGAAGCTAATAAAGCTAAAAAGAAATATGAGAAGAAATATGAAGGTTCTGAATTAAGGAATCGAGTATATTTAAGTTTAGTTGCCAAAGGTTTTGGCTACGATAACATTTACGCAATAATAAACGAAATGGAGTTATAACATGGACGAAAAAAAGGTGAAAGATTTTAATGAAGGTGATCATTTAAATGTTAATCTTTTGATTTCTGCTTTGACAAAAGGTGTAACAAATTCAGGTGCACCATATTTGAGTTTAACTTTACAAGATTCCACAAAATCTATTGAAGCTAAATTCTGGGATGTAAAAAGTGAGATTGAAAAAGAATTACAAGTAGGTAAAGTGTATAATTTTGATTTAGAAATAAATCTTTATCGCAACAATTTACAAGCTAAAGTAATTAAAGTTTTTCCTATTGGTCAAAACGAAATTAACATGGCTGATTTTGTCTTTAATTCGCCAATCAGTAAAGATGTCTTAAGAGACAATATCGCTGATGCTGTAAATCAAATAAAAAATGAAAAGATAGCCAAAATCGTTAATACAATGCTTAATCATTATGATAATGCAATCTATGAATATCCTGCAGCATCAAAGATTCACCATAATTATATTGGTGGTCTAGCAACTCACACTTGTGGCATGCTAAAAATTGGTATGGCTTTATGTGATATATATCCATCAATTAATAAAGATTATTTATTAGCTGGCATCATTCTTCATGATTTAGGAAAGATTGAAGAATTATCTAGCCCTGTTGTAACTGAATATACAACAGCTGGAAAACTTCTTGGCCACATTTCAATAGTTGACGCAAGACTTTTAGAAGTAGGCAAACAATTAAAACTTGAAGATAGCGAAGAATTGATGATATTAAGACATATGGTTTTATCTCATCATGGCAAATATGAATTTGGTTCGCCAATTCTTCCAGAAACATTAGAGGCAGAAATTTTAACTTATATTGATAATATTGATGCCAAAATCAATATTATTAATAAAGCTTTTGAAGAAACAAAGGAAGGAGAGTTCACGCAAAAGATTTTCGCCATGGACAATAGAGTTTTCTATAAGCACAAATAATTATGAAACTACATTTTTCTTATCAAAATAATTCAGGAAACGTTTCTTTTCATGAGAATATGAACAATGATGTTGAATATTCTTATGGTGATTTTAAAGCAATATTAGAACATCATGATCATGAATATGTTTTAAAAATCAAGCCAAACAAAGAAATTGAAATATTAAGCTTAACCCTAGAATATGAACAAGACTTCAGCATTGATGATCGACTATTTTTTAATGGCTATCAAGGCTGGTCATATTCACATGAAGATGATATCTATACAAAGAAGGCTGGTTTTAATGCTTTGCCTTTTATGAAAAGAGTAATGCTTAAAAAGTTTTATTTAGATCGTTATGGTGACTATGCTTTTGCATCTTACCCTAATAAAGTTGGCTATAATCATTCTTGGTCATATTTCTATATTCGTAATGGTAAGCACTATAAATTATTTGGTTCATTAAATGAAGACTTTGCCTTCACAAAGTTTATTTATGAATTAGACAAGAAATGTATCACTGTTGAACCTGACTTACGTGCTTATAAAACTGATAAAGAATTTGTTGCCCTAAGATTTTGTGTTTTAGATGGTGAAGAAGATGAAGTGTTTGATAAGTGGTTTAATCTTATGAATATTGAAAAGCCTAAAGCTAAAAAAGTTTTAGGTTATACATCTTGGTATAATCATTATCAAAATATTGATGAAGAAAAAATAAATAATGATTTTGTCGGAATTAAATCTTTACCAGCAAAAGTTGATATCTTTCAAATTGACGATGGATGGGAAAGAAAAATTGGCGATTGGCTAGAAGCTGATGAAAGAAAATTCAAAGATGGTTTAAAAGGTATTGTTGATAAGATACATAAAAATGATTTATTAGCTGGATTATGGTTGGCACCATTTTCTGTAGAAAAAGATTCTGATTTATATAAGAATCATCAAGATTGGATCATTAAAGATGAAAATGGTGAGAATTACGCTTGTGGATGTAACTGGTCAACATTTTATGGCTTAGATATTTACAATCTTGAAGTAAGGGCATATCTAAAAGAAGTCTTTAATAAAGTATTTAATGAATGGGGCTTTGATTTAGTTAAACTTGATTTCTTATATTCAGCTTGTGCCTTAAGTAGAGCTGATAAGCCACGTGGAACAATTATGGCAGATGGTATGAAATTCTTAAGAGAACTATGTGGCGATAAATTAATTCTAGGGTGTGGTGTTCCACTTGCCAGTGCATTTGGAAGAGTTGATTATTGCCGTATTGGCTGTGATGTATCTTTAGAATATGATGATGTCTTTTACATGCGAAAAGCTCATCCAGAAAGAACATCAACTAAACATTGTATGATTAATACCATTTTTAGAAGACAGCTTGATGGTCGTGCTTTCTTAAACGATCCAGATGTCTTTATCTTAAGAGATGAGAATGTTAAGATGACGCCTGTTCAAAAAGAAAATCTCGCAATTATTAATGGCCTGTTTGGCTCTGTATTATTCATGTCTGATGATGCTTCTAAATATGATGAGAATAAATTGGCTTTATATAAGAAGATTATTAATCTAAAAGGAAAATTAATCAGTGTTGATTATGACAATAAAGAAGCAATTGTCATTTATGATGATGAAGGAATAAAGAAAGAGATTAGAATCAAAAGGTAGGAATTATGATTAAAAAGATTTATTTAAACAACAATTGGGAATTTACTAAAAAGTTTGACAACAATTTCAAATCTTTTAAAGGTGATTATGAAAGAGTAAGAATTCCCCATAATGTTTGTGATTTACCACTAAATTATGTAGATGAAAAAGATTATGAGATGATATCTGGTTATCGTTTAATATTTGAAAACGATGAATCATTTAAGAATAATCGTGTTTTCTTACATTTTGATGGAGCAGCACATAAATCAACTATTTATTTAAATAATAAGGAAATAGGTGAACATTTATGTGGCTATACGGCTTTTAAATTTGAAATTACTTCATTATTAAAGAAAGAAAACAAGCTTGTTGTAAAACTTGATAGTAATGAAACAGTTAATCTTCCTCCATTTGGTGGTTCAATTGATTATCTTACATATGGTGGGATATATCGTGATGTCTATTTAACTGTCGAGCCACAAACATATATTGAAGATGTTTATGCCAAATCAATTTATAAAAATGATAAGTGGTATTTAAATATCGATTTAAAAGTTGATGGAAAAGACTTAAATGAAAAAGTTATTATTAAATTATTTGATGATAAGAAAACCGTTTTAGATTTTAAAGAAGAACTAAAAGAAACTTATGAATATGAAATTAAAGATGTAAAACTTTGGGATATTAAACATCCAAATTTATATCGCCTTGAAATCAAATATGGTGAAGCATCTTATGAAACTAAAGTTGGTTTTAGAAGTGCTGAATTTAGAAAAGATGCTTTCTATTTAAATAACAAGAAATTAAAATTAAGAGGATTAAATAGACATCAAGCTTATCCATATGTTGGCTATGCAATGCCTGATTCATTGCAAAAAGAAGATGTTCGTATCTTAAAAGAAGAATTAGCTTGCAATATTGTAAGAACATCACATTATCCTCAAAGTCAAGCTTTCTTTGATGCATGTGATGAAATGGGACTATTGTGTTTTACAGAAATTCCTGGTTGGCAATACTTAGGTGATTCAGATTGGAAAGAATTATGTCTTGTAAATACTGAAGATATGATTAAAGAAAATCGTAATCATCCTTCAATTATTTTGTGGGGCGTTAGAGTTAATGAATCGTTAGATGATGACGAATTATATACAAAGACTAATAAATTAGCTCATTCGCTTGACCCATATCGTCAAACAAGTGGTGTTCGTTATTTGACTGGTTCAAGCTTACTTGAAGATGTATATGGCCATAATGATTTTATCTTTGCAGGTGATTATAAGAAAGATGGTCTAAAGAGCAAAAAACAAGCAGTTATAAAAGCTGAATCAATGGAAAAAGGCTATTTAGTAACTGAAAATACTGGTCATATGTTCCCAACAAAACAATATGATGACTATAATCATCGTTTAGACCATGCTTTAAGACATGCACACGTATTAAATAGTATGTATAAGCAAGAAGATATTTCAGGAGCTATTGGTTGGTGTATGTTTGATTACAATACACATAAAGACTTTGGCTCTGGAGATCGCATTTGTTACCATGGCGTAATGGATTATTTTAGAAACCCAAAACTTGCTGCTAGTGTTTATGCCAGCCAAGGTGATGATAATGATGTGATGGAAGTTGCTTCATGTATGGAACTTGGAGAATACCCAGGTGGCAATATTGGCGATACATTTGTATTCACAAATTTAGACAGTGTTAAATTATACAAAAATGATGAATTTGTAAAAGAATTCTATCCAAATGAACGATTCTCATATTTGCCTCATCCACCAATTCTTGTCGATGACTATGTAGGCGAGCTTCTTGTTAAACATGAAAAATATAGTGAAAAATTATGTGCTTCAATTAAAGAATGTTTATTGGCTGTAGCAAAATATGGGATGGACAATATTCCATTAAAATATAAACTTAAATTAGCTAAAATGATGCTGATTGACAAATTGACAATGGATGATGCAACAAGACTATTTGGCACTTATATTGCTGGATGGGGTGGAGCTTCAATTGTCTATCGTTTTGATGGAATTAAAAATGGCAAAGTTGTTAAAAGTGTCATAAAGAAACCTTCAAATAAGTTACATTTAGAATATAAAGTGAGCAATTACAATTTAGTTGAAGGTAAGACATATGATGTATCAAGTATTCGCTTTGTCATAGTAGATGAAAATAATAATCAAGCATATTATGCTAATGAAATACTAAACCTTAAGACAAGCGGCAACATTGAACTTGTTGGTCCTAATCAAATTAATATGCAAGGTGGTAGTACAGGAACATTTGTTAAGACAATTGGCAAAGCTGGCAAAGGTAAATTACATATATCTAATAATCGCTTAGGCGATATAGAAATAGAATTCAGTATTAAGAAGGAGAAATAATAATGAATCAAAAAGGCTTATCAAATAAGGCAAAGTGGCTTTATGGACTTTGTCTTATGGGCGGCAACTTTGTTTATATGTTGACTGCTAGTTTCACAGTAATGTACTATGAAACTTATTTAGGCTTAAATGCAGCTTTCGTTGGTGCTGTACTTATGGCCGCAAGAATTTTTGATGCAGTTAATGACCCATTAACTGGTATCATCGTTGCGAAAGTTAACACTAGATGGGGTAAGTTTAGACCTTGGATTTTATCTGGATCAATTGTTAATGCTTTAATCTTATTCGCATTATTTGCAGTACCTGAGTCTATTAGAAGTACTGAAGGTATGTTAATGATTTGGTGTGCTGTAACATATTTATTATGGTCAACAACATATGATGCTTTCGATATTCCAATTTGGTCAATCGTTCCAGCTGTTACTGACCAAGGCAAAGAAAGAGAATCAATGGCTACAATAGGTAGAACATTTGCTTCAGTTGGTTGTGGTATTATTCAAGTTCTTGCACCAATTGTTGTTCCTATGCTTGGTGGTGGCGATGCAAACAATTATGACCATTGGATTACTGGTTTTAAATGGTTTGCACTAATCGTTTGTATTTATTATGTTGTATCAAGTTTAATATTCTTCTTAAATGTTCATGAAAAAAATGAAGTTAATGATGAAGAAAAATCACCAACTATTAGAGAAATGTTTAAAGCATTATTCTCTAATTCACAAGCAATCGTAATTGTTATTGCTATTACAGCTGTAAATATCGGTACAGGTATTACTGGTAACCTTATGCCTTACTTCTTCCATTTTGATTTAGGTGGCGCTGATTGGAACTCTAATTATTCACTAATTACTATGGCAATCTTTGCTTTCCAAGTATTAGGTATGATGGTTGTTTATCCATTAATTAGAAGATTCTTTAATCGTAAAGGCATCTTCTCGTTTGCTTTAATTAGTGCAATAACTGGTTATGGATTATTATTTGTTATGGCAATGTTAAAACAAGCACCATTCTTCCTATTATTCGTTCCTTGTCTATTCATGGGCGTTTCAACAGGTATCTTAAATATCTTAACTACTGTATATTTAGCTGATGCTGTTGACTTTGGCGAAGTTACAAACGGAAGAAGAGATGAATCGGTTGTCTTCTCTATGCAAACATTTGTTGTAAAACTTGCTAGTGGTATATCAGCTGGTTTAACAGGCGTTGTTGTTGCTGTAATTGGTTTAAATACATCAGAAAATGCTTGGGTTGATGGTTTGAATAGTCCTAGCACATTATTGATCTTAAGATTATTCATGGCTTTAATCCCTGTTGCTGCTCTTGCGTTCTCACTTGTATATTTTGCTAGAAAATTCATCTTAGATGAAAAGAAGATGGAAGAAATTGGCGAAGCATTAAAGAAATAGCAATTATCAATTAATTAAATATAATAAAGGCAACTGATTGAACTGACCTCAATTATTTGGACAAGTTAAGTTCTAAGAACTCATTAAGGCTTGATTCCTATATTTCATAGGAGTTAAGCCTTTTAATATAAAAAAAATAAGGATTTTTATTATCATGGTGTAATAAAGAATTAGGAGGTAAATGTATATACGCAAAATTTAACGCAAAAATTGACGCAAAAATATTTCTTTTTTAAAATGTAATTGGGAGCAATGTTTATGGAAAAAAGAAATATTGATTATGTGCCAATTTCAAAATTAAGTAGAGGATATGCTGGAAAAATAATAGATAACATGATAAAAGAAGATTCAACAATTTATATTATGAGAAACAATGAACCAACAGCTGTTATATTATCAATGAAAGAATATGATGCATATTTAGAATATGTAAATGAAAAAGAAAAGAAATATAAGGAAGAACTTATTAAAGAATTAGGCGGAAGTTTACATGAATATGCAGATGTAAGTAAAATCCCACTTGAAGATCAAGCGTATACTATGCATATTTTGGAAAAATATGGAAAGAAATAGTATTATTTTAGATACAAATTCTATTATTAGATTTTTATTAGATGATGTTCATGAACAATACATAATAGTTAGCAGAAAGATTAAAGATAATAAATGCTTTACAATTTTACCAGTTATACAAGAGGCTGTTTATGTTTTTGAAATGTTTTATAAGATTAAAAGAAAAAACATAAAAAATAAATTATTAAAACTGATAGACCTTGTTTCAATAGATGATGAAGATATCTTAATAAATGCTTTGAATTATTATGATAATAAACCTAAATTAGATTTTGTAGATTGCATCTTATGTGCATATAAAGATAATAGAAATATAGGCATATTTACTTTTGATAAAAAACTCAATAATGTATTATACAAAAAGCAATAAATTTACTATTGAAAATCTTTTCAATAAAAGGTAGAATAGAAAAGCACGTGGGAGGAGTGCAACTACTCCAATAACCACTACCATAAGGAGGAAAACATGGGAAAGAAAGTTGCAAAAGTTAGTAAGTTGCAATTCCAAGCTGGCCAAGCTAAACCTGGACCTGCTCTTGCTAGTGCTGGTATTAATATGCCTCAATTCTGTACTCAATTCAATGATCAAACAAAAGACAGAATGGGTGATATTGTTCCAGTTATCATTACTTCATATGAAGACAAATCATTTGACTTCGTATTAAAGACAACACCTGCTGCATTCTTATTAAAGAAAGCTGCTGGTATTGCTAAAGCTAGTGGTACTCCAAATTCAGTTACTGCTGGTAAGATTACAAAGGCACAATTAAAAGAAATCGCTGAATATAAGATGCCTGATTTAAATGCCAATGATGTTGAAGCAGCAATGAAAATTATTGCTGGTACAGCTAAAAACATGGGTATTAAAGTAGAAGGTGAGGACTAATATATGAAGAGATCAAAAGCATATAATAACTCTTTGAGTCTTTACGAAAAGGCAAAGAAATATTCTGTAAGTGAAGCTTGTGAATTAGTTAAGAAGACAGCTAATTTAAAATATGATGCTCAAATTAGAGTTTCATTCAAATTAAATGTTGACCCTCGTCATGCTGAACAACAAATCCGTGGCGCTATGGTACTTCCTGCTGGAACTGGTAGAACACAAAAAGTATTAGTTGTTACTCAAGGTCCTAAGATGGAAGAAGCTAAGAATGCTGGTGCTGATTATGTTGGCGACAAAGAAATCTTAGAAAAGATTAAAGGTGGTTGGTTCGATTTCGATGTAATCGTTGCTACTCCTGATATGATGGGTGAACTTGGTAAATTAGGTAAGATTTTAGGTCCTAAAGGCTTAATGCCAAACCCTAAGACTGGTACAGTTACTCCAAATATCGCTGCAGCTGTAGAAGAAATCAAAAAAGGTAAAGTTACTTACCGTGTTGATAAAGATGGAAACATCAACTGCTTAATTGGTAAAGCAAGTTTTGAAGCAAAAGATTTAGAAGCAAACTTCAATGCTCTATATAATGCTATCTTACGTGCTAGACCAGCAGCTGTTAAAGGACAATATATTTTAGGTGTTACATTATCATCTAATATGGGTCCTGGTATTAAAGTAGAAGCTGCTGCTTAATTGCTTAATTAAATATGAAAGCCAAATTTCAAATTTGGCTTTTAAAATGCTTTCTTTCTGTTATTTGACAATCCAAGTATATAGTCGGTAGTTACTCCATATAGTTGAGATATTTTTATAAGTAAATCAATAGGAAGTTGTCTAGTACCATTTTCATAATGAGAATATGCTCTTTGTGAGATGTTTAGTTTTAAGGCAACTTCTTTTTGTGTCCAATCTTTTTCTTCTCTTAAATTAATAATAGTTTTTCTGTAATTCATCTAATTACAATATACAAAGAACAAAATGTTCTATTGTAAAATAGAACAAAATGGGCTAAAATATTTTTGTATTATGAGGTGGAAAAAATGAAAAGAACTTTTATATTGGTTATATTATTCTTTTTTTGTATTTCGTTCGTTTTATCTGGATGTGAGAAGAACGACAGCGAAGAATATGTGCAAACTGCATATGATTTTGCTGTTGAACACGGATATAACGGAACAGAAGAAGAGTGGTTGGCTTCTCTAGTTGGTGAAAATGGAAAAGATGGCCAATCCGCTTATGAATTAGCAGTTGAAAAGGGTTTTAAAGGAACTGAAGAAGAATGGCTAACATCATTGATTGGAAAAGATGGCATTAATGGTAAAAACGGCATCAATGGAAAAGATGGAGTTAATGGCAAAGACGGCAAAACAGCTTATCAAATTGCTTTAGATAACGGTTTTGTTGGAACAGAAGAAGAATGGCTAGATTCTTTAAAAGGTTCTTCCGTATATAAAGGCGATAATGGCAAATCAGCCTATGAGCTTGCTGTTGAAAATGGTTTTGTAGGTACATTATCACAATGGCTAGATTCATTAATAGGAAAAGATGGTCTTGATGGTGTTAATGGTACAAATGGATTGAATGGAAAAGATGGTAAAGACGGAATAGATGGCACAAATGGTAAGTCTGCTTATGAACTTGCGGTTGAAAATGGCTATAACGGGACTTTAACTCAATGGCTTGCATCACTAATAGGAGCTAATGGTACTAATGGTATAGATGGTACAAATGGAAATGATGGCTTAGATGGTGCAAATGGCAAATCTGCCTATGATCTTGCTGTTGAGAATGGCTATTCTGGAACTGTTCAAGAATGGCTAGCTTCTCTTGTTGGCCAAAACGGCACAAATGGCAAATCGGCATATGAAATAGCTGTATTAAATGGATATATTGGAACAGAAAGCCAGTGGATTGATTCTTTGTCTGGAAAGCCAGGTAAATCTGCCTATGAATTGGCAGTTGATAACGGCTATATAGGAACTGTTCAGGAATGGCTTGAATCACTAAAAGGAGCTCAAGGCATTCAGGGTGATAAAGGTGAAAAAGGTGAACAAGGCTTAACGGGAGCTCAAGGCATCCAAGGAGTTAGTGTTGTATCAGCAACAGTAAACAACGAAAAACATTTGATACTAACTTTATCAAATGGCAATACAATTGATGCTGGATATGTTGGAATTGATAATCAGAATGCAGAACAAACAACAAGTACATATACTGTAACTTTTAAAGATTGGAATGGAACAATATTAAAACAAGAAACTGTAAATGAAGGAGAAAATGCAACAGCTCCAGCAGATCCAAATAGAAGTGGATTTAATTTTTCAGGATGGGATAAGAGCTATACAAACATTACAAGTGATTTAGTTGTTAATGCTACTTATACTCAAATTCAAACAAATCTTCCAACAATTAAAATTAGCAATTCAGCATGTTCGAAAGGTGAAGAAGTTAATTTAACAATAGAAATAAAAAACAATCCTGGAGTAGCAGGAATGGATTTAGTTCTTAATTTTGATGATGTTTTAGTTTTAAAAACTATTAGTTATGGAAATAAAGGAACAGGAATATTGCCGTCATCTTACGCGAATGGAACTAAGCTAATTTGGTATAACGGTTCTGGCGATATTAGTGAAGATTTTGTTTTGGCAACTTTAACTTTTGAAGTATCTGATACTGTAAGCATTGGTGATGTTGCTAATGTTAATTTGGCATATAACACTGATGACATTACAAACTTTAATGAAGATTCAGTAAGTTTTAGTATAGAAGCTGGAACAATAACTATTCAATAGGTGGAATAATTATGCAAACTAAAAGAAATAATAAAATTCTAAGTTTTTTGTTTTCGATTTTCTTACTTATTTGTTTATTGCCAACAAATCATATTATGGCATTTGATAATCCAACTTTGAAAATCGAAAATGCAACAGGGCATACTGGTGAATTAATTAACGTTTCCGTAAAACTATATAATAATCCAGGAGTAGCTTCTAGCAGACTAACACTTAATTATGGAAGTAGTTTAACTTTAGAAGAAATCACTTTTGTTGATGATGGTGGTGTAGTTCCTGATGAATTAAAGAGTGGTATGACAGTTACTTGGATGAGCACTAAGCAAGATGTTGTTGGTGACATTACTTTTATGACTCTTAAATTTAGAGTAACAAATGATTTACGAATTCAAAAAGAAGAAAATATCACAATTACAAATAGTGAATTTGTAAATTATGATGAAGATGATGTTTTCTTTGATATAGTCAATGGTTCTATAACTTTGATTCCTGCTGTTCCAGGTGACATCAATAACGATGGTGTTTTAAACATGAAAGACGTTGTTAGAGCTAGTAGATATTTAGCCGGCCATAATGTTGATGTTGATGAAACAGCTATCGATACAAATGGTGATCAAAAGATTAACATCAAGGATTTAATGAGACTTTTGAATTATTTAGTAAACAATGATGTTAAGGTTTATTATGGTTCATTTTATATAAGACCATGTAAATATGAAGCATCTCATATAGAAACTAATAAAGCGTTATGTGAAACAGACGGAAATATTGAATATTGGTATTGTGAAAAGTGTGATAAGTACTATAGTAACTCTGATGCAACTCTAGAGATTTCTTTAGAAGACACAATTATAGAAAAAACAGGACATAATATCGTCATTGATGAAGCTATTCCAGCTACAAAAACATCTACTGGTTTAACAGAAGGCGCTCATTGTAGTGATTGCTTAAAAGTAATTGTTCCTCAAATAGAAATTCCTATTTTAGCTGGAGAAGAAAAAAACATCAATATTCATTTGAATAGAACAGGTGACAGCTATTTAGGAAGCTTAGATATAAATACTTCCGAAATTCCAACAAGATATATTGAAGGAAAAGGCTTAGATAAGAATTTGCCTGAATTAGAAGTTGAAGGCTATATGTTTTTGGGCTGGTATAACGCAAGCGTAGGTGGACAAAGAATTTTTACCATTACTTCAGAAGATAAAGGCGATATTGATATCTATGCTCATTGGAAGAAAAACATATATACTATTCACTTTAATAGTGGAAACATGAAATATTTTGCTACATCAGCAAGTCAAGAGACAAGCTTTACTGTAAGTGATAGTGTGGCATTAGAACCACCTGAGGGAGTGGAAAATTACCGTTTCGTTGGGTGGACAGATGAAAATAATAATTTTGTAGATTCTATTAAAAAAGGAACTGCTAACGATATTTACTTAACTGCAAATTGGTCAAGTTATCGCAATCAAGCTATCCCACATGATTATAAAAACGAAGCTCCATTAATAATGGAATATTCAGGCAAAACAAAAAATTCTGAGTATAGAAACGTTATTCTTTTTGTTTATGAAATTGGAACAATCGAGAACATTCCAATAAAAAAGGTCGAAAATTTCCAAGAAATCGCAGGCATTGGGCAAGCTTACGTTGAAAGCACTTCAATTGAAACAACCGAAACAGAAGCTAATCAAATAAACGGTATTATTTCTAAAGAAACTTCAAATTCAACAACCTGGACTTTATCTAGCAATTGGAACAACCAGGTTGAAATTGATGAAACTTCAGCAAATGAAAGAGGCTATGAAAAAGAAGAAGCTGAGAAAATGTCAACAAGTACTAGAGGCACATATGCAGTAAATTCAAGTATAGGTGGATCAGATACTATAACTGACACAACTAATCATGAATACAAAATAAAAGCTGAAGAAAAAACGATTGATACTTTAAAAACAGGAACTGAAACAGGACAAAGTTTTAAGATTAATGTTGGAGGCAAGAAGTATCATGAGGATGTAATAGGCGCCGATTTAAAGGCAGGCGGTTCTGTTAAAGATCCAGTAAGTGGAACAGGAGTTAGTGCCGAAGCTGGTATTTCTGGTAAAACAAAGGAAGGCTATGAAATTAGTACAAATATTGAATATGGTAATTACCAGAAAAAGACCACAGAAAATGTGCACACAGATGAAGTTACAAAGAGTGTAGAGATGAGTTTTGGGGACTCTCATGTTGAATCTCAAACAAAGACGTGGAATGATTCATTCAGCAGTGAAATAAGCAACGAAATAAGCAATACCAAAGAAATATCTACAGCAATCCACGAAATAATTTCGAAAGAGAAACATTATGGAGAAAAATATGCTCAAGGCGGAGAAGAAAGCAACGGGCGTGATTTCTCAGAAACTGCTTCATATAGTAATGGTTGGTCAAATACAACCACATACACAAAAGCATTGAAAACGTTAAAAGAACGTACAATTACTTTACCTGGAAGTAAATACGGATACTATAGACTAACTATAGCAGGGAAAGCTCATGTGTTTGGCGTTGTTGGTTATGATGTGGCCAATAGAGAATATTTTACCTACACATATAGTGTAATGGATGACGATTATTATTACTTTATAGATTATTCAAGGAATTCTAATAGTTTCAATGATTTTGAAAATGATGCATTGTCATTTGAAATTCCAAATGATATAGAAGCTTATGTAAATAGTAAGACAATGATAACGGAAGGGCTTGATATTAATCAAAATGGTGTAGTTGTAGGTTATAGTGGTGATTCGCCAGTCGTTGTTATTCCTACTTACTATTCTTATAGCAATAACGATGATTCAAACTCTTCTATAAAAGTCACAGGTATTTCAGAAAATGCATTCAAAGGAAAAAATAAAATCAAAGCTGTTATTTTTAGTGATTATATAACAGAAATTCCTAAGGAAGCATTTAAGGATTGTACTAATTTAAATACAATTAATGCTCCTGCCGTAGATACTATAAAAGAGTGTGCTTTTAGTGGCTGTACATCGCTTAAAAACTTTAATATTTCTTTGAATATTAAGTATATTGGCAAAAAGGCTTTTGAAAATGTAGAGTCTATCAAAGTATATGCATCAAACACTGATATAGTTAAAAATGTAGCAGAATCATATGCAAAGAATATAATACTCGACATATCAGATTCAAACTTAGAAGCAGGTACTAAACTTGAAATACCTTCACAAACTCAAACATTTGAGATTAGGGGCTCAAGAAAAGAATATGATAATTTGTCTATAACATCTAACGCTAACAATACAATTATTAATGGAATAAGATTTGTTAATTCAAAAGGAACACCATTAGTAATGAGTTCAGAAAATGTTACTTTTAACCAAGTTGCAGTAGATTCTGTTGCTACTGGAGTAATATTCAAAAATAATGTTACTTCGTTGTATTTATTTGGAGAAACTTCGATTAATGCAAACAATATATCTATATTGTGCAAGACTATTGATGTATATAGAGAACCTAGTTCATCCATCACCCCGCTATTGAAATTATCTGGTGATTTATACACAACTGAAGATAACAATACAATAGATGTTTCATATATTATATTTAATAAAGGTGAAATTAAAGAAATAAGTGCTGATAAATATGAACAATATTTAAAAGGAATGTATACTATTACCTTTGATGCTAACGGTGGTACTTCAGAATTTAATAGTAAAACTGTTTATTATGGTAATGAAATAGGGCAACTACCTAACGCAAGCCTTGATTATCATTATCTTGATGGTTGGTATACCGAACCTAACGGTGGTGTAGAATATGAAGAATCTTCAATTGTTGATTTAGAAGAGAACACAACATTATATGCACATTGGAAAGAAAAAGAATTATCTGAATGGACAATTGATAGCAATGTCCCATCTGATGCAAAAATAGTAAATGAATATTGGAAATATGATAGGCACATAGGATCATATGATTCAAGCCTAGTAAATCAAGGATGGACTTTGGTGGACACTAGTTTAGAAGAAATTGGCAGTGGCAATGTCGAATATGCTACATTCCCAAGTGGATTTGATACATCAAATGCTATCTATAATTCTTTAGCTAAAGAACCAGTTGCTGAATATGATGATGGTTCAAATGTTCGTAAGGTTGAAAATATATTTGGAGGATATATCTATTGGCATTGGATGTATAATGCACCATATGATAACAATCCAGATATTAATAAAAATAGAATCATAAGTCAGAAATCTGGCAATACATCAACAGCCCACCCATCATGGTACTTTGGATATTTTGATGCAATTAAATCTACTGTGGATTGTCCTTATCTAGATAGCAGTAATAATTATCAGGCAGGAAATAATTCAAATTTACCTTGCTATAATTGTCACAACATTATTGCCGATACTGCATCTGCTAAATGTGATAGATACTTTAGATTTGAATATAATATCAGTAAATACAAAGATTATCGCAGAATTTATACTTATGAACAGTATGGACTAATAAGCGATAAACCTGTTTACGAAGTAGATGGAAATGTATCTATACAACACTTTGTTCAGTACATACCTAGATAAAAAATGAGGCAGCCAAAATAAGGCTGCTTCTTTTAAAAAAATATTGAAAACTGCTTTTTTATAGATATATAATTATTTCATATTTTTTAAGGAGAAAAAGTATGATTGTAGGCACAACTAAAGAGTTAAAGAATCATGAATATCGTGTAGGTTTAACACCTGATAATGTTTCTGCTTATGTTGCTTTAGGACATAAAGTATATGTAGAAAAAGGCGCAGGATTAGGTGCTGGTTTTGATGATACTTCTTATATCAAAGCAGGAGCTAAAATCCTTAAAACAGCTAAAGAAGTATATGATAAGTGTGAAATGATTGTTAAAGTAAAAGAACTTGAAGAAGAAGAATTTGATTTAATTAATGAAGGAACTATTCTTTACACTTATTTGCATTTAGCCAGTAATAAGAAATTCGCAAATTTATTATTAAAGAAAAATATTAAAGCTGTCGCATATGAAACAATAAGAGATGAAAAAGGCAATCTTCCATGTCTTCGCCCAATGTCACAAATTGCAGGTAGACTTTCAATTCAAGAAGGTGCTAAATATATTGAAAAAGAATATGGTGGTAGAGGTATCTTACTTGGTGGTGTTCCAGGTGTTGAAAGAGGAAAGATTGTTATTTTAGGTGGTGGTATAGCTGGTACTTATGCTGCTAAAGCTGCTGTTGGTATTGATGCGCAAGTTACATTATTAGATATTAATGCTAATCGTTTAGCTTATCTTGAAGATATCTTTGGTGCTAGTGTAACTACTTTATATTCAAATAAAGAAAATCTTGAAAAGGCATTAAAAGAAGCTGATTTAGTTATTGGTTCAGTATTAATTCCAGGTGGTGAAACACCTAAATTAATTAAAAAAGAACATTTAAAACTAATGAAAAAAGGTGCTGTTATTGTTGATATCGCAATTGACCAAGGTGGATGTTGTGAAACAAGTCATGTTACTGTCCATGATGATCCAATCTTTATTAAAGATGGTGTTGTACATTATTGTGTTGGTAATATGCCTGGTGCAGTTCCTTATACTAGTACACTTGCTTTAACTAATGCGACAATTAAATATGGCTTAAAGATTGCTACACTAGGACTAAAAGAAGCATTAAAAGAAGATGAAGGATTGGCTGTTGGCTTAAATACATATAATGGTAAAGTCACAAATGAAAATGTCGCAAAGGCATTAAATAAAAAATATGTTCCGGTATTAGATGCGTTTTTATAAAATGACAAATAATAAGTTTATAATGTAAATGTATTATAGTTGTTGTTTATTTTAATAACACATCATAAGTATTACTGAAATTTGTCATAAAATAGCGGATATAGTCATAGTAAAGAAATTATGCTTCCATACAAAGATAGAGAAAATGAAACAACAAATGCCGCACTAGATGTGATGGCGAATAATGATATTTATCAAGATAAACCAAGTCTTGGTATCTTTTGGTATGACCCAAATAAGAAGGAACTATATGGAGTGGAAAGCACGATGGCTGATGATATTGAATATTATCTTTCACCTCAATGGCAAAAAGAAGTTAGAACAACAAGAAGGCTACACAAGCATATTTGGGAAAAACAATTTCATAGAGGTAAAGATAAAAGATTTTCTGGCGATTATACTATGAAACCAAGAGGACGTGTTTTTGAATTTAAAGATGAAGGTTTCATTGTTTTTACAGGTAGTTGGATTAATGATTACCCTGAAGCAAAAGATGAAATAATATACGAATTTCAATTACCTGCCGATACTAAATTTGTTCAAGACGAACATTGGGATTTAGGACACGGCTGGTCAAATGAATTTTAAAAGACAATCTAATAACAACTTTTTGGTATTATTTTGAAGTAGATTAAATGTATGTAGAAATAGTTTCACAAAATATTCCTATTTACATTCTATTAATTAATTATGCTAAAATAGTAATGTTAAAGCGATTAAAAAAGAAGTAGTAACTTATGTGATTTTATTTAGCGAATAAGGGATGGTGTAAGCCTTATATAAAACAATAAGTGAATTCATCTTTAAAGTGACACCAATCATGTCCGGTAACGCGTTATAGTTAATTAAGAGCAGTTTATTACTGAATTAGGATGGTACCGCGATTTTCGTTCCTAAATCGCGGTTTTTTTATTTGAAGGAGAAATCTTATGGATGATTTAAAAGAATTAAAATTAGAGGCATTAAAAAAGATTCAAGAAGTAAGTGATGTTAAATCTTTAGAAGACTTAAGACTTGAATTATTATCTAAAAAAGGAAAGATTCAAGGATTAATGGCCATGATGAAAGATTTAACAGCTGAAGAAAAGCCTAAATTTGGTCAATTAGTTAACGATTTGAAGACAAGCATTACAGAAGCGATTGAAACAAAGAAAAAAGATTTTGAAGAAGTATTGATGAATGCAGCTCTTGAAAGTGAAAAGATTGATTTGACATTAAATGCCTATACACCAAAGGCTGGTTCTTTGCATCCTTTGACTCTAGTTCAAAAAGAATTAGAGGATGTTTTTATTGGCATGGGCTATAACGTAGCTGAAGGACCAGAAGTAGAACTTGATGAATATAATTTCACAAGAGCTAATACACCAGTTGGCCATCCTGCAAGAGATATGCAAGATACTTTCTATATTGATGTTAATCATCTATTAAGATCACAAACAACAGCTATTCAAATGCGTGTTCTTGAAAAAGAAGCTAATCACATGCCTATTAAAGTTATTTGTCCTGGTAAGGTATATAGAAGAGATGATGATGATGCAACTCATTCTCATCAATTTGTACAATGTGAAGGACTAGTTATTGGTGAAAATATTACCGTAGCTGATTTAAAAGGAACACTTGAATTAATGATTATGGAATTATTTAAGAAAGATGCCAAGATTAGATTTAGACCATCATATTTTCCATTCACTGAACCAAGTTTTGAAGTAGATATGACTTGTCATATTTGTGGAGGAAAGGGATGTCCAACATGTAAAGGAACTGGTTGGATTGAAATACTTGGCAGTGGCATGGTTCATCCAAATGTATTAGAGATGGCCGGCATTGATTCTAAAAAATATACAGGTTTTGCCTTTGGCGTTGGTGTTGAAAGACTTGCGATGCTTAAATATGGCATAAGTGATATTCGTGATTTATATACAAATGATGTCCGTTTCTTAAGCGGATTTAAGAAATAGGAGAACAATTATGTTATTAAGTTTAAAATGGTTAAATGAATTTGTAGATTTGAGTGGTTTAAGTATAGAAGATATAGAAGATAAGCTTGTTAAAGCTGGTTTTGAAGTTGAATCGGAAAAGCATTTAGGCTTAGGTACAAATTTAGTTGTTGGCAAAGTCTTAGAATGTAAAGATCATCCTGATTCTGATCACTTACATGTCACAAAGGTTGATATTGGTGATGAAGTATTAGATATTGTTTGTGGTGCACCAAATTGTAGAGAAGGTTTAAAAGTTATTGTTGCCAAAGTTGGCGCCAAACTTCCTGGTGGTGAAATAAAGGCTGGTGTCATTAGAGGCGAAAAATCAAATGGTATGTTATGTTCGTTAAAAGAATTAAATATTAGCGAAGATATGCTACCTGAAGATTCACCTTCATTAAACGGTATTGAAGAATTAGACGATTGTTTTGAAATTGGTGAAAGTGATATCTTAAATAAACTTGGTTATGAAGATACAATTCTTGAAGTATCGATATATGCTAATAGACCAGATTGTGCAGCAATGTATTATATGGCTAAAGAAGCAGCTGCTATTTTAGATAGACCTTGTAAGTTACCTGATTATTTAGGACAAGCAAATATCGGCGAAAAAGGTTCTTTCAAATTAAATAGTGCTAGCGAAAACTGCAAGCATTTTATTGCCAAAGTCGTAAATGATGTAACAATTAAAGAATCACCAGAATGGATGAAACAACATCTTCGTGCTAATGGAATTAAATCAATTAATAATTTAGTTGATATATCTAATTATGTAATGCTTGAAACAGGTCAACCTTTACATTTCTATGATTTAGCTACAAATCCTAATCGCAATATTGAAGTTAGAGATGATTATGAAGGAAATTATGAAGCTCTTGATGGCAATGAATATAAAATTGAAAAGGGCGACTTGATGATTATGTCTGATAATAAGCCTATTGGTATAGCAGGAATCATGGGTGGTGAAAACACTAAGATATTAGATACAACTAAGGGATTAATTATTGAGGCCGCATTATTTGATCATGCACAAATTAGAAGAACATCTAATCGTTTAGGACTTCAAACTGAAGCTGCTGCTAGATTTTCAAAGGGACTTGAACCTGAAGCCCAAAATAGAGCAGTTGACCGTGCTGTGCAATTATTAAAAGAATTAGCTGATGCAAAAGGCTTTGAAGAAACAGTTGAATATGGCAAGTCTGATTACGTTCCATATACAATTGAAGAAACATTAAGTCATTTAAATTCTTTAATTGGCAAAGAATACACAATGGATGAAGCTGTTAGTGTTATGAAACGTCTAGGCTTCAGCACAACAAATGACAATGAAAAATTTGTTGTAGAAATACCTTCACATCGTAGTATGGATTTAAAAATTAGAGAAGATCTAGATGAAGAAATCGTCAGATTGACAGACTTTGATGATTTAAAGAGCACTTTGCCTTTACTTCCACAAACTGTAGGTAAGCTTTCACCAATCCAAAGGATTAGAAGAAACATTCGTGAAACTTTAACTAATAAGGGCTTTAATGAAACTGTTTCTTATACATTAGTTGATCAAAAGAAGATTGATGAAGCGTTATTACCAGTAGGGGAAGCTATTTCACTGTTATCACCATTAAGTGATGCTAGAAAATATATTCGTAACTCATTGATGAATTCAATGATTGAAACACTAACTTATAATTTAGATCACTACAACAATGATTTAAATCTATTTGAAATATCTTCTGTATATGGTAAAGATGTTCAAAGCGAAAGACTTGGCTTAATTATGACTGGTTATTTAAGTCAATATAAAGTTTTACATAATAGTATTAAAACTGATTATTATGTATTAAAAGGCGTTGTTTTAGAAGTTTTAGATAATCTAGGTTATGAAGGAAAACGTGTTTTATTAAAAGAAAATGATTTAGATGTTAAACATTTCCATCCTTATCAATCAGTATCTATTTTGATCAATAATGAAGTAGTAGGCATTATGGGAAAACTTCATCCAAAATATATGTCAAGTTTAAAACTTAAAGATGTCTATTATTGTGAATTATTATTAGATAAATTAGTTGATAAAAATCCCGCAAAAATTAAAGCTCCAGTCATCAATAAGTATCCATCTATTTCAAGAGATATTTCAATTGTCCTAAAAGATGAAGTAAAGGCTGATGATTTAGTCAAGACAATTAAGAAGGCTGGTGGAAGCTTAGTTAAGAATGCTGAAGTATTTGATATCTATAAGGGCGAACATATTGAATCAGGGTATAAATCAGTATCTTTAAATATTATTTATGAATCAGCAGATAGCACATTAAAGACTGAAGAAGTAAATGAAGTTCACACAAAGATACTTGAAGTGCTTAATAATTCATATGGTGCAAACATTCGCAATTAGCACAAAATTATTAAAAAAGCAAATGATTTGATTATATAAAAAAACATAGAAAACGCTTTCAATAGAGCGTTTTTTTTGTTGTATAATTAAGAAGGACATATGGTCCTTAAGAAGGAGAAAATAATGAAAAAATTTTTAACTATTCTTCTTTCTGTTTTATTAGCTTGTACACTATTTGGTTGTGCAGGTAATAAAGGCGGAAATGAGAGCTCTGATGTCAAAGAATTTGATGTAACAATTTGGTTCTCTGAAATCGAAGGTGTTGCTGATCAAGTTCAAGCTCAAGTTGACAAATTCAACGAAGCTAATCCTGACATCAAGATTAATGCTACTATTCGTGGCATCACTGAAGCTGAATCTGCTACTCAAGTTATCAACGATGTAGAATCTGCTCCGGATATTTATTGTTTTGCACAAGACCAATTAGCTAGATTAGTTCAAGCTGGTGCTTTAAATGTTCTAGGCGAAGGTGCTGCTAAACAAGTTACTGAAATGAATGATGCTGGTTCTGTTGGAGCTGCTACATTCAATGGCACATTATATTGCTATCCTCTAACAGCTGATAATGGCTATTTCATGTATTATGACAAGTCAGTTATCACTGATGATGTTGATATTGATTCTTTAGAAGCAATTCTAGAAGCTTGTGAAAAAGCAAATAAATACTTCTCTTTTGAATATAAGACATCTGCATGGTATTTAGCTTCTATGTTCTTTGCAACTGGTTGTAAATCTGATTGGGTACTAGATGATGCTGGTACTATTATTGGTGTAAACGATACATTCAATTCACCTGAAGGTTTAATCGCTATGAAAGGTCTTGAAAAGATCGCTAAATCAACTGCTAGAAACTCTTCATCTGACAACGCTTCTTTCTCAACTGGTTCTGCAGTACTTATTTCTGGTACTTGGGCTAGACCTGATGTAACTAAAGATTTAGGCGAAAACATGGGCGTTGCTGATTTACCAAGCTTTACAGTTGATGGTCAAACTTACCATATGGGTTCATTCTCTGGTAACAAATTGTTAGGTGTTAAACCTCAACAAGATGCTGAAAAAGCTTCTGCTTGCCAAAGACTTGCTTTATGGTTAACTGGTGAAGAATGCCAAGCTGAAAGATTTGCATCATTTGGTTGGGGACCTTCTAACAAGAACGTTCAAGCTTCTGATGCTGTTCAACAAGATGAAGTATTAGCTGCTTTCTTTGCACAATCTGCATATGCTGTTCCTCAAAACCAAATCGCTGGTTCTTGGTGGGATATTGCTAAAGTATTAGGTCAAGTTGCTGAAGATGCTACTTCAGAAGCTGATTTACAAAAAGGTTTAGATGATTACACTGCTGCAATTAATGGTATCTTTGCTATGGATCCTGCAATTGCTAATGCTTATACTGTAATCGGTTCATTTGCTGGTCATGCATGGGACTATGATGAAGCTATGACAGAAGAAAACGGTGTTTGGACTTCTGCTGCAATCGAATTTGCTGCTGGTGATGAATTCAAAGTTAGAAAAGGCTTAAGTTGGGATGAAGCATTCCCTGCTGACAACTTTGTAGTAGAAACAGCTGGAACTTATAAAGTTCAATTAGATAGCGCTTCTGGTGAAGTTAGCCTAGTTCAATAATTAATTGAAATAACTTTAAAATAGAGCAGGTTTATGCCTGCTCTATTTTTTCATTAAGAAAGGGGTAAATTGATGAGTATAAAAACTAATCATGTCAATTTATTTGAAGACATTAGTGATCTTGATTACCTTGGCTTAACAAAGTTTCAATCGTTGTTATATAACATCATTCATTTCTTTAAAGCCATTCCATCTTGGTTAATTAATCTCTTTAAACAAATTGGAAAAATAATCGCTAAATTCTTTAATTCAATAGTAAGCGATATTAAAGATATTGGCACAACATTTGTCCATGGTGATTTTAAAACAAAAATATCATATTTTGTGATGGGCTTTGGTTCTATTGCAAGAGGACAAATATTTAGAGGTATATTGTTCTTTTTATTCGAAGTAATCTTTATTGTTTATATGGTTACAACTGGAGGCTATTGGTTATCTAAATATCCAACTCTAGGTACTGTAAGTTCTGGGAGACAATATGATGCAAAACTTGATACATATGTAACTGTACCAGGCGATGATTCATTTAAATGTTTATTCTATGGAACAATTACAATAATCTTTATTATTTGTTTTGTATATACTTGGAGAACAAATATTAAACAAAACAAGATTAATGAAGAACTTATTAAAAATGGTCATTCATTAAAACATGCCAAGGATGATGCTAAGTCTTTATTGGATGAAGAATTTCATAAAACATTATTAGCTTTGCCTATAACAGGTATCTTATTATTTACTGTATTTCCTATTTTATTCATGGTTCTTGTAGCTTTCACCAACTATGATGGAGCTCATGATGGTTATTCTAATCTGTTTACTTGGGTTGGTTTAACAAACTTTAATGAATTATTTAATATAAATACTGGCAATAGCCAATTATCATTGGCTTTTGGTGAAATCTTGTCTTGGACTTTAATTTGGGCATTTTTCGCAACATTCACAAACTATTTCTTAGGAATGTTTGTTGCAATTATGATTAATAAAAAAGGTATTAAACTAAAGAAGTTCTGGAGAGGCGTTCTTGTATTAACTAGTGCAGTCCCACAATTTATTTCATTGTTGTATATATCAAAGATGTTTGCAGCAAATGGCTTAGTTAATGGAATGATGTTAAGACTTGGAATAATCAAAGACTTATCACAAGTTATTAGATTCTGGGAAACACCAACACTTGCGAGAATTACCGTAATCGTTATCAATATTTGGATTGGTATTCCATATTTAATGTTGATCACTACTGGTATCTTAATGAATATTCCAGAAGATTTATATGAATCAGCAAAAATAGATGGTGCTAATGCTGTACAACAATTCTTTAAGATTACATTACCATATATGCTATTTGTTACGGGACCTTATCTATTGACAAGTTTCATAGGTAACATTAATAACTTTAATGTTATTTACTTGCTATCAACTGGTGGACCAATTAATCCTAAATTATTGTCATCAGCTGGTGCTGCGGGTGATACAGATTTGCTTATTACATGGCTATTTAAGATTACAATGGGTGCTGAATCTAAATACTATTTAGCTTCAGTAATTGGTATTATGATCTTCGTAGTGGTTTCAATATTATCGTTGATTGTTTATAACGTTATCCCTTCAACAAGAAATGAGGAGGATTATCAATAATGGCTGAAAAGAAACATATGGGCGCAAAGGCCAAAAGTAGATTATCAAACACAATTATTTATATCATCCTTGTTGTAATGACAATTGTTTGGTTAATTCCATTTATCTTCTTGGTACTTGAATCATTTAGACTTGAAACAACTCACCAAGTTGGTTATGTTATACCTAAGCAATGGGGATTTGATAACTACATTAAACTATTTACAAAAACAGATTTCCCAATTTGGTTTGGGAATACCTTCATTATCGGCTTAGTAGTAGCGATTGTACAAACAATTATTGTGTTATCAATGTCTTATACTTTATCGAGATTAAGATTCAAAGGAAGAAAAGCCATGATGAATGTTATGTTAGTTCTTGGATTTTTCCCTGGATTCTTATCAATGATTCTTTTATATAAAGTTTTGAGTTGGGTAGGCTTAACTGGTTCTAATTCTGTTCCAGGATTAATTCTTGTATATGTCGCAAGTAGTGGTATGGGTTATTATGTATCAAAAGGTTTCTTTGATACTATATCAAGATCACTTGATGAAGCCGCAAGAATTGATGGCGCTACTAGATTCCAAATATTCACAAAGATTATCATGCCTTTATCAAAACCGATTGTTATTTATACGATATTAACTGCCTTTATGGCTCCTTGGGGCGATTTCATGTTTGCGAAATATATTGCCCATGCAGCTAGCGATGGCATGAATGTTGCAGTAGGTTTACAAAATATGATTGGTACACAAGCTTCATTAGCTGCAAATTATACAATGTTCTGTGCTGGTGGAGTTATAGTCGCAATCCCAATAACAATCTTATTTATGAGTTTACAAAAATACTATGTAGAAGGCGTAACTGGCGGAGCCGTGAAAGGATAATAATATGTCAAAAGTAAAATTAACAGATGTAAAGAAAATATATAATGGTGGCGTTGTAGCTGTTCATGATTTCAATTTGGATATAGCTGATAAAGAATTCGTTGTCTTTGTAGGACCTTCTGGTTGTGGTAAATCTACTACTTTAAGAATGATCGCAGGTCTAGAAGAAATTTCTGAAGGAACAATTGAAATTGATGGTTTAGTAGTAAATGATCTTCAACCAAAAGATAGAGATATTTCAATGGTTTTCCAAAACTATGCTCTATATCCACATATGACTGTTTTTGAGAATATCGCATTCCCATTAAGACTGAGAAAAACTCCTAATGAGGAAGTATTCCAAAAGGTAAAAGAAGTAGCTGAAATATTAGGAATTACTGAATATTTAAACAGAAAGCCAAGAGCATTATCTGGAGGTCAAAGACAAAGAGTTGCCATCGGTAGAGCGATGGTTAGAAACCCTAAAGTATTCTTAATGGATGAACCATTGAGTAATTTGGATGCTAAATTAAGAAATCAAATGCGTGCTGAAATCATTCTTTTAAGAAAAAGAATTGATACAACATTTGTTTATGTAACACACGATCAAACCGAAGCTATGACATTAGGCGATCGTATCGTTATTATGAAAGATGGTTATATTAAACAAGTTGGTACACCTGATGAAGTATTTGATTGGCCACACAATCTATTTGTAGCTGAATTTATTGGTGCTCCAAAGATGAATACATTTAAAGCTGATTTAGTAAGAGAAGGTGATGATTACTACGTTAAAGCCTTTGGCGCTAAGATACTTGTTGATGGTCAAAAAGGCGATATGCTAAAAGAAAAACATGTTGAAAATAGAGAAGTAATTCTTGGTGTAAGACCTGAACACGTTGTATTAGCTAAACAAGGTGAAGGCATTGATGTGACGATTCAAGTTAATGAAATGATGGGATCAGAACTTCACCTTCACACAATAACAACAGATGGAACACAAATCATTGTTAGAGTTCCAACTGTATCATTGAGCCATGAAGAAAGAGCTAAACTCACTAATGGTGAAATGATTAGAATTAGCTTTGAAGGAAAAGTAATGCACTTATTTGACCCTGAAAGCGAAAATAATATTCTTATCTAATAATAAAAAACATTTGTAGTATAAAGGCACGGTTTTCCGTGCCTTATTTTATTATTAATTATTTTAAAATTAATGAGGTTTGTGGACCAATTATTAAATTGGTTCCATCAAGTTTTGCTTCACCTTGGCCAATATAATCAATAAATTCAAATTCTCCTAGTGATGAAATATCAATTGTCATTTCTTCTTTTGCTATATTGTGAATCAAATACGAAATTTCATCATTATATGTTAATTTAAAGCCACCAACTTTTGTATTCTTTAAATCTATTTTTTCATATGTAGCTCTAGCAATTTGAGGATATTTATTTCTAAATTTAATTACTTTATTGTAGTAACGCAATAGAGAATCTTCGTTTTTAATTTGATCGCTTACGGTTCCATTTACTTGTTTTTCATTGCCAAAATCAGCACCAACAGGATCTTTAATTGTATCCTGATCTCCCCAAAGCATTGCCAGTCTTCTATTGGCATCGGTATTTGCGCCACCTCTTGTGCCTTTTAAACCTATTTCTTCGCCATAATAAATGAAAGGTGAACCAGAACATAAAATGTATAAATTAGCTGCCATATAAGCATCTTTTGAAGAAACAGTTAAATAACCAGCACATCTATCAGTATCATGATTGGCAATAAAAGGAATATACATAGCTTCACTATTTTGACTATGTATCTTTGTTAGATAATTTGTAACATAATTAGTAAATGAATTAATGTTTTGTCCTTTAGCTGTTGAGGCAATTATACCTTCACTACCAGCACTAGTGAAATTAAAACAGTTTAATGATTTGATATATTGATTAGTTTCGCTTTCAGATGACCATACTTCACCAACTAAATAGATATCTTCTTTCATTTTCTTAAGTTCTTCTACATACCAATCCCAAAACATTATCGATTCTTTATTGTTGTTGAAATAGATATATTTTGCTGCATCAAATCTAAAGCCATCAATACCTAAATCAATATAATATTTGGCAATATTTAAAACCTCTTGTCTTACTTCTTCATTATCAAAATTTAATTCAGGCATTTCATGAGAAAAGTTACATTCATACCACCATTTTTTAGAAGAACCAACTATGTTGTAGCTACGATCAGGTCTTAAAGTATCACGAGTTTCCGTTGTGTAATAATTGTAGTATTTGTTTTGGGTATCTTCATTAAGACGAGCTTTACTGTATTCTCTAAACCATTCATTTTGATTTGAAGTATGATTAATAACCATATCAAGGATTACTTTAACGTTTCTTTTATGTGCTTCATCAACAAGCTTTTTTAAATCATCCATATTACCAAAATGAGGGTCAATTGAATAATAATCAATGACATCATATTTGTGATATGATCCAGCTTTAAAAATAGGTGATAGCCATAATCCTTGAACATGCAGTGATGAATCAGAATCAACATTGCCATCATTTAAATAATCTAAACGATTGATGATGCCTTTTAAATCGCCAATTCCATCGCCATCACTATCAGAAAACGATCCTACAAATATTTCATAAAAGACACGGTAATTATCATCAATCTTATCAACATTTTTATGACATCCACATAAAAGCAATAAACATAGAATTAAGATAATTATTTTTTTCATATTAATTCTCCGTATTTAATAAAGCATTATCTATCTTACCCCAAGCACCATTTCCAGATCCTTGGCATTTTACATATATTCCAACCGTCAATTTTTGATTACCATCATAATCAAATGTAACTGAATTATTAGACCAATTATTATAAGATGTGATACTTAATGGTGAAGAATTAATAATCTCATCATCTAATTTTACATAAGCGTATATTTCTTGTTCGCCAGCATCGCCACCCATAATCGAGATTTCAAATCGATATGTACCTTCTTTTAAGTCTTTTACTTCTTGTTCAAGATAGAATTCAATGGAGTTTTCTTCATCAGACCAAAAATGATAATGCTTAATACCATCTATTGAATCTGTTGATTTTTCTTCAACATATAATTGTTTAGCATTCTTTACTTCTATTAAATCCCACGCTTTAGGAACTTTAGTTAAGTGGTCATCTTCTTCAAAAGAATAATTATTTAGATAATTATATTTAATCATTGAAACATAAGCACAAGCTTTTTTACCACCAGCATTTCCATAAATTGTATATTTATTTACACCATGACTTTTCATATATTCACTATCAAAGTCATCCCAAACAACATCTATTTCTTGTTTAGTATTATCAGCCATAATAGCGTTTACCTTGTTAGGTAAAACAATATCATCATTTAAATCAAAAGAGATATTAATGTCCTCAATAGCATCGGGATATAATTCTATTTCGTTTCCTTTTTTGCATAATTCAAATAATTTTAATGATTCAAGTGGATGACCACTAGGATCAAAAAAGGCTTGATTGTCAACAGCACAACCACCATAATACTTACCAGCATCTTTTGGATCATATTCACTTGCGTAAGAACTTGCCCAACCAGAACCATATTTTTCCCATAACAAAGAATTTTCTTCAAATGAAGATGTTCCAACTGGAATCCAAGTTCCTTCCCAATAACATACGCCAATGCCGTTTGTGGTTTTATTAGCGATTGCATCAATGACGTTTAAGACATGGTTTGTTTGTCCTTGAATTGTATATGGATAATCTTTTATAACTGCTGCTCCATCACCAATTGTGTTTCCAAAGAAATCTAAATCTTCACCAGTATAGGCATATGACGTTTCCATAACCATAACTTTTTTATTATAGGTTTCAGCTATTTCACTTAATAATTTAGTTAGATTATCCAATGTTCCATGCCAATAAGGATAATAAGATGATGCGAAAACATCATAATCTAAATTATAATAAGCAAGTTTTTTTGCGTAGCTTAGATAACTATCATAATTTTCAGGATTAGCGAAATGCACAGCGATTAAAGCTTTTGGATAAACTTCACGAATAGCTTTACTAGATGAAGTCATCAAATTAAAGATGATGTCCATCCATACTTTCTCACCAGCTAATCCATTATTGGTTTCATTTCCCATTTGAACCATGCCAACATCAACACCGTTTTTCTTTAACTGTTTCAAAGAATCTTTTGTGTATTCATATAAAGCATTTGCCTTATCTTCTATTTGTAAGTCTTTCCAAGCTTTAGGAACCATCTGTTTACTAGGATCGGCCCAAAAATCAGAATAATGGAAATCAACAATTAATTTCATGCCATATTTGCTGGCTCTTTTCCCAATTTCAATAGCTTTTTCAATATCGCAATTGCCGCCACCATAACCATTTCCATTACTATCATATGGGTCATTCCATACTCTTACTCTTATATGGTTGATGCCCGAACTAGCTAATACTTTAAATACATCTTCCTCATTTCCATCATAGTCATAATATTTAACACCTGACTGTTCTAAAGAGATGACAGAACTCGCATCCATTCCCATAATGAAATCATCATCAATATTTTCAATTTTACGAATATATAAATCATCTGAAGATTTAACTTTATTCACTCCTTTAGAACATCCAAATAAAGATAATGAAATAGGTAGCACAATTAAAACCAATAATAATTTTTTCATAGATTAACCTCATATTCCCTTATAATTATTATAAGTTATGCATTCTACAAAAATAAAACTAAATATCAAAAATATTCGTGATTTAGGTGGCATTAAGACTAAAGATGGGAACTTTATTAAAGAACATTTGTTAATAAGAAGTGAAAAACTATCTTCACTATCTAAAGAAGAAATGTATTTTTTATATGAAAAATATAATTTAAGAAAAATTTATGATTTTCGTAATTCAGCAGAATTCAATGAAGACAAAGATACAATAATTGAAGGTATTGAATATATAAATCATCAAATTCAAAAAGATGATAATTATGCGTTTTCTAAAGATGAGGAATCAATTAAAAGACAAAAAGAATACTTTGATAATTTAAAGAAGAAATATAAAAACGATTATGATGGTTTAATTAAACACATGCGTTCCTTCTATAAAGAATTGGCTAACGATCCATATGTAACTAGAAGATATATTAGTTTTATTAAAGATTTATATGCAAGCAAAGGTGCTTGTTTATATCATTGTTCATTAGGCAAAGATCGGGCAGGCATCGCTACTGTCATGATACTTGAACTACTTGGTGTTAGTAGAAAAACAATCTATGAAGATTATTTATATACTAATGATTGCTTCGACATATCATTTCCTTTAGATAATGTTATTGAATATATGGATGTAGCTATGAAAGAATATCTAGATGCGTATTATGAGGAAATAGAAAAGAATTATCATTCTTATCATGAATTTTTAAATAAAAATGGTCTTGATGATAAATTCATAGACCATTTTAGAACTAAATATTTAACTTTTTTATGATAGCTTTTTTAGCTTCATCAATATCATTGAAATCAATATATTCACCTTTGATTTCTTCATAATCTTCATTGCCTTTGCCAAGTATCATGATTAAATCATTCTTATTAGCCATCATGATAGCTTTTTCAATTGCTTCATGGCGATCTATTATAATTTCATAATTATCTTTATCTTTTACTAATTCTGTTAAATCATTGATGATGTTATATGGATCTTCAAAACGAGGATCTTCATAAGTAAAGATGACATGATCATTGTTGTTGACGCACAATTCACCAACGAATTTTCTTTTTGATGCATCTCTTTGACCGGCGTTACCTGTAACTACGATTCTTTTATTGACATTTAATTGATTTGTAAATGCAAATAGCTTTCTAAGACCATTTGGCGTATGAGCATAATCAACTAGACAATAAAAGTCTTGTCCTAAATTGATAGCTGTCATTCTTCCATCAATATTTAATTTAGATAAATTCTTTAATAATTCGTCCATTTTAAAGCCTAGTTTTAAACAAGTTAATAAAGCAGCTGCTAAGTTCTCGATATTGAATTGGCCTAGTAGTGGTGAAATAATTTGATACTTTTTATTATCATATACAAATTCAATTATTGTTTTGTCTGGATAAACATGATAATTCTCGATATATAAATCATCGCTTTCTTTATATCCATAAGTAAAGGTGAGGCCATTGATGTTTTTAAAGTCATCAAAATATTTATCATTACTATTTAGAATAGCTAATTTTGATTGTCTAAATAATTGTTTTTTACAATCAATATAGTTTTCCAATGTTTTATGTGTATTTAAGTGTTCTGAATCAACATTAGTTATTGTGCCAACATCAAAACATATTCCTTTTAATCGATTGTAGAAGAAGGCTTCAGATGATGCTTCCATTGCCACATATTTACAATCAGCATCATAAAATTCTTTTAAGATGGCATATAAAGATTCAATGCCAGGCGTTGTGTTGTCAGTTTCTCCCTTAACTTTTTTACAAGCATAACCATTAGTGCCAATATAACCACATATATCATCGCCAATTAATTCTTGAATAATGCTTGTTGTTGATGTTTTCCCATCAGTTCCAGTTACACCAATCATCACCAGCTTATCTTGAGGATTGCCATAAAAGTTTGCGTATAAGTCTCTTAATATCTCATTAGGATTATTAACTTTAATATATGGGACATTTACATCGACATCTTTTGCGGTAACTAAAGCGACAGCACCATTATTGATTGCCTCATCTATATAATCGTGGCGATCGACACTTACACCTTTAATACATATAAAAAGATCACCTTGTTTTGTAGTCTTGGAATTAGTAGATAGACCATTTATTTCAAGATCTATTCCTTTATATAGGTTAAAAAGCTCACTAAATTTCATATTGTCATTATATAATAAATGCATGATTTATACGATTACTACAAACCCTTCACTAGACTATTATTTAAAGATTAACGATTTACATAAAGGTGGTTTAAATCGTAGCGAAAAAGAATCATATGATGCTGCTGGAAAGGGTGTCAATGTTTCTAAAGTCTTAAACGATTTAAATATCTCTTCAATTGCCTTAGGTTTTCTTGGAGGTTATAACAAGGATTATTATTTAGATCTATTAGGAAAATATGATAAGATACAACCTCAATTTATAATAATTGAAGATAACACAAGAATTAATGTCAAAATCGATGGTGAAAAAGAAACTAGTCTAAACGCAAAGGGCCCAACTATTACTGATAAAGAATTTGAAAGATTTTTAAAGCGCATTGATAATATCTATCGCAATGATTTTGTGGTACTTAGTGGTAATGTTCAAGCTGAACTTAAAGATCGTGTTATTGATGCAATGAAAGAATTAATAAAAAATGGCGTTAAATTAATTCTTGATACTGATATGGATATTGTTGAAAAACTGCTAGAATATCATCCTTATTTAGTTAAAGCTACACATACTGATGTTGATGATGAAAGTGAAAATATCATTAAAACAGGCAAAGATTTTATCCAAAGAGGATGTAAATATTTTATTTATTCTTCAGCACATGAACAATCATATCTTTTTACAAAAGATAATTATTATACATGTGATGAATATAAAAAGATTGAACCTTCTTTCATCGGTGCAAATGATTCAATGATTGCTGGATTATTATTTGCGTCTTTAAAGGCGGCAAACATAAAGGAAGCATTTACATACGGCAACGCTTTAGCTTTATCATTAGAACATATGGGTCTTGGTGCTAATTTTGAACTAATCAATAAACTTTATGATGAATTAAAAATTAAGGAGCATAAATATTAATGAAAAAGGTTATTTGTTTATTACTTATTCTTATTTCTTTAATTGCCTGTACACCAAAACCTGATACAAGTATTGAATTTAAAATTGAAACATATGAATGTGATATGTCTGGCTATGAAGGCTTAGATGCTACGAAGCATATGTTTATAGGAACAACTGTCAAAGAGCTACAAAGAACAATGAACGAAAAAGGATATGGTGTCTTTGTGCTAAGCAGAACAGGATGTAGCCATTGTCAAATGGTTATGCAATATTTAAATGAAGTTGCTGAAGAACTTGATATAAAAATCTATTATATAGATGGTCAAAGTGATGAATATCCAATTGTTGGTACAGAAGATTTTCAGATTTTATATGATTTATTGTATACAACACTTCCTGTAGGCAAGGATGGCAAAGAAATTCAAACGCCTGAATTATTTACAATTGTTGATGGACTTATCACATCATATAAAGTTGGCACTACTTGGAAGGGCAACGAATATGATAATGACGATATAAATGAATTAAAAGCTTTATATCGTAAGATGCTTACTCCCTTTGCTTCATAATGTCAAGACTTTAAAAGCATAAAAAAATAAGTAATAATTAAATTACCCGATGAGTTGTTAAATTCCTACATTTATTAATCGGACCTCAAGCGTGTCACTTGTTGGTGTTGAAAGCCCAGTTTAACTGGGAATCCTAAAGACAAGTGTAGCTGGCCCACCTGATCGCGCGTCAGGAAATTTACCTCATTGGGTCATTAGACAATTTACTTATATTAAGTTAGAATACAAAAAGAGGAGAAAATATGGAAGGAATTTGGTTATCAATAGGATATATTCTTATTGGTCTATTAGTCGGTGGTGCTTTAGGGTTCTTTTTAACAAAACGTTATTATGACAAACAATTAAAAGAAAATCCACCAATTAATGAAAAGATGATTAGAGCTATGTATTCTCAAATGGGAAGAAAACCATCTGAGGCACAAATCAGAGCCATTATGAAATCAATGGGTCAATAAAAAGTCTAAATTAAACTTAGACTTTTTTAAATCAATATGATTATTTATTTAATAACAACTAAAAATTATAAAGATAATAGCTGGATAGAAAATCGAATATCTTGCTACAAAAAAGAAATCGCTCGCAAAAGAATGACTTTAAGAGTGATTTTTTCTAAGGACGAATTATTAAAATATAAAAATGAATATGAGAAAAATGAAGCTTGTATAATATTAGCTTTAATAAATATTAAAAATCCTAATGAAATATATAAAGAATATGAAGAATTTCCAATGCCAAAGGTTATTGATTTTCATCATAATCATGATATTTTTTCTAATGAATTTAGTTATATTGCAACAGATGTTTTTGATTCAATGAGACAAGTATTAGATGTTTTAAAAAAACATAATTGCAAACAACCGGCATTGTTTGCGATGAGCAGTTTAACAGGAAGAGATCCTTATCGTATAAGTGCTTATAAGAAATTAAATTATGGCTATAAAGAATTAATATTTTATGATAATGGGTATAATTATTTAAAAGCTGTAAAAGAATTATTGAATTGTAATACACGTATTGATGCATTAATTTGTTCAAATGATTTACATGCCATTAGACTTATAAAAGTGTTAAAGGCAATAGATGAAAAATGGGCAAATAAAGTATTAATTATTTCTTTCTTTGATGCTAAACTTGCATCTTTGATTACTCCTTCACTTAGTACAACCTCATCGGGTTTTGAACAAGGCGCAAAAGAAGCAATAAAAATATGTGAAGAATTATGGAAGAATAAAAATGTTAGTGCGATTCATAAATTCATTCAAACTGATTTAATTGAAAGAGAATCATCAATGATTTATAATCCTGAAGGCATTAATTTTGATATATGTAAAAAACCAACAGATAAAAAGATAAAAGAAATTGTTGAATATGCATATATAAGTAACAAAATAGAGAAATTGTTATTAAACTGTGATGATTTAGATATAAAAATAATTTATTATTTAATGATTGGCTATAAAATAAAAGATATTCAGAGATTAACTTATTGTTCATTAAGCACTATCAATTATCGTATTAAAAAATATATTAATACTTTAGAATGTAATAATCATAAAGAAGCTATCGATATTTTAAATGATTTTATTGATATAAATAAATTAAGAGATAAAAACAATTTAAAATAACTGCATTTTTTTGCATAATTATTAAAACACTTATCGAATATAATAAATCATAAAATTAAAGTGAGGTATTATCTATGAAAAAAATATTAACTTTATTTTTATGTTTTTTCTTATTATTGACTAATGGTGCTTTCATCAAGGCTGAAGAAACGATTGCTTATGTTGATCCAAGCGGCAATACAGCTGGCGCTTATCAAACACTTCAATTAGCTGCTGAAAGCTTACCAAGCAGTGGGGGCAAAGTAGTTGTTGTAAGTGATGCTCCTATTGGGCCAGCTAATACAGCTGCAATCATTCCAAACAAGACAAAAATAGTTATTGAAGGTGCTAATGAAAATATTAGACTTACATTTCCAAGAGTTTTAAGAATGGGATGTGAAATGGAATTCAATAATATTACTTTAGCTAATAACGCAACTGCTTCTGGTTCTTTTGCTTACATTTATTGTCAAGGAAACAATTTGACAATTGGCGACAATGTAAATGTTCAAGCTGGTGGTAGATTGAATGAATTAATTTCTATTTTTGCAGGCTATATGACAGCTGTAGCATATACTGGTAATAATCAAACAATTAATATTAATTCTGGTGATTTTAAATCATTATATTTAGGAAACAATCCTGGTGGTGCCATTTCTGGAAGCATTAATACTAATATAAATAATGCAAATTTAAATACTTTTGTTTTATCAGGATTAAAAGGAAATTCTTCTGCTGCTGTTAATGTTACAGTTGAAAATTCAACAATTAATAATATTTATGCACGTGATCCAAGCAGTACAAATACTGTTAATGGTCAACATAATATTTTGTATCATAGTGGAACTATTAATAACCTCACAAATGAAATTCCTAATATTAACTTAAGTAATCAAGGAACAATTAATATTACTTCTTCAAATACAACAGTAGGCAATATTGTTGGTGGAGGAACAATTAATTTATTAAGTGGTGCTTCTTTAATTGCCGATGATTTAAGTGGTGAAATTGATTTAAATATTACTTCACCAATAGATGGAAATGTTTATTTAACTATTAATAATATTAATTCTAGTGGTGTTGTTAATTATGAAAATGATAATAATAAAGTTTTAAATAAAAATATTGATACGACTATTCAATATATCGTTGATACAGATAATGTTGTTGAACCAATAACAACTGTTTATGTTGATCCAAGTGGAAACAAAGAAGGTGCTTATACATCAATTGATGAAGCTGCTAATGCACTTTCTGAAAATGGTGGAACAATAATCTTATCAAGTAATACAAATTTCAATCCACTTAGTAGTGGTGTTTATACTTTCCCAAATAAGCCTTTAAGGATAGTTGGTGAAAGTGATAATATATCTTTAATTTTAAATAGAGCAATTAAATTTAGTAATGATGCTGAAATTGATAATTTAATTTTAGCTAATGGAGTTGGTGATACTGCTTGTTATATTTATGCATTAGGAAATAATTTAACAATAGGAAGCAATGTATCAACAACACCATATAACAATTATTATCCATATATTTTTGCTGGCGGTAGACCAGAAGTAATAAATGCCGATAATCAAGTTATCACAATTAATTCAGGTCATTATGGTTTTGTTTTCTGTGGTGGTTTTGCTGCTTATAGTGGAAATTTAACATATAATTTCAACAATTGTATTGTTAATAAATTATGGGGTGTAGGTTCAGGTGCTAGTGGCACAAATAGTGCAAATGTTACTATTAATATAAATAATTCTACAATCACAACAATTGTCAAAAAGAATGGTGTGAATGTTAATCCAACAGGTAACATTGATATTAATCTTTTAGATGGAAATATCAATATCGCAAGTATTACTGATTTAATTCCTGATATTGATTTATCTAGTGGTGGAAGCTTAACATTAGAGAATTCGTTAGTCGTTGATGAATTAATTGGTGGAGGCAGTTTAGAATTAAATTCTGAAGCTTCTTTAACAGCAAATTCATTTACAGGTAACATTGAATTACTTATCAATAATCCTAGTGATAATCATGTTTATTTAACGGTTAATGATGTTAATACAAATGGAACGATAGAATATACTCCTAAACAAAACGAAGAATTAATTAAAAATATAAATACTAATGATGTTACTTACATAATAGAAGGTGGTAGTATTTTGAATACAACAAATTTAAAAGTTTATTATTACAATCCTGATGATCCTAATAATCAACCATTAATTGTTTTATATAAAGGTCATGCTCAAGATAGTAATAAAGTGTTAATCACTAATCAGGCAAAAGGAAATGAAAACGGAAAGAATTATATTGAAGAAGAATTACAACCGGGTCTATATTATTTTAGAGTTTATTATTCAGATAAGAATAATGGACGTGGTGTTGATTATATAACTAAATATTTTTATATAACGGGAAGTGAAGAAGATTTAATATATGATTATCCATATACAAAATTTGTTGAAAACAATTATGAAGAAGATACAACAGCTACTACTAGTGATCAAGTAATTGATAATTTCTTTAATACTGATAATTTAAATATTCCTTCAGAAGATTTAGTTACACCATCATTTACTCGTGATGAAAGTGTATATATTAGAAGATTTATTAATAATGATGAAATATGTGAATTTATAGATAATTTAAATAGTCCATATTTACATGTTTATTATCCTTTCGCTTTATCACCACTTGGCAATAAGTCACCTGTTTTAGTATTTACAAAAGATGAAGTGGATGCCAATATTTCACTTGTTGATTTAGCAAATGAGGTTAATTCAAAAGGTGTTAGAGAAATATTAATGATTAATGGTGGTCAACACGGTAATGAAGAATCTGGTATTGAAGGTAATTTACAACTTGCGTATGATTTGTGTGGTGAATATGGAGAAGAAATATTAGATAAATTTGGTGCAATTGTATTGATGCCAATTGTGTCAGCTGATTGTAATCAAAGATTCTCTAGACATTATGAAGATGGTTGCAATTCAAACAAAGATGTTTTACTTCTAGAACATGAAGGATCACAAAATTATGCATATATTTATCGTTTGTTCATGCCTACAAGTTATATATCTTGTCATGAAGATAATGATCATACAACTGCCACAAACGATTATTCGACTATTAATGACATTCATAATCTTTCAATATGTGCAATGATGGTGCCTAATGGTCCTATTTATGATACAAATGCAATTGCTAATGGAAGCTTAAAAATGTCACAAACATTATCAGCAACTTTAGTTAATAACATATTAACAAAAGCTAATAATCAAGGCTTTATAGCTCAACATTATAATGACCCTCAATATACACCGCTTGCGGAAAGATCATATGCAACTATTAGAGGCTCATTAGCTTTCTTAATTGAAATTAATCGAATTTGGTCAGGTAAGGCGTATTATAAATATTGCGTAAATGCAATGACTACAACAATTAAAAATGTTATTGAAGAAATCGTTCTTTATAACGATAATCATGAAAAAACAATTGCTATGCTTGCCTATGAAGGAAGACAAAACGCTAAAGTTAATGAATTTGATGAAGATAATTATTTCATTTTAACAATGAAGAAAGAAGTTATTGGAAATGATCCTCATCCTTCTGCAAACTTTAATGGTGAATATGTTGAACAAAATAGAACTAGAACATATAGTTTATATAATACAGCAGATCGTATTAGACCACTTCCATTGTCATATATAATTTCTGCTGATCTTGAAAATATTGATCATATTCTTGATATTCTTGATATGCATGGAATTGCATATGTAAAACTTCCTAATGGTACTACAAGAGTTGTTAAAACATATTCAATTGTTTCTGGAAGTTCAGGAAAGATGAATTGTGAAGCTGAACTTAGTGAAAATTTTGAAATGACATTTGAAAATGGTGCTTATGAAATATCTCTTAATACATCAGATGCTTATTTAATTGCTTATTTATTTGAACCTGATTGTTATGCAACAACATTTAATGAAAACTTAAAAGCTAGTTTTTATAAAATGGATTTAATTAATGATGATGAAGCTATTTATCGTTATGAAACTGATGTAATTCCTACTGGTGATCCTGTTGATATAACATTTATGGTTGATAATAGTGTTTATGAATCATTAAATGATGTTCTATATAATTCATTAATTAGTGAGCCAAGTGTTCCTAAAAAAGAAGGGTATGTATTTACTGGTTGGTATAAAGATGTAAATTGTACAAACAAATGGATCTTCACAAAAGATAGAGCAACAGAAGATAAGATTTTATATGCTGGCTTTATGCAAGGACATAAAGTAACAATTTTAAATGCTGGCTTTAATAATTCTAATAATCCAATATCTTCTAGTGAATGGCTAAATAAAACAGGAGGGGAAATAAACTATAATATTGCTGATGTTGTTGGCGATTATGCTGATACAACTGGTGTACCAATGAGTATTTATACTGATTTATCAGATGTTAGTGCTTTAAAGATTAAAGTAGGTAATAATGAAGAATTAACAATTAATTATACTGGTACAAAGATTACTAGATATATAACTGGAAGCAATACTGTTTCTACAACTGGTAACGTTAATAGTGATATTGTAAAAATCGTCTTAAGAAATGATACAAAAGCTTCTTTAACAAGTGTTAGATTCTATAACATTAATGATGATATAACCTTTACTTTTGTGCACAATACATTAAATATTAATTATCTTGATGAAGAAAATGTAACAACTTCATATGTTTATGATAGTAAGATTAATAATTATGAACCTGATGGCACAAGTTATGATGTTCCTGTTACATCTTTAGCTAATGAAAATGACAACAAGATTGTTAATTTACATTTAGTCCTAGATGAAAAAGTAGGAGGCATTAAATTAAATGATCTTGAAATTAAAAATAATCAAATGCCATATGTTGATAATTCATTAGGTAAGATAACAGTAAACAAAGATAATAATGTATATGATGTAAGGATAGAAGCATTAAATACAAGTCTTATTATTAAACCAATTATTAATGATGTTGAACCATATAGTATGTCTGGTACATTAAATAATGATGGAACTATCAGTTTAAATGTAAATGCTTATGTCAATAATGTCGATGAAGAAGCATATGTTTTAGTTAATAATGAAAAAACATTATTAAAAGATATTGTTGATAATAATGGTGTCGCAAAAATATCAACCACTAATTTAGCTATTAAGCAATTAGGTGACAACATTTCAATTAGATATTATGATGGTGAAGATAATCCACTCACTGAAGAATACAATACATCAGTTAAAGATTATGTTTATTCATTATTATCAAGTAATAATTCAACAAGTGCTGTTAAGAACTTATGTAAGGCTTTGTTGAATTATGCTGCTAATGCACAAGAATACTTCAACTATAATGCTGATAATCTTGTTAATAGTAGTTTAGATGAAAATGATAGAGATGTTAGTGGTGTTAAATATGAAGATGTAGCACAATATGCTGTTAGTATAGAAGGCGAAACAGATGGCATTTTGGCTTATGGACAATCATTAACATTGAAGAATACAACTAACTTTAAATTGTATTTCAAATTAGATAATGAAAATATCTCTGATTACACTTTCAAACAAGATTGTATAACACTTACTCCTGTAAAAAATAGTAATAATGTATATTATGTAAGTATCTTAAATACAGCTGCTCCTGATTTGGATAAAGAATATACAATCACTGTTAAAAATATCGATAGCGGAAATTTAAGTGTTAAATGTTCTGTATTAACATATGCTGGTTTAGTATTAAAAGATGAACCAGCAAGTGATAGCGATATCAAACTGGCTAATACAATGAAAGCAATGTATCTATATTGCTTATCAGCTAAAGAAGCATTAGGGGAATAATTATGGAAAAACCTAAAATTGAAGTAATCAATATTGATGAAGAAGATATCATATTAACTAGTGTAGATGAAGATTCTACACCGATGATTCCATTTAATGGATAAGAAAAAATAGCTTCCTAGATATTCTAGGAAGCTATTTATTAATTAATTATTTTAAGAAACTAACTTTATTTTCGTTTCCATTTATTAAACGAACAATATTAGCTCTATGCATGTAGATAATAAATAAAGCCAACAATAATACCAGTGTTGCTAGACCATTATCTTTATATGTAAGAAAGCCCATAATTGCAGCAAACAAGACAGCAGACATAGATGCTAATGACATATATTTTGTTAGACCTAAAACGATCAAAAATACAAGCATTGGAAATAAAAATGTAAAGATGAAGTCATGGGTAACAAATAAGGCAAGACCAAGTACGTAACCAGCTGCACAAGCAACTGCTTTACCACCTTTAAAATTAGCGAAGATTGGAAAACAATGTCCAATACAAACTGCTAAACCGACATAGCGACAATATTCAGGAGAAAGCGCATTACATAGTACCATCATTAAGAAGGCTTTTGTTGCATCTAACAATATGACAATGATGCCTACCTTTTTTCCTAGTACTCTTCCTGCATTAGTACCTCCAAGATTTCCTGATCCTTTTGTTCTAATGTCGGTATTATAGAAAACTTTTCCAATAATTAAAGCCCATGGAATTGAGCCTACTAGATATCCTAATATCAGCCAAAATAAAAATAATAATGTACTCATATCACTATTATAGCAAAAACTATTCTTTAATTAAGTTGCTCAAAGTGATAATATTTTTCATGGGTAGGTAGAGTATATGTTTAGTACAAAACATTTTATTTGGATTGGCTTATGCGTTTTGTTTGTTGTTGGCATGAGTGTTTTTTCTTATAAGAAGAAAATATCATTAAAAGCATCTTCTTATATCATGGTAGGTATTTGTATCATAAGTGAAGTTAGTAAGATGATGTCAAATATGCTAGAAAGCACAAGTGGAGGTAGACATTTAGATCCTAAATGTTTGCCATTTCATTTATGTAGCTTAATGATATTTGTGGTTTTCTATATTGCTTTTGGAAAAGAAAGTAAATGTAAAAGAACACTAATTAATTTCATTGCTGTTATAGGAACTTTGGGAAGCTTTTGTGCCATAATGATTCCTACAAATGGTGTTGAATTTAATGATATTGGTGCATATCAATGCTTTGTTTACCATGCTGGTTTGATGTGGTATTCGCTATATCTAATTATTTCTAAAGAAGCTTGTTTAGGATTTAAAGAATATCTAAGCAACCTTTTGATGTTGTTGGCACTTGTCTTTATGGAAATCTATATTAATAGTGTTTTATCTATTTATGATACAAATTTCTTATATTTAACTAGACCACCAATGAACAATTTACCTTATTTAAATCTTAATCAAGGTTGGTATATATATTTCTTAAAATTATTACTTTTAGGGGCTCTTATTATCACTATATTTCATCTTCCATTCATAATTAAAAAACATAAAAATAATTCTTAAAGCGAGTTTATAAGCTCGCTTTTTGCTATAATAATTTAGTATGAATAATAATAAGTATGATGATAGTAGTATTGAGATTTTAGAAGGTTTAGAAGCTGTTAGAAAAAGGCCAGGAATGTATATTGGGTCAGTTGATGCAAGGGGACTACACCATTTAGTTTGGGAAATAGTTGACAACTCAATTGATGAAGCATTAAATGGTTTTGGTAATGAGATTTTAATTGAATTAAATAAAGATAATTCAGTAAGTGTGACTGACTATGGTCGTGGTATGCCAGTTGGCCAACATAAGTCAGGAAAAAACACTCTTGAAGTTATTTTTACTGTTCTACATGCTGGTGGAAAATTTAGACAAGATGGTGGTTATAAAACAGCTGGTGGACTTCATGGCGTTGGCGCAAGTGTAGTTAATGCGCTAAGCTCATGGTTAGAAGTAGAAGTATGTCGTGATAAGAATCGTTATCGCATGCGTTTTGAAAATGGTGGCAAGAAAATAGGCAAGCTTGAACTTGTTGGTCCAACAAACCGTAGTGGTTCTAAAGTTACTTTTTTACCAGATGAGCGAATTTTTTCAACAACTCATTTTTCATTTAATACAATTTGTGAAAGAGCACAAGAAGAAGCTTTCTTATTGCAAGGTGTAAAAATTACTGTAAAAGATTATCGCAATAATGAAGAAGTTTCTTATATGTATGATGATGGACTTAAAGCTTTCATGGATTATTTGCATGAAGATAAGACAGTTCTACATGATACGGCAATCTTTAAAGGCGAAGCTAATGGAATCAATGTTAATATCGCTTTTCAATATACTGATGGCTATCAAGAGAATACTTTTTCTTATGTAAATCTTGTTAGAACAAGTGATGGTGGCAGTCACGAGATTGGTTATAAAACTGCTTTTACAAAGACAATAAATGAATATGCTCGTAACAATGGCTTATTAAGGGAAAAAGACAAAAATTTTGAAGGATCTGATGTAAGAGAAGGCTTAACTTCAATTATCGCAATTACTGTTCCTGAATCTTTATTACAATTTGAAGGACAGACAAAAGGTAAATTAGGAACACCAGAAGCTAAGAACGCCGTTGATGCAGTTGTATCTGAGCAATTAATGTATTTCTTAATTGAAAATAAAGAATTGGCTACACAACTTATTAAAAAGATTCAACGTGCTGCAAGCGCAAGAGAAGCTGCTCGTAAAGCAAAAGATGAAGCTCGTGCAGGTAAAAAGTCTAGTTCTAAAGCCAAAGAAATATTAAGTGGTAAATTAGCTCCTGCTCAATCAAAAGATTACCGTAAACTTGAATTGTTCTTAGTTGAGGGCGATTCTGCTGGTGGCAGTGCTAAGAAGTGTCGTGATTCTAAATATCAAGCAATACTTCCTTTAAGAGGTAAAGTTTTAAATACAGAAAAGGCATCCCTAATTGATATTGAAAAGAATGAAGAGTTAAATACAATTATCCATTGCGTAGGGGCTGGCGTAGGTGCACATTTTGATATTGAAGATATTCATTATGATAAGGTTATCATTATGACTGATGCTGATACTGATGGTGCACATATCCAAGTATTGTTGCTTACATTCTTCTATCGTTTTATGCGAGAATTGATTGAAAAAGGACATGTCTATGTAGCTATGCCACCGCTTTATGGTATTAAAAAGAAAGATGGTATGGACTATCTATATTCCGATGAAGAATTAAATAAATATCGTAAAGAAGCAAATGGCAAATTAGAGATACAAAGATATAAAGGTCTTGGCGAAATGGATGCTAATCAATTATGGGATACAACAATGGATCCTCAAAAACGTACATTAATTAAAGTTAGTATTGAAGATGCGGCTATTTGTGAAAGAAAGATTTCTGTATTAATGGGCAATAAACCAGAACTTAGAAGAAAATGGATTGAAGAAAACATTAACTTCACATTAGAAGAAAGTTATAAGGTAGAAAGAAATGGCTAGAAAAAACGAAAACATCGAAGAAAAGAGTATTGTAGAAGCCTTAGATGATATTGTATCTGATCGTTTTGGTGCCTATTCAAAATATATCATTCAAGAAAGAGCCCTTCCTGATGCAAGAGATGGATTAAAACCCGTTCAAAGAAGAATTCTTTATTCAATGTATCTTGATGGCAATACTGCTGATAAACCAACAAGAAAATCCGCAAAAGCAGTAGGACAGATTATGGGTGTATTTCATCCTCATGGCGATTCAAGCATCTATGATGCAATGGTACGACTTTCACAGGATTGGAAAATCAATCTGCCTTTAATTGATATGCATGGCAATAATGGTTCAATCGATGATGATCCTCCAGCTGCAATGCGTTATACTGAAACTCGTCTTTCTGCAAAAGCATCATTATTACTAGATGACATTGATTACCATACTGTACCAATGACAAACAATTATGATGATACAGTATTAGAACCAACTGTTTTGCCAGCTAGATACCCTTTATTATTAGTTAATGGTTCTACAGGCATTGCTTCTGGGTATGCAACAAATATCGCTCCACATAATTTAAATGAAGTTGTTGAAGGAACAATTTATAGACTTAATCATCCCGATTGTACATTAGAAGATTTAATGACTATTATTAAGGGACCCGATTTTCCAACAGGTGGCATAGTTCAAGGTCAAGATGCTATTAAAGAAGTATTTAAAACAGGAAAAGGAAAAGTAATCTTAAGAAGTAAATGCGAGATTGTTGAAGGAAAAACTAACAATCAAATTATTATTACTGAGATTCCTTATGAAGTAGTAAAATCAAGTCTTGTCAAAAAGATGTCTGATATTTATTTGTCAAAAGAAATTGATGGTGTTAGCGATGTAAGAGATGAATCTGGAAGAGATGGCTTAAAGATCGTTGTTGATTTAAAGAAAGACGCTAATGCTGATATGATTTTAAATTATTTTTATAAGAACACTGATTTACAAATAAATTATTCTTATAACAATATCGCTATTGTTAATCATACACCAACAATGCTTTCATTAATTGATGCTTTAGATGCCTTCATTGATTTTAGAAGAGAAGTTGTTTTAAATAGATCAATTTATTTAAAAGACAAGAAAGAAGCAAGACTTCATATTATTGATGGCTTAATTAAAGCTATATCAATATTAGATGCTGTTATTGAAACTATTCGTAAAGCAAAAGATAAAAAGGATGCTAAAGAAAAGCTAAAAGAGAATTTCTTATTCTCAGAAGAGCAAGCAGAAGCAATTGTTAATTTGCGTCTTTATCGTTTGACTTCAACCGATATTACTGAATTAAAGAATGAGTTTTCGACATTAACAAAAGAAATAAATGAATTAAATTCGATAATTAAATCAAAAGAAGTTTTAGATGCTTTAATCACAAGAGAATTAAAAGAAGTTAATGAAAATAATCCTACACCTCGTAAAACAGTAATTGAAAAAGATGTAGAAGATATCGTTATTGATAAAGTTGCGATGATTTCTAATGAATCAACATATATCGCTTTATCAAAAGATGGCTATATTAAACGTTTCTCACAAAGAGCTTTAGATGCTAATGTTGGACAGGCTCCTTACACAAAAGATAATGATTATCTTGTTGGCATTAAAGGATGTGAGACGCTTGATACATTATTAATTTTTACATCAAAAGGATCATATGTATATTTACCTGTATATAAGATTGATGAATGTAAATATAAAGATTTAGGTAAGCATATATCTAGTTATGTAAAGATGGAAGGAAATGAAAAAGTCGTTGGTGCTGTTATTGTTAAAAATTTTGATACTTACGCTTTCATATTGACAGCTACAAAAAACGGCATGATTAAAAAGACATCTATTCCTCGTTTTAATGTTAATAGAGCAAGTAAATCATTACCAGCAATGAAATTAAAGAATAATGATGAACTTGTTGCTGCTTGTTTAGCATATGAAAATGATGATGTTGTTTTGGTTTCAAAAGATGGCTATTATAATAAATATTCTATTGAAGTATTATCTGACTTGGCTGCAAAAGCGCAAGGTGTAGGTGGTATTAATGTTAAAAATAGTGAATTAGCTGGTATAGCTGTTGACCATCACGATAATACAGCATTACTTGTTACAAGCAACAAAGGTGGATTTAAGCGTCTTCATTTTGAAGATTTAGCCTTCACTAGTCGTAACACTAAAGGCAATCGTCTATTTAAACAAATAAAATCAAATCCACACGAACTTCTTTACATTAAAGAAACTTCATCATATACATCACTAATTTTTGACCAAAGCGATAGTTTGAGTTTAGCTGTCAGTGAAATTCCATTTATGGATGCTGAAGCAACTTTCTCTATGCCACTTGATGTTAATGGGTCTTATTCATTTTATAAAAATGATATGTCTGATATAAAAGAAGTTGAAATAATTGATTTACCAGACAATTATTTAAACAATGATGATGAAGAATTTGATCAAGTAAATTTATTTGAATAATATGATTTTTAAGCCAAATGAAAAATTAGAACATTTTAATGATTTTGATATAGATGGCAAAAAAGCCATGGGTTTTAATACTATTCTCTTAGATGTTGATAATACGATAACTCCTCATTATCAAAAGATACCTGATGAAAATGGTAAAGCCTTTGTAAAAAAACTAAAAGAAAGTGGATTTAATGTCATTGTTTTTTCAAACAATACTGATAAAAGAGTAAAAGAAGTGGCTAAGTCATTAGAGTGTGAATATGAGTGTTGGGCTTTGAAACCATTACCAATTAAATTTTTTAAAATTTTTAAAAGATTTGATTTAAATCATAAAAAAGTCATTTGTATGGGTGACCAATTATTGACAGATATTTTAGGTGGAAATATTGTAGGTGTATATACAATTTATGTAAAACCTATTGTTGATAGCGATAGTTTCACAACAAAAATCAATCGAAAAATAGAAAGGTTTATTTTTAAACATATACTTCATGAAAAAGTGTAAAGGTTGTGGTGTTGTTCTTCAATATGAAGACGAAAACAAAATTGGCTATGTTAAAAATGATTCATTTGATTATTGTCAAAGATGTTTTCGTTTAACTCACTATGGTGAAATTAAATACCTTAAGAAGAATATTAAAGATAACATCGAATTAATAGAATATTATAAGATGGTTCAAGATGCCTTATACGTGATTGTCTTTGATATTTTTGACGCTTTAATAATTGATAAAGATAATTTACTGGATTATTTTTTAGATAAAAAAGCTTTAATATTAATAAATAAAATTGATTTATTGCCAAAAAACATTACTGAAGAAAAGATTGAAACGATATTTGAAAATATATTAAAAAAATATGAACATTATTCTAATCTTGAATTTGTTTTAACATATAAAGGTGATTATACATTTAATAAATTATTTTTTGAAATACTTAAAGAAAGTGGCTATAAGAAAGCTGTTTTTGTGGGTAGAGCCAATGCTGGCAAATCAACAATCATCAATAAGCTAACTAGAAATCAAGATTTAACCACTTCTATTTATCCTGGAACAACTTATGATTTTAATGAAATCAATTTTGAAGATTATAAATTTATTGATAGTGCTGGTTTAATTGATGAAGAATCTATATTAACATATTTAGATAATGAAAAAATTAAAAAAGTTTTACCACTAAAGACTATTAAAGCTCAAGTTTTTCAATTCTATGAAAGACAAAGCTATTTTGTGGAAGGACTTATTAGAATAGATACTTTATCTAACAGTAATGGCAGCATTGTATTTATGCTTAATAATAATATAGAAGTCCATCGTTGCAAATATGAAAATGGTGACAATTATTTTAATAAACATCAAAATGAATTTGATTTAAAAGTATTACCTTGGAAGATAAATACATATAAGATAGATGATTATCAGACATTTATTATTAAGGGACTAGGTTTGATAAAAATAAGAGGTAATTTGAAAGTAAATATTTATCTTAATGATAAAATTAAAATATATAAAAATGAGGTTGATTTATAATGCTTAATGGAAAACAAAAAAGATATTTAAGATCACTTGCGAATAAGTTACCAGCCAGTTTTCAAATTGGCAAAGATGGTTTGAGCGATAATTTATTAGAAGGTGTATTAGAAGCATTAATAGCTAATGAACTTGTGAAGATATCTATTCTTAAAACATGCAGTGTTCCTTTAAATGAAATTGAAATTGAAATCTGTGCATATTGTGGTTGTGAATTAGTTCAAGAGATTGGCAAGACAATCTTGCTATATAAAAGAAGTAAGGATAACAAAATAATTCTTCCATGAGTAAGGTAATTGATGATTTTCATTTATTAAATAGTAAACAAAGACGCTACCTATTAAACGATGATGAAGTTCTTATTGATTTAGTTAAATCAAACATGTCAATGAAGCGTTTTTTACATAGTTTAGCAGTTGCAAGATTAGCTAAAGAATTGGCTTCTTATCATCATGTTGATTCTCATAAAGCATATATAGCAGGTCTATTGCATGATATCGCAAAAGAAATACCTCTAGAAGAACAAGATGCTTATCTTAGATATTATGACCCCATAAGATTAAATGAAGCAGAAAAGATTAAACATTCACATGTAGCCAAATACTATTTAAAAGATAAATTGAATTTTAATGATAAAGACATTCTTAATGCAATATATAATCACACAGTATTGAGAAGTAGAGATAAATTATCAATGATACTCTACATTGCTGATAAAAGAGATGAAACAAGAAATATCAATGATGAAGTTATTGAAGTTGCGAAAAAAGATTTAAAAAAAGCAGTTGAATTATTGATAGAAAAATGGAAGGAAAAGAAAATATATTTAGATGGAAATCTTAAATGAGATTATTAAATTATTAGATGATAAACAAGTTGATGATATTGTCACATTAGATTTTAGAGAGAAGAGCCCATTTTATGACTATTTGTTAATAGGCTCTGTTCGAAATGGGCGTATGGCTAATGCGGCAATTGAAACCGTTGAAGAATATGCTGATAAGAATGGGATTGATGTAATTCACATTAATAACAATAAAGAATCAAAATGGTTTTTAATTGATATCGGTTCAATAGTTGTACATATTTTCTATGATGGAGAAAGAGAGAAATACGATTTAGAGGGACTATGGAAGGATCTAATAAAATAGTTTCACAATATGAATATTTATCTAAATATTACGATTATCTTTTAGGCGATGAAGAAGCTTTTTCATTGTGGCTTAATTATATTGAAGAGGATGATTTTAAAACCTGTTTAGAACTTGCAAGCGGATCTGGTGTTATGGCTAAACTTCTTAAGCAAAAAGGATATGATGTTATAGCTTCTGATATTTCTGAAGAAATGGCTGAAGCTGCAAAAAATAATTTTGATGGCGAATATTTAATTTTAAATATGATAAATTTTGACATTGATAAAAAATTTGATTTAATTTTATGTATTTGTGATTCTTTAAATTATTTATATTCAGAAGAATTACTTCCAATGTTTAAAAATGTTTATGAACATTTAAACCCTAATGGACGCTTCATATTTGATATGCATCATCCTAAAAGAATAGAAGAATTTAAGGAAGAATATATTGAAGAAGGGCAAATTGACAAGGATGTTTTTTATCAATGGACTATAAATTCTGATGAAGATGATAATACAATAAATGAACATTTTACATTTTATACGCCTGATGGTATGATACAAGAACATCATACTCAAAATATCTTTGATATTAACGAAATATATGAAAAGATGTTGGAGGCAAAATTTGATACAAGAATCATTGAAGATTTTGTAGAAGATGAGAAAATATTAGTAGTAGGTAAGAAAAATGAAGAAGTGGTATAAACAGGTTTATTTCAATAGGAGATCTTGGATTTTAGAATATTTTGATAAATTAAATCTAAATGCTGAAGAATGCATGGTTATTTTATTAATTGACTTTGCGAAAGAAACAAAAAGAAAAATTGATTATGATTATTTTTTAAATAAACTTAAGATGAACAAAAAAGAATTTGATAAAGTGTTAGCTAATTTAGTAGCTAAACACTACATAAATGTTAATTCTAATGATAAAGGTATAAGTTTTGATATTGATAATATATTTGATTTTGATCCTGAAAGATATGAAGTTAGCGCCAATAAAGATGTTTATGATTTAACAAGTGATATTTTGGCTAAACCACTTAGCCCAAATCAAATACAAAAAGTAAATGATTTAGTTGAAAAATATGGCGAGAATAAATATAAAGATGCATTAAGGATTGCTGAAGCATACAATAAAAGAGCGCTTGATTATATAGAAGGTGTATTAAGAAATGAAAAGAAATAATTATATTATTTCTAAACTTGATGAATTATTTCCAAATGCTAAATGTGAGCTTAATCATAAGAACAATTTTGAACTATTAATTGCAGTTATTTTAAGTGCTCAAACAACCGATGAAAGAGTGAATAGTGTCACTCCTTTTTTATTTAAAAAATATCCAAACGCAAAGTGTTTAGCTAAAGCTAAACTAAAAGATGTTGAAGGAATAATTAAACCTATTGGTTTATATAAAAACAAAGCTAAAAACATCATTGAAACAAGTAAACAACTTGTATCTTTATATGATGGTGAAGTTCCAAATGATAGGGAAGCTTTAGAATCTTTAAGTGGAGTAGGTAGAAAAACATGCAATGTCATTTTAAATAATTGTTTTGATTATCCAGCTTTCGCAGTTGACACACATGTTGCTCGTGTTTCAAAAAGAATGGGCATTGCTAATAAAGAAGATGATGTTAGGACAATTGAAGAAAAACTGATGACTTATTTTCCTTCAAAGTATTGGGGAAAACTTCATCATCAGTTCATATTCTTTGGTCGTTATAAATGTAAAGCAATTAAACCTGAATGTGATAACTGTCCTTTTGAGAAATTTTGTCAAAAAGATTATTTATGATGGTATAACTTCTTTGTTTGATATACAGCTTCTTGAGTTAGGTGCATTCCTAACTTTTTAAATGTATTACAATCAACTTCTGACAAAATAACACTTGAATGAACTTCACAACCGCTAAGTTTAGATAAAGCATCAACGGTCTTTTTAGCATTCTTGTCACTTTGAGATGAAATTGCTAAAGCGATTAATGTTTCATCTGTATGTAAGCGAGGATTGTTACCCTTTAAATGTTTTGTCTTAAGTTCTTGTATTGGAGCTAGTATTTCAACATTTAATATTTTAATATCATCAACACCAGCAGCAAGTTTAGCAGCATTTAATAAAGCTGCACTTGAACATCCCATCAATTTTGATGTTTTGCCAGTTACGATTCTTCCATCATTTAATTCAATCGCAACAGCTGGTTCACCAGTTTCTTTAGCTAAATTATTTGCAACAGAAACAACTTTACGATCATCTTTAGATATTTCGGCTTTGGCAATTATTGTTTCTAATTTATTTATGATATCTTCAGTAATTTTATCTTTTCTAAAATCAACAAGTGCATCATAGTATCTTCTAATGATTTCTTGTTTTGCGGCTTCTTTACAAGCTTCATCATCTTTAAAACAATAGCCAGCCATATTGACACCCATATCAGTAGGTGAATTATATATTTTCTTGCCTGTTATTTTCATCAATAATTCATTTAATACTGGGAATACTTCAACATCGCGATTATAATTAATCGCAATTTCTTTATATGCTTCTAAATGGAATGGATCTATCATATTGACATCATTTAAATCAGCAGTAGCAGCCTCATATGCAAGGTTTACAGGATGATTTAATGGAATATTCCAAATAGGGAATGTTTCAAATTTTGCATATCCAGCTTTTTTACCATGGGCATTATCGTGATACATTTGTGATAGGCATGTGGCCATTTTGCCAGATCCAGGACCAGGTGCTGTTACAACAACAATATTTTTTGTTGTTTCAATATATTCGTTTTTTCCAAAACCATTTTCAGAAATTATTAAATCAACATTGTTTGGATAATTCTCAATTGGATAATGATATGCAACTTTAATATTAGATGATTCAAGTTTCTTTCTAAGTTTTTTTGCAGCTTCTTGTTCGTTATAATGAGTAATTACAACCCCACCAATATCTAAACCGGCAGCACTAAAAGCGTCAATTAAACGGAAAAGGTCTTGAGAATAGGTGATGCCTAAATCTGATCTTGTTTTATTTTTTTCTATATGATTCGCATTAATAACAAGCATCATTTCAACTTGTTCCTTAATGTTTAATAACATTTTGATTTTTGAATCTGGTGCAAAGCCAGGTAAGACTCTTGAGGCATGATTATCATCAAATAGTTTTCCACCAAATTCAATATAGAGTTTCGAAAATTGTTCAACTCTTTTTTTGATATTTTCTGATTGCAATTTAATATATTTCTCTAAATCAAAACCTTGCCTATGCATAAATCCTCCATTTTAAAATCCACAAAAACACACTAAATGCATTATATCAAAACAAGAGCTCATTTAGATAAGAATTATCTAAAAAATATCAGAATATATATAGAATATCAATCATAAATATTGATATAATTAAAAAAAGTTAAGGAGGTTTTTATTATGGGAAGATTGAACAAAGAATCTTTAGCAAAGATTGATGAAATAGTAAAAACTCATAAAGGCAAAAGAGGCCCTGTAAAGCTAATGCTTCATGATGTTCAAAGAGAATTAGGCTATATTCCTTTGGAAGCAATGGAAAAGATTGCTGATGGTGCTGGTGTATCTGTTGCAGATGTTTATGGTGTAGTTACTTTTTATACTCAATTTACTACCCAACCAAAAGGAAAACATGTCATTAATGTTTGTCTAGGTACTGCTTGTTATGTAAAAGGAGCACAAGCTATTTTAGACAAGGCTATTGAATTAACTGGTTGCCCTGTAAATGGAACTAGTAAGGATGAAATGTTTTCTATTGATGCGACAAGATGCTTAGGCGCATGCGGACTAGCTCCTGTTGCTGTTGTTGATGGAAAGGTATATGGCAACCTTGATAAAGGAAGCAAAATTGCTGATATTATCAATGATATAAAGAAAGAAGAAGGAATTGCATAATAAATGAAGGCTAAAGAGATTGTAGAGCTATTAAATGCAAAGGCTATTTATATTTATGATGAATCTTTATTAGAAAAAGATTACAATTTCGCTTTTAGTAGTGATTTGATGTCTGATTGTCTAGCTTTAATTTCACATAATCAATCAGAGCTTGTTTTATTAACTGGCTTATGTAATATCCAGTCTTTAAGAACAGCAGAAATGCTCGATATTGATTTTCTTGTTATCACAAGAGGCAAAAAATTAGATCAAGAAATATTAGAATCAATTAGTGAATTTAATATCAATACATTCTCAACAGCTTATACTTCATTTGAAGCAAGTGGAATATTATATACAAACGGGATAAAGGCAACCGATGTTGACAAAGAAATACTTAGTTAAAGAAAAAGACTATGTCAATGCCGGCAAGGTTTCTTCTTCTATTAAAAAGGAATTAAAGGAAATCGGTGTTGATGAAAGCGTCATTAGAAAGATAGCGATCGCTAGTTATGAAGCAGAAATTAATATGATTATTCATGCTAATGGTGGCGAAATAATCTTTTCAATTGATGATGGAATTATTGAACTTGTATTCGCTGATACAGGCCCTGGTATCCCTAACATTGAATTAGCTCTTACTCCTGGCTGGTCAACAGCGAGCGAAAAAGCTCGTCAAATGGGCTTTGGTGCCGGTATGGGCCTAGTTAATATTAAAAGATATTCTGATTCTTTCGATTTAAAAACGTCTACAGAGGGGACAACAATCACATTACAATTTAAGGTGTTTTAATGAAAAGTGTAATCAAATATACATTAGATAAATGTCATAAATGTATGAAATGTATTCAGGCTTGTCCAAGTCATGCTCTTTCTATGAAAGATAACAGGATTGTTATTAATACTGGTGAATGTATTAATTGTGGCAAGTGCATTAAAGCTTGTGTAAACCAAGGCTTAACTGCTATTTCAAGCTCTTTAGACCATCTAAAAGATTATGATTATACGATATGTCTTGTTCCTAGCTCTTTAGTAGCCCATGCAGATGTAAAACATTCTGTTGCAAGTCTGTTTGCCGCATTAAAGAAATTAGGCTTTGATGAAGCTATTTCCTTAAGTTATGTTGAAGCTGGCTTATACCAAAAGGAAAGAGAAAACAAGGGTAATTTAATGATTTCTAGTTTTTGTCCTTTAGTAAATAATTTAATAAAGAAGAAATTCCCAGCTTTAGTAGAAAGTTTACTTCCATATGATTATCCAAGTGAAATCATGGCTAAGGAAGTTAGAAAAAAATATAAGGATGTTAAATTAGGCATCTTTAATTTATGTGAATGTGAGGCTAAATTAGAATTAGCAAAATATCCTCATAATAATATGGAATATGAAGTAGATCATGCGATATCAATCGTTGATATCTTCTCTAAAATTTCTAGCAATTTAATGGAAACCAACGAAGATGTTGACTTTGATATCAACGGCTTATTATTAACTTGTCCTAGAGCGATCAAAAGAAATGATGATATCTTATTAGAAAACTCTTATGATACTGTCACAAATGTTCTAGACATGGCTGAATTTGGTCTATTAGATGATTTTAAATTATTGCGTTTATACCCATGCTTTTCCGGATGTCTAGGTGGTTCACTTGTTTGGGGCAATGGTTATGTAGCTAAAAGAAACCTGATGCGTTTAAAAGATTATAATCATGAAGTTAAAATTGATATACCTCTTGATGAATTGTTGAATAAACGTGTTGAAGATAAGACAGGTGAAAAATCATTTAAAGAAAAGCTCGAACATTTCAATTTAGTTAATAATATCTTTGAGAAATTACCTGGCTATGATTGTACAGCTTGTGGACTTGGTGGTTGCCGTATCATGGCTGAAGAAATTGCGAAAGGTAATCGAAAAATTGAAGATTGTAAGATACTTGTAAAGGAGAATAAGCAATGATAATTAAAGATTTGGAAAAATTAAATGAATTCGAATTCTTAGTACAAGGTGATTTAAATAAAGAAATAAAAGGTTGTTTTATTGGTGATTTATTATCATGGGTAATGGCTAAAGGGCAACCAGGTGATGCTTGGGTTACGGTTCAAGCTCATCTAAATGTTGTTGCGGTTGCCTTGTTAAGAGAATTTGCTTGTTTGATTATTTGTGATGGCGCCTCTATTGCAGAGGAAACAATTGAAAAATGCAAAGAAGAAGAATTCACATTAATTAAAACTGAATTATCTGCTTATGAGGTATCTAAAGTATTAAGTAAATTGTTATGATATATTATGACTTTCATATACATTCTTGTTTATCACCATGCGCTGATGATGATATGAGTGCAAACAATATCATTGGTATGGCTTACATAAAAGGACTTGATTATATTGCGATAACTGATCATAATTCCTGTTTAAATGCTAAAGCCTTCAAAGATAATGAGTTGCCCGTAAAAGTTTTATATGGAATAGAAGTTGAAACACAAGAAGAAGTACATATCTTAGGTCTATTTCTTGATTTAGACAAAAATCAAGAATTTGGAAAATGGGTAAACGAATATTTACCTGATGTTAAAAATGATCCAACTTTCTTTGGCAATCAAATCATTGTGAATGAAAAAGATGAAGAAATAGGGCGTTTTGACAAATTGCTTCTTCAATCAATAAGCAAGTCAATTGACGAAGTTATTGATAAGATACATGAACTAAAGGGCGCTGCAATTCTCGCACACGCTTTAGATAGAAAGAATAGCATTACTTTCCAATTGGGATTTATTCCTGAAGGAATCAAAGCTGATGCTATTGAAGTGAAAAGTGTTGAAGAAATCAACAAATTAAAAAAGATGCATCCATATTTGGAAGACTATCTATTCATTGTTGATTCAGATGCACATCATTTAACTGATATATCGGAAAAAGATAATCAGTTATCAAGTTTAGAATTAGAAAGGTTGCTTAGACCATGCAAGACTTAGCGATGTATATCTTAGAGATTTTGATGAATTCAATTCACGCTAATTCTAAACTAATTAAATTATTGATTTCTTTCATTACCAAAGATGATGAAGTAAAAATCATCATTGAAGATAATGGAAAAGGAATGGATGAAGAAAGGCTTAAAACAGTTGTTTCCCCATTTTCGACATCAAGAACTACGCGTAAGATAGGTTTAGGTGTTGCGTTCCTTAAAAGCTTATGTGAAAGTTGTGAAGGGGATTTAGTTATTGAATCCAGAGTTGGTGTTGGCACTAAGACTGTTGCAACTTATAGGCTTTCAAATATTGATACTCCACCACTTGGCGATATTGGTGAAATGATGATGTTTGCGATTCAAGCAAATGAAGCGATTGATTATGAATTTGATTTCATTAAAGACAATTATCATTTTAGTTTTAATACCAAAGAGATAAGAGAACAATTAGGTGGCATTAATTTGGATAATCCCGATATTCTATTGTGGATAAAGGATTACATAAATCAAGAGATAAGGAGAGAAGATTTATGAAGAGTTTAGCAGATTTAATTAAACTACGTGAAGAAGCGCAAAAAAAAGTAGATGTGCGTGAAACCAACAAGGATTACCGCGTTGTTGTGGGTATGGCAACATGCGGTATCGCAGCTGGTGCTAGACCAGTATTAAATAAACTTGTTGAAGAAGTAAGTGCAAACGATTATTCTTGTACAGTTACGCAAACAGGTTGTATTGGGTTATGTGTTTATGAGCCAATTGTTGAAGTGTTTGACAAAGATGGTGGCAAGACTACATATGTTCATGTAAATCCTGAAAAGGCAAAAGAAATTCTTGAATCACACATTAAAGAAGGCAAGATTCTTGAAAAGTATACTATTGATGCTGTAAAGTAGGTGGCTTATGGAAAGAATTAATGTAATGGTTTGTGCTGGTACTGGTTGTACTAGCTCTAATTCTGCCGGCTTGGTTGAAAAATTCAATGAATTGTTGCCTAAATACGAATTAGAAAAAGAAGTAAAAGTTATTAAAACTGGTTGCTTTGGTTTATGCCAAAAAGGACCAATTGTAGCTGTTTATCCTGATAAAGTCTTTTATTCACATGTAAAAGTTGACGATGTTGAAAGAATCATTTCTGAACATCTATACAAGGGTAGAGTTGTAAAAGAATTAGAAATCACTGATATTGATGAAGCTACTAAAGAAAAGATTGTTGATATCGATAAGATTAAATTCTACGCTAAACAAAAGAGAATCGCTTTAAGAAACTGTGGTGTTATTAACCCTGAAGACATCATGGAATATATCGCTAAAGATGGTTATATGGCACTAGGCAAAGCATTAACTGAAATGACACCTCAACAAGTAATTGATGAAATCTTAAAATCAGGCTTAAGAGGTAGAGGTGGTGCAGGATTCCCTACAGGAAAGAAGTGGCAATTCGCTGCTGACCAAAAGTCAGATGAAAAATATGTAATTTGTAATGCTGATGAAGGCGATCCAGGTGCTTTCATGGATAGATCAATTCTTGAAGGTGACCCACATGCCATAGTTGAAGCATTGGCAATTGCTGGTTATGCAATTGGTGCAAATCATGGATATATTTATATTCGTGCTGAATATCCAATTGCTGTTGAAAGATTAAACATTGCTATTAAACAAGCAACTGAAAATGGTTTATTAGGAAAGAATATTCTTGGTACGGGTTTTGATTTTGAACTTGAATTACGTTTAGGTGCAGGTGCTTTCGTATGTGGAGAAGAAACTGCTTTAATTCAATCAATTGAAGGCAAACGTGGTATGCCAGTCACTAAACCACCATTCCCAGCAGTATCTGGTGTTTGGGGTAAGCCAACAATCATCAACAATGTTGAAACATTAGCTAATGTCGCTCAAATTATCTTAAAGGGCGCTGATTGGTTTAGCTCAATTGGTACTGAACGTTCTAAAGGTACAAAAGTATTCGCTTTAGGTGGCAAGATCACCAATACTGGTCTAGTTGAAATTCCTATGGGTACTACATTAAGAGAAATCATTTATGAAATAGGTGGTGGTTGTCCTAATAATAAGAACTTTAAAGCTGTACAAACTGGTGGTCCTTCTGGTGGTTGTTTAACAGAGAAAGAATTAGATACACCAATTGATTTTGATAATCTAGTTGAAGCTGGTTCAATGATGGGATCGGGTGGCATGATTGTATTAGATGAAGATAACTGTATGGTCGATGTTGCAAGATTCTATATGGATTTCATCGTTGATGAATCATGCGGTAAATGCTCTCCTTGCCGTATTGGTACTAAACGTATGCTTGAAATCTTAACAAAGATTTGTGATGGTAAAGGCACAATGGAAGATTTAGATGAATTAGAATCTTTAGCAGCTAATATTAAATCTAATGCTTTATGTGGCCTTGGCCAAACAGCTCCTAACCCAGTATTATCAACATTAGCACACTTTAGAGATGAATATATCGCTCATATCGTTGATAAGAAGTGTCCTGCTCATGTTTGTAAGAATTTAATGCAATATGTAATTGATAAAGATAAATGCTTTGGTTGTGGTATGTGTGCTAAGGGCTGTCCTGCTGATGCAATCAGCAAGATTGTTCCTGAATATATTGCTGAAGGTAAAAAATTACCAGCTATGGTCATTGATCAAAATAAATGTATTAAATGTGGTGCTTGTATTGCTACATGTAAATTTAATGCCATTAGTAAGGAGTAAGGAGAATAGATATGTCAAAAGTTAATATTAAAATTGAAGGCATACCATATAGTGTTGAAGCTGGCTTAACAATCCTTGAAGCTGCAAAACAATGTGGTTATGAAATTCCTAGTTTATGTGCATATAACCATGGTGAATGTTCAAGAGCATCATGTCGTGTATGTCTAGTAGAAGCAACAGGTGCAAGAGGTTTAGTAACTGCTTGTACATATCAAGTTGCTGAAGGCATGGAAATTAGAATATCTACTCCTAAAGCTAGTCAAGCAAGAAGAACAAGTGTTGAATTATTGCTTTCAAATCATAATCAAAATTGTCAACAATGTGATAAGAATGGTCATTGCGAATTATTGCATGTTGCACAATTAGTAGGCGCTAGAGAAGGTGCTTATGCTGGCGAAAAGACAGAAGTTACAATAGATAGATTAACTCCTAGTATCATGAGAGATACTTCTAAATGTATCCTTTGTGGTAGATGTATTGCTAGATGTGAAAAAGCACATGGCTTCTCAGTATTAGGCTTTATTGGTAGAGGCTTTAAGACTATTGTTGGTCCTGCCGAAAATAGAAGTTTTAAAGATTCGCCATGTATCTTATGTGGACAATGTACTACTGTTTGTCCAACTGGTGCTTTAATGGAAGTTTCTGAGATTGATCGAATCGATGAAGCATTCAAAGCTGGTAAACATGTAATCGTACAAGTTGCTCCTGCTGTAAGAGCATCACTTGGCGAAGAATTTGGCTTGCCAATTGGTACTCCTGTTACTGGTAAGATGATTGCTGCATTAAGAAGACTTGGCTTTGAAAGATGCTATGATGTTAACTTTGGTGCAGACTTAACAATCATGGAAGAAGGAACAGAATTATTAGGAAGAATTAAAAATGGTGGTGTACTTCCAATGATTACTTCTTGTTCGCCAGGTTGGATTAATTATGCTGAATACTATTATGGAGACTTATTAGATCATGTATCTTCTTGTAAATCTCCACACCAAATGCAAGGCGCTATCATCAAGTCTTATTGGGCTAAACAAAAAGGTATCGATCCTAAAGACATCTTCGTAGTATCTGTAATGCCATGTACTGCTAAGAAATACGAAAGACAAAGAGAACAATTAAAAGTTAATGGTTTATATGATGTTGACTGTGTATTAACTACTAGAGAATTAGGCAGATTGATTAAACGTGCAGGCATCATCTTCAATAGACTTCCTGATGAAGATTGGGATCAAGATATCATGGGTGACTACACTGGTGCTGCTGTTATATTCGGTGTTACTGGTGGTGTTATGGAAGCAGCTTTAAGAACTGTTTATCATGCGTTGACTGGTAAAGAATATGAAAAGATTGAATTCAGCGAAGTAAGAGGACATGACGCTGGCATTAGAGAAGCATCTCTTGATATAGATGGTACAGTTGTAAATGTCGCAATTGCATCAGGTATGAGAAGTGCTAAAGTTCTTCTTGATGAAATAAGAGAAGGCAAATCTAAATATCACTTCATTGAAATCATGGGTTGTCCTGGTGGCTGTATCAATGGTGGCGGTCAATCATATGTTAAACCATGCTTCTTGCCAAATGAAGAAGATAATATTCTTGATACATATAAAGAAAAAAGAGCTAAAGCTCTATATTCCGAAGATGAAAGACAAGTTATTAGACAATCTCATAACAATCCTCAAATTCAGGAATTATACGCTAAATTTTTAGGCGAACCAAATTCTCATTTAGCACATGAATTATTACATACTTCATATGCACCAAGAGTTAGATTCAATGATCCTAATGAATAATTAAAACAACATTAAAAGATGGAATTAAAAGTTCCATCTTTTTTATTAAACTTAATAATTTATGAAAAAATATTTATGATAAAATAATTTTGGAAAATATTGTTTTTATTGTGCTTATGGAGGACTAAGTATGATGATGAAATTAAGAAAATTGTTTATTTCTTTATTACTAGTTATAAGTATTGTTCCAATTAGTAATGTTGAAGTCTCAGCTGGAACAAGTGATTGGTTTTTTACTGGCGAAAATGGAACTTCTTCAACTAAATTAGATTCAAGTAAATCGGGAACTGGTTGGAGTTGGGATGAAAGTACGCATACACTTTCATTAAATAACTTTAATTTAACAACTAATAACTGTCATGTTGGTAACGCTCCTCATGCAGTTATCCTTTTTAGTGGCAATGATGATTATACTATTAATTTAACAGGAACAAATTCAATCTCTCTTAGTTATAATACTTATATTCCTTATGATGAAGGAAATACTCTTCATGTTATATATAAAAGAGGAACTGGAAAATTAAAATTCACTGGTACTGGTTCTTTAACATTAAATCTTTCTGATACATATAATACTAATTTTGGATCAGGAACAAAAATTTCAACACTTTATAATTCCACAGGCTCTACTACTCCAGCAGTAACTGAAGTTTCTAATTCTGGTGGATTATATATAAATAGCCAAATGGCTGGTGCAACAAGCGGAAAATTTACATTTGATTCAACTGATGCTGTAATTAAAGGTAATACTGCTGCTTTCATTTCTTATAATAGCGATAATTTTACTTTAACTAATGCAACAGCTAGTATGTCAGCTGATAACAAGACATATACTGTTACAAAAGTTGTTGATCCAACTGTAAAAACTGCTCCAACTGTAAAAACAAATTTAGTTTATAATGGCAACAATCAAGCATTAATAAGTGGTGGCGAAGCTACTAATGGCAAAATGCAATACGCTATTGGTTCAAGCAATACAACTGCACCAACTACTGGTTGGGCTGATGGACTACCACAAACCACTAATGCTGGAACATATTATGTATGGTATCGTGCAATTAATCCAGACAACAATCATACAACCACTCCAGTTTGCTTAACTGTTACTATTGCGAAAGCTGAAATCAATCCAACACTATCGCTTGATAATTGGACATATGGCGAAACCGCAAAAAATCCAAGTGTAAGTGGAAATTCTGGAAATGGTACAGTTGTTTATAATTACACAGGCACTGTAAATGGCGGTACATCTTATAATAGTGCTACTAAGCCAAGCAATGCTGGAACATATACGGTAACAGCTAATATTGCTCAAACAAGCAATTACAAAGGAAAGAGTGTTTCAAAAAATTTCACAATTAATAGAGCTTCTATTTCTCCTAGTATTGATATTGAAAATTGGATTTATGAAGAAGATGCTAACACTCCAGTAGTTACTGGTAATACTGGTAATGGTACTCAAACTATTACATATTATGGTACAGCTAATAACGGAACTTATTATGCTGAATCTACTACAGCTCCTAGCAATGCTGGTAGCTATACAGTTAAGGTAGCTATTGCTCAAACTAATAATTATTCTGCTAATTCAGCTACAAAAGATTTTACAATCGAAAAGCATTTTGAAAGTCGTATTCTTCATGATAATCAAAAGCCAACAGTAAAATCATCTTTAGTATTTAATGGCGAAAATCAAGCTTTAATTAATAAGCCTGATTATCAAATGAAACCTACTACATATTCTTTATATTACGCTGTATCTGACAGTGAACCTGCAGAAGATTCTTCTTTATGGTCTACTGACATTCCAAATGGTAAAAATGCAGGCGATTATAAAGTATGGTTTAAATATGTTACTGATAAAAAGGAAGAAGATATTGGAAACTTTACAGATATCCCAACTCCTCTTGAATCAATTACAGTTACAATTGCTAAAGCTGATATCCAAAACCCAAGTGTAGAAATTAATGGTTGGACATATGGCAGTACAGCTAGCACTCCTGCTCCTGGTACAAATTCTAACCCAGGCAATGGAACTGTAACTTATGAATATAAAGTAAAAGGTGCAGATGATGCTACATATACGACAACTGTTCCTACAAATGCTGGAACATATACTGTAAAAGCAACTATTTCTGCTACTACAAACTACAATGGAGCTACTGCTACTAAAGACTTTACAATCGCTAAAGTTACTCCAACTGTAAATGCTCCAA
>JAFRCV010000023.1 GCA_017404205.1 Erysipelotrichaceae bacterium
CCAATGTGGCTGTTCATCCTCTCAGACCAGCTATGTATCATCGCCTTGGTGGGCTGTTACCCCGCCAACAAGCTAATACAGCATAAGCTCATCCTATGGTGTTGGAAACCCAACTTTAATAATAAGAAGATGCCTTCTTATTACCTATCCGGTATTAGCGGTCATTTCTAACCGTTATCCCAGTCCTTAGGGCAGATTGCCTATGTATTACTCACCCGTTCGCCACTCGATCCAATGAAATCACCCGAAGGATCAATCATCTTCACTCGTTCGACTTGCATGTATTAAGCACGCCGCCAGCGTGAATCCTGAGCCAGGATCAAACTCTCCGTTTGAATGACTCTTTATTATAGGTTTTAAAAACCTTGATTACTTAATGAATTGACGTTTGTTTAATTGCTTCCTATTCAGTTTTCAAAGATCAAGTTCAATGCTTTATCGCATCTCACTACATCGCATCTCTTATGCGGTGCTTATTTAATATAACAAAATAAAAAACATAAGTCAACAATTTTTTTCAAATTTTTTTAATTTTTTTTCAATTCGTTTAAAACACGATAAATAAAGGCTTTTATTAATGTATAAATTGATAAAAAATAACAAAAATTAAAAAATTTTTAAAAAAGTTTTTATTTATTTGATAAAAAAATGACTTAATTTTGATAATTAAGTCATTTATTCTAATCAATAGACAAGTTTTCTTTCTTTTCTTTTTCTAAAGTCATCTCAAAGTATTTCATAATATAGTTATTTATATACGTTTGATTAAATGGAGCTTCTTGATTTTCAATCATTTTTATCAAGTCATTTAATTCACTTTCAATTATCTTTTTGATACTATCTGGATAATTCATTTTCTCACAATGATATTCATATTCATTGCGATCTAAAATAATATATTCTTTATCAGGAAAAACTTTAACATCTAAATCATAATCAATGTTCTTTATTGCCTCACCATCATATAAGCTTGGAGAAGCGATATTACAATAATAATAGATTCCTGTTTTTCTTATCATTGAAATAACATTAAACCATCTCTTATAGTAATAAAAACAAATAGCTGGTTCTTTAGTTAGCCAACGTCTGCCATCAGCTTCTACAACCCAAGTATGATCAGTAACAGCAACAGCACAATCATCTTTCAAATCAATCACAAAAGCCTTTGACCATGTACGATGCAAAGTTCCATTATGTTTATATGATTGAACATGTATTTTGTCACCAATTTGTAAGCCCATAAAAAAATTATAACTCAACAATTTTTAAATGACTATTTTACATTAAAGATTCTTTGTCCTGCAGTTTTGTTTAAAAGCAAAGCAACAAGTATTGTTAATATCGTTTCTACTAACATATACCAGCCATTATAAAGCAAGCTATAAATCCAAGGACTAGTCATCGGCAAATTCATAAATGTTTCTGGCATCCATCCATCCCAAATAAATACGCCTGTAATATAATGACATAAAAATCTTAAAAAGAAAGCAAATAGAATACCTAAAACTATTCCTTTAGAATCTTTGCCAAACAACGAAGCTAAACCGATAACTGTATAAGCAATTATATAGTCAAATAATATTATGACAACTGCACCAATTATATTTGATGCATAAGAAACGTTGTCCATACCAAGTAATAATTGAAAAATACTATAAACAAAGGCTGTAAACACTCCCCATTTAACACCATATCGATGAGAATGAATAACAAGTGGCAACATACTAACAATCGTTACACCGCCACCAAATGGCAAATCAATTTTAAATAAGCTTAATACTGTAGCAATCGCAATCATCAATGCAGCTTCAACTAATTTTCTAGTAGTAATATTTTTCATTAAAAAAGCACCTTCTTTCATTAAGGCGCAAGGATATCATCCCTACGCTAGCATTACCTAGATCAGGTTTAAGGGTCTAATCTCAGCCATTACAGCACCCCTTTATATATAAGAAATTATAGTATTATCTTTTTTTCTTAACAAGTTTTATAATGTTTTATATGAACGAAATATTAGTTAAACAAATTGAAGAATTATTAAAAGAAGAAGATAAATTATCCGCATTATGTAATGTAACTGCTGCAATTTATCAAAGTATGGACAATATCAACTGGGCTGGTTTTTACTTTTATAAAAATGGTAAATTACAGCTTGGACCATTTCAAGGTAAAGTCGCATGTACATCTATCGAAGTAGGTAAAGGTGTTTGTGGAACATCATATAGTCGAAAAATGTTATTAAATGTTCAAGATGTAAATGAATTTGATGGACATATTGCTTGCGATCCTGATTCGTGTTCAGAACTTGTTACCCCTATCATTTTTGAGAATAAAATATTTGGTGTATTAGATATTGATTCAAAAATATATAGGCGTTTCGGAATTGAAGAAGAAGAAACTTGTGAAGCTATCACTAAACTAATAGGCAAAAAATTAGCTGCTAAATAAGCAGCTTTTTAATTCTCTTTTTCAATGATTATTTCTTTACTTTTTTCTAATACAAAATTTAAATCCATATCCTTAACTGATTTATTTTCATCAACCGTTAATACGCTAGCTGTAATGCCGATTCTAGCTGCATCTTCAATTGATTTTCCTTTGTAACGCATTGCCATATAATAAGATATTAACGCATCACCAGCTCCAGAAACATTTACAGGCTTTTGTCTATAAGCGTTATGTTTATATTTAACAATTTGTTCATTGTTGCCAATATATAAATAATCTTTGCCAGTAATAAGAACTTCTTTTAAGCCATCACTAATTAAACTTTTGATGTATGCGACTATTTCTTCTTTTGTGTTTAAATCTTTTTTACTTAAAGTTTTAGCTTCAAGTTCATTCATTTTTAAACATGTCAAATATTTAGTCAAACTATCAAGTTTAATAACTTTATTCGCACTAATCGCATCACATACTTTTATACCCTTAATATTTTTAAGAATATATTCAATTAATTCTCTATCTAAATTAGTATCTAAGAATAGTAAATCATCATCTTTAACAACATCACATAAAACACTTAAATGCTTCTTATCTAATTTATTTAAAACAGACATATCATTAACACCAACAAACATATCATTCTCATTTAAGATAGCGATATATGTCGATGTAGAATAGCCGTCAACCGTTAAACAATAAGATAAATCAACATTTCTTTTTATTAAATCATTTTTAATTGCTTCACCAAAATGATCATTGCCAAAAGCACTAATAAAACAAATTCTTTCATGAAGATTAGACAAATTCTCAACTACATTTCTTGCGACACCACCAAATGAATATGAAAGCTTACAAGGATTTGAATCTTTAAGAATTAATTCTTTATCGCTTTTACAATAAATATCAATATTGGAACCGCCAATTACATAAAACATATTATTTGCTTATTTTTCTAGCAACAAATATTACAATAATAGCTCCAATTACACTACATAAAAAATCTCCAAGAAAGTTTGTTGTTTGAATGCCAAGCAAGCCATAGACAAAATGGCCTACAGAACTACCAACAATACCAATTAGACAGTTCATTAATAAGCCTTTAGAACCAGAATTCATAACTCTACCTGCTACATAACCAACAAGGGCGCCAACTAATAAACTAATTAAAAATTGAATCATCTTTTTTTCTCCTTCTATTTATCTATTTAATTATATAAATAATTAAATATTTTATTCACATCATTGAAGTGATAATTTTGTCCAAGATATGGATTTCCATCCGCATTAGCTAATATCAACATATATGAACGATTATCACATGAATATAAAATCATAATATTCTCACCAGCTTCCCCAGTAAAACCGGTTTTGCCACCATATGTTTTGATGTTGTCATCTCTTTTTAAAGCTTTAAGTGTGGAATTAAAATGAGTGCCATCTTCTAATGTATATTCAAATGATTTTAAAACAGCTTTGCCTTCATTGTTTAACAGCGTATCAATGACAATTCGACAATAATCATCAAGACTAGTATAAAGATTTTCATCATGCAAACCTGAACTATTAGTAAAATGTGAATCAGTAAGATTTAATTCACTTACAACTTTATTCATCTCATCAACTAAAATTAAATTGTCTTTAGCTAAATAATGTTCAAAGGCTCTTGATGCATCTGCACCACTTGGAAGAACTAAAGCGTAAAGAAGATCTTTTAAACTATATTCAACATTTGTCTTTAAACCAGCTATTGAAGCATTTTCATTTATTAATTCAATATAATCTTCATTAGTAATAGATGATGTTTCATCAAAATCGTTTATATTTCTTACAATACTATCTAAAGCTACTATTTTAGTTAAACTAGCTGGATAAATGCGATTATTAATATTGTGACCATATAAAACTTTAAAATCATTTAGTCTTATTAACATATAGGCCTTAGAATTCAATGTGAAATCAAATTCTTTCATTTCACTATAATCTAATTCATTAATATTTAAATTATTCTTATTGAATGAATAGTCATCATTATCAAATAAAGCCTTGATACCAAGTATTAATAATAATAAAATTATTGTCATCAATAAAATAACTAATAATAATCGGCCTTTTTTAACTCTTCTTCTTTTTTTCATTTGAATAATTAATTAATATATTTGCGCTTATATCACCAGTAACATTAAGTGTTGTATAAATCATATCTAATAATTTATAGATGCCACTATAAAAGCCAATAAAGCTTAATGGTATGCCAAACAACTGTAAATATGTAGCTCCAATTACTACACCACCATTAGGAATTCCAGGTGCTGCCATATTGATAAATAAAGCTGCCAAAATCATTAAGATATATGTACCAATATCAATTTGTATGCCATAAATATTCATACAGAAAAGACCAAGTAACGCAAAGCTTACAGCACCTCCACACATGTGTATTGTGCAACCAAGAGGTACAACAACATCTGTTGTTTCGCTTGGAATATTAAATTCTTCATTACATAATTTAACAGTAAAAGGAAGCGTTGATGCGCTTGAACAAGTACTAATAGTCATAATCCAAATCTTATATACTTTCTTAATAAATTCTAATATGCCAATTCCACAAAATATCTTTAATGGCAATATCATTACCACAAACATTGAAATGATAGCCGCTAAATATGCCGTTAAAATATAGCCTAAACCAACACCAAAGAATATTGAACCATATTTATATATTGTGTTGGCCATTAAAGAAAAAGTGGCAAATGGCGTTATATAAATGATTATTTCTAATACTTTATAAATGAAGTTTTTAAAGATTTCAATATAATTAAAAAGCTTATCTAATTTAAAATAAGAAGAAATTTTGCCAAAGACAAAGACTATAAAAATAATAAAGAAAACTTTTGGATTTATAAATATATCATTTAAATTTTTTGGTAATAAATTCTTTAAAATACTTAAAATACTAATTTGATTTGTTTGCCCTGTCCATTCTTCATCAATTAAATTAATATTAATACCCGGTTTGATAATTAAGACAATCAAACTAGTTATTAAAAAAGTAATTATAAACATGATTATAAATAAGACTATTGTCTTAATGATTTGATGATCTTTTTTCTTACTTGTTTGATAGATTGTTAATGATATCGAAGTAAACAATAATGGCGTAATCATCACTTTTAAAGTGCTAATATAATATGTTCCAATAAATTCGATAGCCAAAGATTTCTCTTTGAAAAAATAACCAAATAGGCATCCTAGTATCAAACTTATTAAAGTAATCAATCCAATTTTTTTCTTCAACATATTTTAACCAAATAATTCTTTATAAAACTTATAAGACTTAATATTAATGTCACTATTATTAATAAAGAAATCAATAATAATACTAAAATCTTTTATATCATATTCAACGTCTTTTATTAAGTCATAATTATTAAAATTAGCCTTATTTATTAATCTAAATTTCTTTAGATAGTCGATACTTAATGTTGTTTCTTGATTTAGATGTTCTTGACACAAAAAGCCACCATAGCGATTAGAAATAGTGACAACTTTCTTATTTCCACATATTACACATGAATCAACATTTGGATTAATACCATATAGTCTTAATAAATAGCTCACATATAATGAACCAAGTAAGTACATATTCTGTCTATTAATATCTCTTAATGTACAACAAATATTTTTGTACATTTCAAATTCATATAACTCTTTAGATTTAATTGTTAATTCTAATAAGATATTCTTGTAAGATAAAAGTGCTAAATCCTTATCTTCATAAAATGATTCAATTAATTTACCATTATGTATCGTATAAATTGTCTTGTTGTCTTTATAATCAATAATAAATTCATATATACACAAAGTATTAAAATGATGTTTTGTTGTTAACTTTTTAGCACCTCTTACTACTAATGATAAAAAAGACTTATCTTCAGATATCACCTGTAAGATAGAGTCATTTTCACGATAATCATTGATACTTAAAACTAAAGCTTTAATCTTATCATTCATTAAAATATCCTAAATCAAATAATTTCTTTTCTTTATTAAGCCAGTCTTCTTCGACTTTGACATATAAAGATAAAACTATTTTTTTATTTAATAATTCTTTTAATTCTTTAGATGCTGCCATATTAATTTTTTTAAGCATTGAACCTTGTTTACCAATAATTATTCCTTTATGTGATTGTTTATTCACAATTATGCTTGCTTCAATAAAGATTTTGTTTTCTTTTTCTTTATATTCATCAATTTTAACAGCTGTTAGATGAGGTATTTCTTCGTATGTATTTAAAATTATCTTTTCTCTGATAATTTCACTTATTTTAAATTCTAAAGTATTAACTTCATCAACATCTTCTGGATAATAAAGAATGCCATCATTTAGATATTTCTTTGTCGTTTCTAATAATTCATCAAGATTGTTTTTTTCTAGTGCACTAATCGGTATTATCTCTTTAAAATCATAATGATTAGCTGCATAATTACATCTTTCAATTAACTTGTCATTGCTTATTTCATCAATCTTATTAAATATCGCAAATATAGGGATATCATATGAAAATAATTTATTTAAAATTTCTTTATCTTCATTATTTAAGCCCTTTTGGCCATCTATTACATAATAGATTATGTCAGCACCATCAGCACTGGCATAAGCTTCTTTATTCATGTAAGAGCCTAAATATGTTTTAGCTTCATGAATACCTGGCGTATCAATAAAAATAATTTGTAGATTTTCTTTATTTAAAATGCCAAGAATTGAATTTCTGGTTGTTTGGGCTTTATAAGTTGTGATAGCAACTTTTTTATCTAATAAAGCGTTTATTAATGTACTTTTGCCAGCATTTGGTTTACCAATAAGAGCCACAAATCCCGATTGCATTAATCTAAATCCTCACTTGAAAAATTATATGGTAATAATTCACTGATGTTTGTGATCATCTCATCTTCACCATTAGAAAGAATAATTGGTGTATCTGCATTTAAAAGTTCGCTTAGTGCTTGTCTACACATTCCACAAGGTGTGCCAATCCTTTTACCACTTGTGACAATCGCAATTGCTTCAATAGAGTCTTTATTATAACCGTTGGCATAAGCATTAAATACAGCTACCCTTTCCCCACAAACGCCACTTGGATAAGCAGCATTTTCAATGTTGCAACCTAAAAAATATTTGCCATCTTTAGTTAATACACATGCACCTACTTGATATTTTGAATATGGTGCATATGCATGTTTTAAGCCTTCAAATGCCTTCTTAATTAATTCTTCTTTGTTCATTTAAATTCTCCTTATGACAACTATTATGCAAACTATAAGCGCAAAGATACTGGCAACAAGCACGAATGCACTTGCCATATCTTTAATTATCTTAATTCTTTCATCATATTTAGTTGAATATAAATCACATAATTTTTCAATTACTGAATTAGCTATTTCTAAACTAATCACTAGCCCAATACAAATCATAAATGCCAGCCATTCATATTCATCAAGTTTAATAATAAGACCACCAATTATGGCCATTAAACCAAGAATGCATTGAATCATTACGGACTTTTCTTTTAATGCGATTTTTAGACCATTAAAGGCATCAATAAATTTCTTCATTATTTCAATTTACCAACTATTTTATCTTGTAGTTTAAACATGATTTCTTCATCATTCTTTTCCATGTGATCATAACCTAATAAATGTAATAATCCATGGACAAATAAGAAGATAAATTCTCTTTTTTCAGAGTGTTCATATTTTTTAGCTTGACTATATACTCTATCAACATTGATAAAGATGTCACCTAAGTTAATTCTTTCATCTAAAAAGTCATAGTCATTTGAATCGATATTCGCAAAAGAGATGACATCTGTTTCCTTGTCTTTATTTCGATAATCTCTATTTATACTTCTAATTTTTCTTTTTCCAACAATTATTAAAGACGCATCAAAATCATCTTTTAGTTTTAATTCTTCTAAAGTTTTTAGATAATATTTTTTAATGTCTTTAAAATATTTTTCTAACAATTTCTTTTTAGTTAAATCAAAAATCTCTACCATATGTTTATTATACAATTTATATTTCTTCTAATACTATTTTAACGAAGTCTTTAGCTTCCTGTTCGCTTTTAAAATTAGCGATAAACATATAGTTAGCCATCGCACCAGATAATGCTTCTTCAACTCTTCCTTCTTGTCTTAAAACAGATGCGTATTTTTCTCTTACTTCATCATTTGATAATTTAAAATTGTGGCCATCTCTTCTAGACGCAAAGACACAAACTTCCTTGTATTCAGCTTTTTTATTTGTTGAATTGAACGCTATCATATCGGCCCATATCTTATAGACATCAGTTCCATTAGCCCAATTCATCATTGTAGGAGATATCCCACCGCTTGGACGCATATTTACTTCTAAGGCTACAATTTCGTCTTTCTTTCCAATATGTTGATCTTCTAATAAACGGAAAAACTCAAAATGAATCATTCTACTTTTTACACCAAAAGCTTTTACGCAAGCTCTTCCAGCTTTTAATAAATCATCAGGCAAGATACTTCTTTCATAGAATGCACAATTTCCATTTTCACTAACTGTTTCCATTAGATTAGCCAATGTCACATTGCCATTTTCAAAAATAGGATCTCCATTAGAATCAACAATCGCATCATATGTTTCAACAATTCCGCTAATAAATTCTTCCATAATATAAGTGACATCTAATTTATTATTAAAGAATTTAATTAAATCATCATCGTTTTTAATTTTATGTGTATCAGATGCTCCTACTCCATTATCAGGTTTAACTACAACAGGATAATTTACTTCTTTAATAAAATCTTTGCAGCTTTCTATATCATCAACCATATGATATCTAGCAACTTTGATTCCAGCTTTAATATAATTAGCTTTCATCTTTGATTTATATTTAATATCATTCATATCTTTAAAGTGAAAACCAGAATTGATATTAAAATCATCACGCAATTTACTATCTCTTTCTAGCCAATATTCATTATTTGATTCTAGCCAATTTACACGGCCATATTTGTATGAAAAGAAAGCGACAGCTCTATATACTTCTTCATAATTTTCAAGCGAAGAAACTTTATAATATTCGTTTAAAGAAGCTTTTAAATCATTAGATAAATCATCATAGTTGGCATCACCAATCCCAAGTACATTGATTCCGTTATCTTTTAATTGACGACAAAAATTCCAATGGTTAGCAGGAAAATTTGGTGATAAATAAATAAAATTAGTCATATTATTTTTCCTCCAATAAATAAGGCAAGAAATAAGGAACTTGTTTATGCCACCATGGCCAATCATGGTTAACATCTTCTCCCCAATAATCTACCCAAATATTAATACCTAAACGATGAAATTGTTCATCTAAAAAATATGTACTCCATGGCTCTTCCCATGCACCCTTGCCTACACATACAACAGCTTTATGCTCATTATATTTTTGGATGAAAGGATGGCCAATTTCCATATGAGACATATAATCGGTAGCTGAATTTTGATAGACAATTTCATCCATATAATCGCCTAAGAAAAATGATGCATTATAGACACCACTAAGTGCTAAACAACGATCAAATAAATCAGGAAAACGTAAATATAGATTTAAAGCGTGAGTAGCACCCATTGACATACCAAAAGTCATAATTCCAGGATAGCCACTCCAGTTGTTCTTTTTGTTTGTATATTCTCTAATAAATGGGACAAGTTCCCTTGTGATGTAATTAATCCATTCTTCGTGATGTCTTATGCGATAATATGGATCATTATCTTTAGCACTCCAAGTTTCAATATCGATTGTATCTATCGCAAAAACCATACATTCATTATTATCAATGAATGAACTAAATGTATCAAGCATTTTAAAGTTTTCAAAATCATAAAAATGTCCATCTTGACAAGGTATAAATAAGATTGGCTTGCCTTTTTGCCCGTATACTTTAATTGGCATGTTGCGATTTAAATTATTACTATAAAATTCAAAATAATTAGTTTCCATAAAACTCCTATAAACGATAGAATAGTGTTTCCATAAAAAAAGGTATGGCCTTTTCCCACGATTCTTCATTATGCTTGCCTTTTAAGACAACACGACTATCCAATAAAACTTTCTTTTTAATAAGTAAAGAACTGAGATCACCATATAGTTCTCTTGTGTTTTCATAAGCAATTTCTTGCTCACCATAATCCATATATAAAACAGTATTGGCTCGATATTTAGTTTTTTCTACCATAGATAATACATGTTCTGGCGCAAAGATAATTGTTGGTGACAAACTAGCGCCACGTGAAAAGACATCATTATATTCGCTCAATGCATATAGAGTCATTAAACCACCCATTGATGAGCCGCCAATAAATGTATATTTACGATCAGAAAGCGTTGGATAATTATCATCAATATAAGGTTTTAATTCATTGACAATAAAGTCCATAGTTATTTTGCCTCTTCCTTTAATGTCTCCCCAATAAGGATCATTAAAGTCAAATGGACTATATTCTGACAGCCTTCCTCCATAACGATATTTCTCTTCATGGTGGTTACATTCGATTCCTACAACAATTAATGGTACGTTGTTTTCATCTAAATACTTTTTTAAGCCCCACGATTTTCCATAAGTAGCTTCTTCATCATAGAAAAGATTATGCCCATCAAACATATATAATACAGGAAAACGCCCTTCATAATCAGGTACATAAACATAGACATTTCTTTTTTCTTTTCTTGTTAATTCATAAATTTCTGTTTTAAATTTTTGTAACATAATTCACCTATAAATATAAAAATATTTTATAACAAAAAGGCTTAAATAAGCCTTTATTAGTATTATTTGAAGAATTCTCTAAATAATTCTTCTTGATCTGAAACAATTGTTTCATCTAATTCTTGATATGCACTGCTTTGATTTTTTGATGTTCCTTCAGTAAATCTTATAAGTTTTCCATTTTCTATATAGAAATAACTTGGCGCAAAAATACGCTTTTCATTCACTTCATAAGTAATATCATCACTCTTTAATGTATAGTCTTTTAAAAATTCTTTAAAATCTTCAATTAGTCTTTGATATAAAACTGTACCCTTAATGACTTGTTTTAACTTGCCATCTTCAACAACATATTTATCTCTAAATATTTCATTGCCTTCATCATCCCATATATCTAAATAATAGATTTTATCGATATTTTTTTCTTTCGCAATTCTTATAGCTGATTCAATGGAACTGCGGCACCATGGGCATAATTTATCGCCAACATATAAATAAAATGATTCATTACTATCTAAAAGATTTGTGATTTCTTCTTCATTGCTATATACAAAAGGATTGTCAGCACTTATTTCAACTACACGATATTCTTTATCATTTTTATTTTTTTGACCATTTAAAGATTCATAATCTAATTTAAAATCACCAAGGCTTATACTTTCATCACCACATTCTTCAAATAAATCACAACCTTGACTTTCTTCATCTTCTTTAACACTACAAGCACTTAAGAATACTAATAATATTAAGCATAAAATTCCTATTCTTTTCATAACTTTACCCTCTTTTATTAAACGATTATATCAAAAAAATAAGAAGCTTACATTTGTGAGCTTCATTATCTTATTTTCTTTTATTATAATCTTCTTTGATTTTAGCATTCCAGCCTTTATCAATCGAACCTGTTGTTCTAATATCCATAATAAGGTCGCCAACAACATCATAGTTCTTTTTAACACCCTTTTTATCGTTAATATAATTTGAACAACGATCTTCACTTATACCATATTGTTTAGCAGTTTCTACAGCGTCAATATTAGCCCCTAGAAAGATAAATTCCCACCCTTCTTCTTTTTGCTTACTCACCATTTTTTTAACTTCATCTGATGAATATTTTCTTGATGCATTTTCATAACCATCAGTAGTGATGATAAAGACCGTTTTGCTTGGCACATCTTCTTTTCTAATATAACGATGAACTTTTTTAATGTGTTTAATAGCTCCACCTAGTGCATCAATTAAAGCTGTGCAACCACATGGACAGTATTCTTTTGTTGTCATTTCTTTAATTTGATTAATTGGTTCTCTATCATAGATTACTTCACTATTATCATTAAATAATACTGTTGATACAAGACATTCATCCTTGTTTTCTTTTTGTTTCCTTAACATTGAATTAAAACCGCCAATTGTGTCATCGGTTAAACTAGACATTGAACCTGACATATCTAAAATAAATACTACTTCTGTTAAATTGTTATTCATTTTGTTCCTCCTTTTAACAAGTTCATATTATTAAAAAGAAGAAAATAAAAGGTTGCTTTATAAGCAACATTTTATCCTAACAATTCTTGATCATATTGAAACAATATTTCATTTATATCGTAGATGTTATAAATTTTATTTTCTATGGCATATTTAATAATTAAGTCAAAGACAAAACTATTACTTAATGTGTAACCTGCCTTATCTAATAATTCATATGCTTCTTCAAGATTTAATTCAAGCGCAATAGCCAAAGCAACACAAGTCTTTTTCTTGGGCTTTTTAACCTTATTATTTACTATTTTATTAAAAACATCACGATTAATATTGGCTTTTTTATAAACTATAGAATCTTTTAATTGTCTTTCATCAATTAGCTTAATTAAGTATTCACCAAAACTTAAATCAGGCTTAAAGCATTTTGATCCAACACTTGATTCAGGAATTAAATCTTCAAATGCACCATAGACATTATTACTTCCCAATAAAACATCTTTTTCTATTTCGATATATTCATCAATATAGTCTTGTACATCATCAAATATCTTTTTGGATTCAGCGAATGCTTGATTATCATATACTAATAGATAAATATCCATTTCGTTATTCAATAAGAATTCACTTATTGTATTGGTTGCGATAGTTAAAGCTTTTCCCTTAGGATATTTAAATGTACCTGATGATATTAAAGGAAAGGCTATTGACTTTAGATTATTATCTAAAGCTAATTTTAAGCAATTTTCATAGGTCTTTTTTAAGTCTTCTTCTTGGCCACCATTATAAATAGGTCCACAAGCAAATATTAAATAATCACATTTTTTAAGGCCTACATTACATAATATTGCTTCACCTACATTTAGCTTTTTTGCATAGTCATTTAAACTGTTACCAATCATTTCATATGCTTTTTTATCAATGCTTCCACTATGTGAAAAATAACTATCTGTAGGTATTACAATAGCATCACATTTTATATTAAAAATATCATCTCTTCTAATGGTTAATGGCATATTCTTATTTTATTATAAAACATAAGCTCTCAGTTATTTGAGAGCTTATGATATTTAATATAGATTATTTAATTCATTAATCTTCATCATCGTCTTGAAGATCTTTAGCAGCAGCAGCGATAACTTTATCAGCTACATTTTGAGGAGCTCTTTCATAACGATCGAAGTCAATTACATATGTTCCTCTACCTTTAGTCATTGAACGAAGTTCAGTAGCATATTTTAACATTTCAGCCATTGGCACTTCAGCATCAATCTTAGCTTCGCCATCTTCTGTAGAACCAGTATCCATGATCATGCCACGACGCTTATTAAAGTCACCAATAATATCACCAGTATATTCTTCTGGACATAATACTGTAACTTTACCAATTGGTTCTAGAATTGCTGGATTAGCAGCAGGAATGCCCTTTTTGAAAGCGATTCTTGCAGCAGCTTCAAATGAATTTGGTTTTGAATCAACTGGGTGATAAGAACCATCATATAATGTAGCCTTAATATTAACAACTCTGCATCCAGCTAAAGGTCCTTTACCCATACAGCTTCTTAAGCCTGTTTCAACAGATGGGAAGAAGTTTTTAGGAACGGCTCCACCAAAGATTTCTTCTTCAAATACTAAACCTTCATCATCTGGATTACGTTCAAATCTAATCCAAACATCACCAAATTGTCCTGCACCACCATTTTGTTTCTTATATTTACCTTGAACTTCAGATTTACCGAAGATGGTTTCACGATATTGAACTTTTGGTTCTTTCATTTCAATTTCTACTTTGTATCTATTCTTTAATTTAGATACAACAACATCTAATTGTTGATCACCAATTGCATAAAGAACTTGTTCACCAGTTTCAGCATTTCTAACAAAATTAAGTGATTTATCTTCAATTAAGACTTTCTTAATTGCATCAGACATCTTATCTTCATCATCTTTTGTCTTTGGAGAAATAGCCATACCAAGCATTGGACGAGGATATTCAGGCTCTTTAAATTTAACTTGTTTTTCTTTAGTGCATAATGTGTCATTTGTTTCAGTAACATTTAATTTTGTTAAAGCAACGATATCACCACAAGATGCTTTACTAATTGGAAGTTGTTGTTTACCACAAGCTACAAATAAACCACCAGCTTTATCAGCTGTGTCTTTGTTTGCGTTATATAAAGCAGTAGAAGTAGTTAATGTACCAGACATAACTTTTACATATGAAATCTTACCAACAAAGGCATCAACAACAGTCTTAAATACTAAGCCAGAGAAAACTTCAGAATCATTTGTCTTAAGAACAACATCGCCAGCTTTAATTTCGCCTTTTTCTTGATAAACAGGTGCATATGCACATAGGAAATCAAGTAAAGCATCAACATTCTTAGAATTAATAGCACTACCTGCTAAGATAGGCTTAATATCACCAGATGCTAAGGCATTCTTTAAACCATTTTGAAGTTCTTCTTCTGTGAATTCTTCGCCTTCAAAGAATTTGTCCATTAATGTTTCATCAGCAGTAGCAATTGCTTCAGCAATTTGATCATAATATTGAGCAGCGTTGCCTTCCTTTTTTAATGAGCTTGAGCCATCTGGAAGAATAAATGGAACAACGCCACTTCCATATTTAGCTTCTAAATCAGCAACTACTTTATCAAAATTAGCATTTTCATCATCAATTTTATTAACAAAGAAAACTACTGGTAATCCATCTTTAAGTGCTAACTTAACTGATTTTTCTGTTCCTGATTCAATTCCTTCTTTAGCACTAACAAATACTAAAGCTAAATCAGCAACAGCAGCACCAGCAACCTTTTCGCCTTCATAATCCAAATATCCCGGAGTATCAATGAAATTTAATTTTTTATTTTTCCATTCTATTGGAGCTAATGCGGTAAATACAGATAAGCCTCTTTTTGCTTCTTCTTGGTCATAGTCCATTGCTAAAGAGCCATCTCCACCCTTGCCCATACGGTCTATTGCCTTTGTAAGAAATAATGCACTTTCTGTCAATGTAGATTTACCACTACCTGAATGTCCTAATAATACGATATTACGAACATCTTTTCCTGCATAATCTTTCATTTTGTTTTTCCCCTTTATTCAAATATATTTTTAAGCCCAGCAGGTATTTCACCTCTGAAATAATCAACGGCTTTTTTACCACTATTATCTCTAATATTGATATCAGCACCCTTATTAATTAGATAAACAACTTCATCTTCATATCCAGAGAAACAAGCTCTCATCAAACATGTACATCCTTTATTATCTTGTGCGTTGATGTTTGCACCTTTTGATAATAATAAATGGAATGTTTCAATCTTGAATCCATTTATGGCTTCAATTAAAGCTGTTCTTCCTTCCTCATCTTTGCCTTCAATTTCTGCACCGCTATCTAATAGTAATTCAACAACTTCTGATTGTCCTTCATAAGCAGCTCTAATTAAAGCTGTACGTCCAGCATTGTCATGAGCATTGATGTTGATACCTTTTTCAATTAACATCTTACAAATGTCATATCTGCCTTTTTTAGCTGCACCCATTAAAGCTGTCTTATTTTTATCATCTCTAGCTCTGACATCTGCACCATTTTCTAGCAAATATGCAACAACATCACTGTAGCCTCTTTTAGCTGCTCTCATAAGAGCTGTTCTCTTTTCAGTGTTTGTTGTTTCAATGTTTGCGCCTTGTTCAAGATATTCTTTCACAAGCTTTAAATCGCCATCTTTGCATGCTTGGTAGAATCTCTTATTTAATTCTTCTTGAGTCATCTTATACCTCCTAAAGATAAAAAAATGAACGCATATATTCCGTTCATATTAAAAAACTCAAATTTTTATTAGTGACAATGAAGGCAATTTGCCCTCTATTATTTATTTCAATTGTCCTATTGATATTTAACATAATTAATACCTACTATTATTTTAATATCTTAGCTTATTATTCACAAGGTAAAATTTGTGAAAATATTTTCAATACAAGCTTTTCACAAGCTTTTTATAATCTGGCATATGGTAATCGAGAACCTCATGAAACCTTTTAGAATGATTAGGAATCACAAAATGTAGTAATTCGTGCCACAAAATGGCCTCCAAACATCTATCCTCAAAATGAATCAAGCGTTCATTTATCACAATTAGGTTCTTTTTTGTATAGTTTATGCCCCAGGCTGATTTTAATATCTTAAATTTATAGTCAGGTATTAAATCATAGCCATAGTCTTCAATAATATTTAAATATTTATCTTGTTTAAGGTAGATAAGTTCTCTTAACTTCTTTATTCCTTCTTTATAGAAGACTTTAATCGCATCTTCTATTTCTCCACTCTTACAATAAACTACAGCACTGTCCCCAACAACCTTAAAATCATCTTTTCCTTTTAAATAGATAAAACGATATTGTTTGCCTAAGTAATAGATGTGATCACTGATGATTAGTTTTGATTTTTCTTTTTTATCTTCATTTTTATCTATAGTTTTATCTATCCAATCACTCTTACTAATAATAAAATTAATTACTTCTTCTTTTCCTATCCAAGAAGGACAAGTAACTTCTAAAGTATCACCTTTTACACGCAAATAAATATTCTTATTGTGTTTACGTATTATTTTTAAATTAAAATATTTATCACCAATTTTTATCATTATTTATATTTTATCTTAAAAAAATAATCATCATAACTAATTTCTCTAATTTCGCTATATTGTTTTTTATAGAAAAATAAGATATTATAATTAAGCAAATGGCGGTTGTGGTGAAGTTGGTTAACACACCAGATTGTGGCTCTGGCATTCCGTGGGTTCGAGTCCCATCAATCGCCCCACTTTAGACTTTAACGAAAAGCCCATAAATAAGGGCTTTTCTTCATTTAAGCCCATAAATAAAGGGTTTCAATGCATAATATATTATTCTTTTTGCATAAAAAAATATGTATTATTTTGACAGAATTTTGACAGAATTTGCACTTTTTTAAATAGTTTTGACAGAATTTTGACAGAATTTTTATAGAAAATACCGCTTCTAAATCAACAAAAAAAGAGGAGCTTTATTTGCTCCTCTGTATTTATAATTTGTAATTTCTTATAAATCTTTTAGTTTGATAATAAGGATTATCATAATTCCTAGAATCTTCACCATCATCTATTGATACAGCTTCTAATAATATTTCTTCGTGGTCAATTCCAGGATTATCATTTAAAAACATAAGCATTTTATCAATCCGTTCTTCTTTATCTTCTAAACACGCTTCAACACCAAAAATAAAATCTTCATCGTTTTTTATTTTAGATAATTTGCTTTCTAGTTCATCTAATTTTTCATTTAAAATTTTATTTTCCATATTATCTCTTCTTTCTTTTTTTACTAGTTATTGGTTTCTTTTTATAGATTATATAATCGTTAAAGCCGTTGTTTATTACATAATAGAAGTTATCTCCTATACAAGTAACAAAGTTTCCTTCGTTTTCGTACCTACTATGATACCAACTATTTATCTCATGCACAACCATACCATATTCATCTTTAGAAAGATTAAGTGGTTTCTTTCTTTTTGACTTATTATACTTATCTTTAATAGCTTGTTCTATTGTGCTGCCATTATCTTTCTTTGTGTAGTGAACTAACTTACCATTTTTATGATAGAACACTTCATTATTATCTTTACTCATACATTGTCCTTTCTTTTAAAAAGTGGGCAGTACTATTAAGCGCTGCCCATATAGAAAGGAGGATTTTATGAAAAAACTAATATGTAAAATAAAAAGAGGATTACCTCTTTAAAATATTGATTTGGAATAAGCTTCAATTTTTAATTTATGAATTTATTATAATTCATAATTTCTTATAAAGCGTTTTGTATGATAATAAGGGTTGTCATAATTTCTTTCATCTTCACCAGAATCAATAGATAAAGATTCTAGAATTATTTCATCAGTATCTATTCCTGGATTATCATTCAAAAACATAAGCATTTTATCAATTTTAGTTTCATTATAATCTAGATCGCTTTCTACTCCAATGATGAAGCCCTCATCATTCCATATAGCTTTAAGCTTATCTTCCAAAATATCAAGCTTATCTTCAATTCTTTCTTCTTCTGGTGTAAGTTTCATTTTCTTTTCCTTTTTCTGACCTTTATTGACTTTTTTCTAATAACTTCATAATTGGAAAAACCATTGTTTATAATGGTATATTCGTAGCTATTAATACATGTTTTTATAGTTCTTTTATTTTCATATCTATGATGATACCAGTTATTGATTTCGTGCACCAGCATAGAATATTCCTTGTAAGGTAATTTTAACCTTTTTCTTTTAGTTTTACTATAAACTTCTTTAACAG
>JAFRCV010000004.1 GCA_017404205.1 Erysipelotrichaceae bacterium
GAATTAGATTAGAAAAAGGAAAATACAAATGATTCTTACTGATAATCAGAAAAAATTAGGCAAAAAACTAAAAGAAATCGAAGATGATAGAGATTTTGTTAATTGTGTTATGAGCGCATGCCAAACAGAAGAAGATGTTATCAAAGTTACCAATTATATTGAAAGTAATCCAGGCGTAACAGACCAAGACATCTTACCTTTTGTGGTAAAGATGCGTTTAGAAAATAAAACTCATCCAATATTTAATAAAAAATGAGACATTATGGAAATAATATATAAGAAATTAAAAGAATTAAAGCCATACGCAAATAATCCAAGAAAAAATGACGATTCAGTTGAGCTTGTGGCTAATTCAATAAAAGAATTTGGTTTTAAAGTTCCTATTGTTGTTGACAAAAACAACGAAATAATAGCTGGCCATACAAGATTAAAAGCAGCCAAAAGCCTAAAATTGGATCTTGTTCCTTGTATTGTTGCTGATGACTTAAATGACGAACAAATAAAAGCTTTCAGGCTAGCAGATAATAAGGTGGCTGAAAAAAGCGAATGGGATATACCACTTTTAGATCTAGAATTAGATAAAATAACTAATATAGATATGGAAAAGTTCGATTTCCATATAGCAGAAGATGATTATTTTGAAGAATATAAGGAAAACGAAAGACATAGAACAGTAGATTCATATAACTTGAATGAGTTTGATAAAAGCCGTTGTGAAGGCTTCTATCAAATGCCAACTATAAAAGCTTGTAATTATACACCAAAAGACTTAATAGGCTTCAATTATATGCTGACATCAGAAAATAAAGTATGCGGAATTCATTTCTATGTTGATGATTATCAATTTGAACGTATATGGAATAATCCTTATGAATATGTTGAAAGGTTAAGAGAATACCAGTGTGTTCTTACACCAGACTTTAGTTTGTATGTTAATATGCCAATGGCTATGAAAATATGGAACATTTATAGATCTAGATTGATAGGCCAGATGTTACAAGACAACGGATTAAAAGTTATTCCAACTGTAAGCTGGTGTGAAAAAGAGACATTTAAATTCTGTTTTGATGGCTTGCCTAAGAATGCTACATTGAGTATATCAACAATAGGGGTTAAAGAAGATAAAAAAGCATTCAAAATATGGAAAGACGGTGTTGATGAAATGATAAAAAGATTAACACCAAAAAAGATACTGATCTATGGTGGAAAAGTAGATTATGATTTCAAAGATATTAGAGTTAAGTATTATAATAACCATGTAACGGAAAATATGAAAGGAACAGCATGAAATTAGAAGAGTTTTTAAAAGAAGCAAATGGCGGCTATATGTTTATTGACCATAACAAGGCTAACGAAAAAGGATATGCAACAGCAGAAGATATAATTTGTGAAATTAATTATTCAGATGATGATTATTTCGTTAGAATTGAAAATTATAGACACGGAAAAGCCAATAATGAGCTTGTAACATTTAATAATTTAGATGAATTATTGAACTATGTTGTGGAAGAAAAAACAATAAGAGAGCGTATAGAAGAAGAAAAAGAATTATTATATTACCACATTAGAACAATAGCTATAGATGAAGATGGAAGAGTTTTAGAGGGTTAAAACTTATAATAGAGGCCTGTAACTGAAAAAACGAAAGGAGAAAATCATGGCTGAAAAAAAGAAAAAAACATCAAAAAAGAAAGTAGCGACTGCAGAAAAATATGTTGTAGCTGCGAAAAAAGGAACAGCATATAATGCTCCTAAAGGGTATAAGCCTAAATACATTAAGCCAGACCCACACGCATATGATGATATTCTTATTGAAGATTAATTAAAATAAGATTAAAAAAACAAAAAAGGTTAGCGGACAAACGTTAACCTTTTTATATACAAAAAAAGGAAATGAGGAAATGAAATATAAATTAAAAATTCAATATTTTGGTGGAAGAGGGCAATCGTTAATACCTTCAGGAAAAGCTACAAAAGTTAAACCACCAAAATTAGATCCAAACGCAACGTTAGAAGAAGTATTAGGAAAAAAAGGAAATAGCATTTCTACTTCTGTTGTTGAAGAAGAAGTAAATCCAAATTACAACGGAACAGCAGACAAATGGGGCGTAAATTGTCAAAGATGTGCTTTTACGAACGAATTTGAAAGAAGAGGATATAATGTTACAGCTCTGCCAAATACGGGCTCAATGCCTTTTTATTCTACTCAAAAAGGAATAGAAGATGTGTTAGGAAGAAAGTTCATAGATGTTGGCGGTCCAAACGAAAGCAACACAGAATATAATATTGAAAGCATTTTTTCAAAATATGGTGTTGGTTCAAGAGGCTTTATTATCATGTCTTGGAAGGGCTCTGGTGCTCATATTTTTAATATAGAACAAACAAAAGCAGGAACTGTTTTTATTGATTCACAAATTCATAAAACAGTTGATATTAGAAAGACACTTTCACGGGCTAAATTAAATAGTGTTAAAGTTGTAAGGACAGATGATATACCTACTAGTAGTTTTAATCCTGCCCATTTGAAAAACATAATGAAAAAGAGCGACAAAAACTTAAACCATAATAATTGAAAAAAGGATATTTAAGTATAAATGGACGAAAAGAAAGAAAAAATCAAAAATATCATTTGGTTTCAACATATTAATAGTATAGGTGGAGTAGAAACATACGAATATGAGCTAGTAAAAAAGTATAGCGAAACAAAAGATATACAAATATATTATGGCTCAGGGGATCTAAAACAAATCCAAAGATTAAGAAAGTATGTTAAGACTACACGATGGAAGGGTGAAGAACTTGAGTGTGAGAACCTATTTGTAAATTACGGTTATAAAGGCTTTATTGAACACTGTAAAGCTAACAAGTATTATCAAATAATACATGCAGATTATAAAACTCAAAACATTAAGCCTCAATTAAATGATTTGTTTGATAAATATATTTGTGTATCTGATCTAGTAAAGAAGCATTTTCAAGAAATTACAGGCCTAGATGATAAAAAACTAATTGTTTCATATAACCCCGTAACAATTGAAGAAGAAGATAGAAGGCCTTGCCTAATATTAGGAAGCTTCACAAGGCTTACACCAGAAAAAGGTAAAGAAAGAATGAAAAAGCTAATCGAAAGGTTAGATAGTATCAAAGGCTTTAATTATATCTGGCTAATTTACACCAACGATAAAGATGCAATAATATCACCTAATGTTTGCTATATGCCACCTAATATAGATGGGAGTAGAAACGTAATGAGTGCATGTGATGTTGTTGTTCAATTAAGCGATTGTGAAGGATATTCATATACCATTAACGAGGCCAAGCATCTGACAAGAGTATTAAGAACACCTTTGCCAAGCGCAGATGAGATGGGAGGTAAAGAAGATCTAATTTTGAACTTTGACTTATCGAATATAGATGAAATAATCGATGAATTAAAGAAAATATACATCAATAAAGCTAAAAAAGATACAGGATATAAAGCAAAAGAGGATTCATATAACGAGATTCTTTTAAATGGCACAAATAGTTATAGAGAGGAGTTATCAAAAATGGTAGAAGTAGAATGCAAGATACCTTTTTATGATGTTGTAGAAAAAGTTAACAGAAAAGAAGGTGAGACCTTTATTGTAGATAAAGAAAGGGTTGAAATTCTATTAAAGCACCCAGCTGGCGAGCTTGTTAAGGTGATACATAACGAAGAGAAATCTAAAGAAGAGCAAAAGAATAAAAAAGAGCCAAAACAAGAAGAGCCTAAAAAGCCAACAAAGCCTAAAAAAACGACTAAAAAATAATCGTGAAAAAGCATAATACAGATAACCTTAACCCTGTTAAAAGCAAGGCAGAAGCAAGAGAACGAGGGCGAAAGGGAGGTATTGCTAGTGGTGAGGCAAGGAGACGTAAAAGAACGATAAAAGAGACCGCCTTACTAATAGCAAATACAAAGATAAATGATAAAGATGCAGAAAAGCTTAAACCATTAGGGATTGGTAGGGGTGCTACATATCATGAAGTGCTTGTTGCTACCTTGTATCAAAAAGCACAAAGGGGTGATATGAAAGCTATGAAAATGTGGTTTGAAATAGTCGGGGAAGACCCAAGATTAAAGAACGACACCTCAAAATTAGTTCAAGATATAGAATATAGAAATAAAGAATATGATTTACGTTTAAGAGAGCTTGAGCTAAGAGAGAAAGAATTTGAGCACAAAGTAAAAGTTGATACTGGTGAAATTGAAGAAGATGAAAAGATAACATTTATCACACATGAGGGAGAATATGGCGAAAACGATTGATCTATTTGAACAAATAATAGAGAAATATTGGCCATCTTTTCATACAACAAAATATACACATAAAATATTCACTAGTGGACGTGCTGGAACAAAATCAAGTAGAGGAGCCATTAAGGCAGTCTATAAAGCAATAAGCGATGATGATTGTGCAATAGTTATTATTAGGAAACATCACAACAAGATATATAAAACTGTCTATAAAGAAGTATTAAGAGCTATTAAGCGCTTAGGATTAACTTATAGAGATATTCATAGCAGAAATAAAAGGGCAGACTTTTATGTTAAAAAGTCGCCTTTTGAAATTACTTATCTAAAAAACGGAAACACGATCTATTTTACTGGTAGTGATTCAATTGATGACACTAAAGGTATGATAGATGAAAACAAGCCTATTAAACTAGTTGAACTAGATGAATTAACAGAGTTTTTCAACGATGGCGATGGAGAAGATGAAATAGTTAATATTGAAGCTACATTCATTAGAGGAAACGATAGTGAATTCACTATGGAATATTACTTTAACCCACCAAAGAATCCAAAAGAGCCAATAATGAAATGGCTTAACAAAATGGAATTAAGAGGCGATGTTATTCATGTTCATAACGATTATCGAGATGTTCCAGTTGAATGGTTGGGTAAAAAGTTATTAGCAAGTGCTGAAGAAATGAGAAAAAGCGATAAGCTAATGTATAGATGGTTATGGTTAGGTGAATGTGTTGGCGTTCCTGACATTATTTATTACATGTTTGATGAAAATAAACATGTTTATGAAATGAAACAAGATGAGTATAAAAGCTTATCTTTAATAGGCATTGGGCTTGACTATGGACAATTAAATGCGACAACTTTTCAAGCATTTGGATTAGATATTGAAAGAAAGTGTCTGCAGGGTATAGATGAATACTACTATTCAGGGAAAGATACCCAAAAACAAAAAAGCCCAAGTGAATATGCATTAGATTTTAAAAGGTTTAAAGAACAAATTGAGAAAGACACAGGGAAACATGTTAATTTTGTCTTTTATGACCCAAGTGCAAGAGGCATGGCTGAAGAAATAAAGAGAATCTGTTTTGATGTTGAATTAAGAAAAGCTGAAAACACTGTTGAATTAGGAATCACACGAGTTCAAAAACTATATTCTCTAAATAGACTGTTTTTAAGCCCTAAGCAGAAAAATCTTATTAATGAAATGTCTTTATATAAATATGATGAAAAGTCGATTGAGAGAGGCCACGAAGTGCCATTAAAGGCTAATGACCACGGATGCGATGCTGAAAGGTATCTATGCATGGGAATGTGGAAGTATTTAAAGCATTTATTGCCTAGTTTAGAAGACTATGAGTGAGGTAAACAATGGAAAAATATATACATGATGTAAAAACAATAGTTGAATCAATGGGAAAAAAGATTGTTAATATCGAATGGTATGACAATATTTACACCTGGCTTAATTGGTATAAAGGAAAAGTTGATAATTTCCATAATTACAAAATATATAATGGACAAGAATATGTTGAAAAAACACGTTATTCAATGCAAATGCCAAAATTAATAAGCGAAGATTGGGCAACACTTCTTTATAACGACAGAACAACTATTAAGGTCGATGAAAAACAACAAGAAAAGATTGATGAAATATTAGATAACAATGATTTCAAGTCTAGGTTTTCTAACTTTATCGAGATTATGATGGCATTAGGAATTGGCGCAATTGTTGAATATAAAGATAAAAAACAAGATCCAAAAATTAGTTTTATTGTTGCACCTATGGTGTTCCCTTTAAGGGTTGAACATGGCGAAATAGTAGATTGCGTATTTGCTAGTGTTGTTAATGGTAAGTATTATATTAATACTCATGAAAAACAATTAAATGGCAAATATAAGATTACTAATCAATATTATACTTTTAGTGAAGATGGGCTAAATAAGCCTGTTAAGAACAAGCTAAAGGGCATAATCGAATCATATATAAGCGATGTGAAGCTATTTCAAATATTTAAGCCTTGTATAACTAATAATATAGATATTTTTTCGCCATTCGGCATAAGCGTTTATGCTAATGCGATAGATAGAATTAAAGCTTGTGATTTAGTTTATGATTCATTGCGTAATGAGTTTGTACTAGGCAAGAAAAGAATATTTTTACGTGAGGATTTAGTCAGTTATAAACCATTAGTAAGAGAAGATGGGAAAACAATAAATGTGCCAACATTTGATAATAATGATGTTGAATTCTATTCACTTCCTTCAGATGATAATTCTCAAGGCGAGCAAATAAAAGAAATTAATTCAGTATTAAGAACACAAGAACATATTAATGCGTTACAGAGTGAACTTAATATGTTATCTGATGCTTGTGGATTAGGAACTGATAGATATAACTTTCAAAATGGAAATGTATATACCAATACAACTCAAGTAATCAGCACTCAATCAAAGCTATATAAAACACTGTTAAAACACGAAAAAGAAATAAGAGGGTCTATGATTCAAATGATAAAGGCCCTTTTATATTTAAAAAATAATCGTATTTATGAAGGCGATATAACCATAGATTTTGATGATTCAATTGTGGAAGATACAAGCGTTATTCAAAAAAGAGCGTTATTAGAACTTCAAAGCGGAGTAATTGATAATGTTGAATATTTTGTTCAAGTTTATAAATACACAAAAGAACAAGCTGAAGAATTTGCCAAAGAGATCCAAAAAAGACAATTAGAAAAGAAAAAAGCCATGAGTGAGGAAGAACCTACACCTGAAGATGACGAAGCGCAAGAAAAAACAGAAGAAGATAACGAAGAATAATGCTTAGTGATAAAGAAATAGAAAAATTGGCCGAGCCAATAATAAGAATCTATAACGAAATAGAATACGAATTAGTTAAAGAAATCGCAAGAAGATTCGATACATATGAAACTATAGGCGGAAGCCTAGAATGGCAATTAAAAATGTTGCAAAGAATGGGAGTATTGAATGCTGATTGCGTTAAGACAATTGCGAAGTATTCTACTAGAACAGATAAAGAGATAAATGAAATGCTTAAAAAAGCAGGAATGGCCAATTTCAGCCAATCTGAGATGGATTCAGCGTTTGCCGATAATCTTATCATGGTTAATTATAAACAAGCATTATCATCGTCAGAACTGGCTCGTATCATCAATCTAACAAAAACCGATATTGGCAAGACGATAAAACTAATTAACACAAAATGCTTAGAATCATCTAGCCAAGCATATATGGACATTATCAATAAAGTATATATTGAAACAGCAACTGGCCTAAGAAGCTATAACGAAGCTATAACAAAAGCCTTAAAAGATATGGCTTTAAAAGGCATTGCTGCAGCAACATACAAAAGGATTGATAAAGACGGAAATGAGAAACTTGTCAATTATTCACTCGAAGGAATAGTTAGAAGAGATGTTATAACGGCTGTTAATTCTTTAGCAAATAAAGCTTCTATTGAATATGCCCGTGATATTGGCTATGAATATGTGGAAGTATCACAACATTTAGGCGCAAGAGCAACAAAAAATCTAGACTTTACTAATCATGCGTGGTGGCAGGGCAAAGTTTACAAAATAGAGGGAAGCACACCTCAATATCCTAATTTAATCGAAGTAACAGGATATGGAAATATTCAGGGATTAGGAGGCATAAATTGCAGACATAGAACTTATCCATTTATTCCAGGAGTAAGCAAGCCTCAAGAGCCAATTAATCAAAAAGAAAACGCCATTAGATATGAAGCTGAACAAGATCTAAGAAGAATGGAAAGGCATATAAGAGAACTTAGAAGAATGCGTGAAGCTATGCGCCAGGCTAATAACAAAGAAGAAGCCAAGAAGTTAAAAAATAGAATATTAGCATATAGTGATAAAATCGATGCTTTCTGTAAACGAAACAATTTAAAAAGACAAGAGATTAGGGAGATTATATAAATGGCAAAGCAAAATTATGATAACAGCATAGGTGTATGGCGAACAATATCAGGGCGCCGTATTTTTATAATGTATGGTCAAGATCTAAGTGATGCCATGATTAATAGTGGAAAATTTAAAATAAAGGATAAAAGATATAAAGATGTTACTAAAGAGTATTTTGAAGAAGCAACACCCGGTCGAGGCAACATAGATAAAGAACAAGGATATATAGATGAGAATAATGAAAAAGAAATAAATGTAGCTAAAATCTTGCACAAAGAATTAGGCGGTGATATTTTTCTTATTAACGACAATAACCGCAAAGAAGGGCAGCATATACCAGATTATAAGTGGAATGAGGCGTTATGGGACTTGAAGTCACCAGAAAAAATAAGGTCATTAGACAAAAGAATACAAACAGGTATTCATCAAATAGAAAAAGCCCCAGGTGGTATTGTTGTTAACTTACCTAAAACTATAACTTTTGATGAAATGGTTGAGATAACGCATAAACGTTGGTTATCCACAGGGCGTAAGTTTATGTCGAGCCTTGATATAATAATCATACAAAATGGCAAAATTTCAAGGATTGTAAGGTTTGATAAATAGAAAAGTGCCCCCCAGCCATCCGGCCAAGTTGCACTTTTCTAATTTCATTCTATCAAAAAGGTAGTAAATGTCAATGGTAAATAGCGACAACTAAAGTCGCTTTTTATATTCGTGAAGGCACACGTAAAAATGCACAACTTAATTTAACTTTCGTGGTCGTTACACGTTAAAAAACGTAAAAGGAGTAAACATGGGATTAAGTAGAGAATTTTTAAAAGGATTGGAGCTTGATAAAAGCACAATCGATGCGATTATGGCGGAATATGGATCTGGTGTCACAGAACTAAAAGAAGAAATAATCGCACTCAAGGAAAAGAATGCCAATATGAAGAAAGATAGTGATGAACTCGCTACACTTCAAAAGGATTTTAAAGAACTTGAAAAGGCTAAAAAAGACCTTGAGAAGCAAAACAGTGAATTAGCATCACAAAAGACAGAGCTAGAAACAAACAATGCGAATAGCTTAAAGGCCATCAAAAAAGAATATGCAATTAAAAAAGCTATTCTTAAGAGCGCACCAATCGATGATGTGTCATATCGTGCACATTTAGATGATTCGAAGATTGAATATGATGAAGAAAAAGATTCGCTTGTCGGATTTGAAGAACAAGATAAAGCAATTAAAGAAAAATATGCTTTTCTGTTCAATCAAGGAGCAACTGGTGGCGAACATGGAGACATTAAGAATGGTGGTGATGGTCTATTGTCAATTGAAGATGCGATTAATCAAACTATGTAAAAAGAAAGGAAATTAATTTATGGCAATTACATTAGCACAAGCTAAAGTCGGCATGGCTGACAAAGTTGACCAAGCGGTCATCGATGAATTTAGACGTGAGTCTTTCATTTTAGATAGACTTACATTTGACAACGCAGTATCTCCAGGAACTGGTGGTTCAACATTAACTTATGGTTATTTAAAATTAAAAACACCTTCAGTAGCAGCAGGCAGAGCAATTAATGCTGAATACACTCCAGGTGAAGCTGTAAAAGAAGAATGCACAGCTAAGGTTAAAATCATGGGTGGTTCTTTCCAAGTTGATAGAGTTTTAGAGGATACAGCAGCAAAAAGCGAAATCGCATTCCAATTATCAGAAAAAGTTAAAGCTACTAGAAACTTATTCCATTATTTATTCATTAATGGTAATGCAACTAGTGATTCAACACAATTTGATGGTCTTGATGTTCAAGTTAAAGACACATCAACTGAAGTAACACCAGATTCAGCAATCGATTTAACTACTTCAGCTAATATTGCATCAAATGGTCCAGTTCTTGTTGAAAAGCTACACTATATGATGTCTTTAATGGCTGAAAAACCTGATGTTTTACTAATGAATGGTAGAATGAAAGCTATTCTTCAAACCATCGGCTATAACTTAGGTTATTATTCAAGAGTTGAAGATTCATTTGGTAGACAAGTTGATACATTCGATGGTGTCCCAATGATTGATATGGGCAAATACTATAACGGTGAAGCAACAGTCGATTCTATTGGAAATGATGAAAATGGATGCACATCTATTTATGCTGTTAAATTAGGTCTAAATGGTGTTCATGGTATTTCTCCAGTAGGCAACAAAGTCGTAAAGACTTATTTACCTAATATGTCAGAACCTGGCGCAGTTAAGACCGGCGAAGTTGAATTATTAGCTGGTGTCGTAGTTAAAAACTCATTATTGGCTGGCGCACTAAGAAATATTAAGATTGTTACTCCAACAATCTCAGCTTAAATGCTAATAAGAAAGAGGTAGAAGCATGGAATATGTCGATTACAACTACTATGTAAATAATTACAATAGAGGTCTAACTCCAAAGATTGATTCTGCCTCTTCTTTTAAATTCTTAGAAAAAAAAGCAGAGCGATACTTAAATCTTAAAACCTATGGAACATATTTAAATATTGATAATGAAGAGAACATAAGCAAAATTAAAGATTGTTTATGTGCTTTAGTTGATTCTTATAATGATGAAGAAAATGTAAAACAAGATGGCCTATTTAAACAAAGCGAAAGCGTTGGCGGTCATAGTGTTACTTATGCTTCTTCTTCATCTATAAAGAGCCAATACGAAAGCGATAGAATCGATATTTTAAAAATGTATTTATGGCAATTAGGTATAGTTCAATCAAGAAAGGTATTTAGCATACATGAAGGTTAAAAAGAATGGCAAAGTCTTAATTATCAATGATGCTTTAAAAGATAGATATTTAATAGATCTAGGCTATGAAGAAGTAATTGATACTGAAGACAAGGTTATAGAAAAGAAAGCAAAGGCAAAGAAAAATGTCATCAATGATGTTCCCACATTCGATAACACTGATAAAGAAGAATGATTATAGCGTTTCTTATATAAAAGGTGTTTATTGGTCAAACAGCAAAACTCAATCCTTAAATAGTAAAGAAATGGTGAAAGGTAATTCAACATCAATAATACTGCCTTTAAACAAAGATGTATTTGATGTTGGGGATATGCTTATCAAAGGTGAGGTATCTCTTCCGTCAATTACTAGCGTTTCACAACTTGAAGATTATGATTATGTTACAGTTGTATCTAAATCAATTCATGATGTGGGCTCTAATATTGATAATGTGGTGTTAACATGTCAATAGCATCATTTGGCATCACAATTGATTTGCCTGGAACAGAAGATTTACTTAAAGGATTGAATGTTGAGGAAAGCGGTAAGGCTCAAAGGTTTTTCTCTGACACATTAATGAGACATAGTGATAAATATGTGCCATTTGAAAGTGGCATTTTAAAAAATTCGGCCTATGTTTCAGCTGGTGGCGATTTTATTGTTTATCCAACTGTATATGCGCGATATTTATGGTATGGCGATTTATATGTTGACCCAATTACATTAAAAGGTGCTTTTCATGACCCTGTTAGCGGTCGCTTTTGGTCTAGACCTTATGTTCAAAAGATTAAAGACCCTAATGGTAGAAAATTAAAATTTAATGGTGCTCCAATTAGAGGCGAAAAATGGGTTGAGCGTTGTTGGGAAAACGAAAGCAATACAATTATTGAAGAAGTTAAAGAATTCATAATGAGGAATAAAACGATATGACAATAATTGAATCTTTAGTGAATTATTTTTCTAGCTGCCCTATTATTGCCTCACTGACAAACGATGTAAAAGTGGACTTCTTAAATGAAAAAGGCAAGTCTTTTTCAATTGAGCCTGTTGCTGTTAACCCCGTTGTTAGCAATTACATTGGTGGAGGTGGTGAAAGGCGATATGACTTTTCAATTGCTGTTAAATTCAATTATTCAGATGAAGCTAGAATGAATCTTGATAATAGTGGCTTTTTTGAGAAATTAGAAGAGTGGTTAGAAAAACAAAACATAGATGGCAATTTGCCAAAGCTAGGCGAAGGCAAAGAAGCTGAATCTATTGATGTTTTGTCAAATGGATATCTATTTGGCATTACTCCAGATATGAAATATGGTCGATACGAGGTAAGGTGTCGATTATTATACGAAATTGAATAGAAAGGACTAATTATATGGCAAAAATTAAAAGATATAATTTTGCGCACTTCTTAAACACTGGGACAAAACTAAACCCTGTGTGGTCACGTATCAACAAAGGCGTTACAGAACTATCAATCGATTATGCTGCAGAGGTTACTACTGAGCAATATATCGGTGATAAAAACGCTTCAAGTGGTGTTGAAAACTATGCACCAACTGCTGGCGTTTCAATGGTTGCTTTCCAAGAAGATCCATGCTTTGTGTTAATAGATGGCATTCGTAAGGCTAGAGCAACTGGTGAGGATGCAGAAGTTCAATTATTAAATGTAAATGTTTATGATTCAACAACCAGCGGAAGTTTAACTTATTACACTGCTGAAAAGCAAGATTGCGTTGTTGAAATTACAAGTGCTGGCGGTGAAGGTAATATGTCTATTGAGGCTACACTTCACTTTAATGGCGATCCAACAACAGGTTATGCAACCATTGTTGATGGAGTTCCAATATTTACAGAAAATATTCCAACATCAGCATAAACAAAGAAAGAGGCTTATTGGCCTCTTTCCTTTTCTAAAGATTAATTGGGGGAATTATGGAAGAAAACAAAATTAGAATAAATAGAAATGAAGATGACCTATATAGAATCAATATAGCAGACGATGGAACAGAAATAGTTTTTGATTTGGCAGATATTGGCTTAGGCATTAAATGTAATAACGCATTTAATGAAGTAGAAGACAATGTTAAAAAAACTAACACCGTAATTGAAATGATAAATAAAAAATATGTCAACCAAGAAATGAATGAAACTCTAAAAAGACAAAAAGAAACAGCAATTTTAAAAGCCTGGAATGACATGTATAACAAAAACAGGGAAATTATGGATAAATTATTTGGTTTCAAAGGAGCAATGCAGAAGCTTTTTGGAGATGCAAATTATATCGAAATGTATAACGATCTATTTGAACAATTAGAGCCTCATTTCAAAAAGATGGAATTAAACGTAGAGAAAATTAAAGAACGTCTTGAAAAGAAATATGGAAATAAAAACAACTCCGTTATCAAATAATTTTCCTCAATATATAGAGATAAACGGCAAAGAACATAAAATAAATACCGATTTTCGTGTTGCGCTTAAGTGTTTTGAAGTAATGGAAGATGAAAACATCGATGACATTGAAAGAACACTAACTATACATTGGCTTCTTTTTGACGACATTTTTCAATGTGATTGGGAAGAAGTAAACGAAAAGATATCTAGATATCTCAGTTGTGGCCAAGAGGTTAAACAAGAAGAAAATGAAAAACGCGACATGGATCTATTAGAAGATAGAAAATATATTAATTCGTCATTTATGAGTGATTATCGCATAGACCTTAATAATATTGAATATTTGCACTGGTATCAATTTATGGAACTTTTAGGTGGCTTAACTGAAAACTGTATTTTAAGCCATGTAAGAGATATAAGAACAAGGTCTTTAAAAGGCTTAAAAGGGAAAGCTAGACAAGATTTAGAAAACGCAAAAAGAAAAGTTGCCTTAAAGCCTAAAAAACAAAGAATGACGAAAGAAGAAGAGGACGCATGGAATAAATTTGAAGCTCAATTGAAGTAGAAAGGAGGCCAAATGACATCAGCAAACGAAATCAGAATAAAAACAGGCATTGATACAAGCGAAATTAATGAAAAGATAGCAGAACTTAAAAATAATCTAGAACAGCTATCCAAAGGGCTTAAGAGCGATGAAATAAAAAAGTCTATTAGTGATTTAGATAAGGAATATGAAAAGATTAATTCTAGATTAAAAGAAATAGATGATACCCGTCTTGAAATGGATAAAAAGCTTCAAGAGATAGGAAATACTTTTGGCTTTAATTCCACAGCTTATCAACAGGCCGAAGAAAGCTTTAAAAAACAATATGATATTCTTAATGCTGAAGAACAGAAACTTATTGAATTATCTATTCAAAAAGAACAACAACGATCTATTTTAGATGGACAGCTTCAAAACGAATTAAACCTAGAACAAGTAAAAAGGCAAGAAATAGAAAATCAAATTGCTACACTTGAAAAACAAAAAGCCCTTTTAGCTTCAATACAAGCTGAAAGGACTAGTAATGAACTTAAAAACAAGTCTTTAACAGAAGAAGAATATCAAAGAAATATAGACTTGCTTAGGCAAAGTGTTGAAGAAGTTGAAAAACTAGGTGGAAATAATCAGGCAGTAATCGAATTAATAAAACAAGAGATTGAATTACAAGAACGATTAAAAAATGGAGTTGCAGACACCAATAAAGAACAAACTAGAGGGACAAAAGCTCACTCTAAAGGCTTGTTAGGTATAATCGGTTCTACAAAAAGGCTTGTTTTAAGTTTGATTGGAGCACAGAGTGTTTATACTGCTATAAGAAAGATTATAAGTGCTGCAACATCAGACAACGAAAAATTATCAAATACCATAAACGCTTTTTGGGCTGGACTTGGAGCGATGTTTGAACCAGTTATTAATTCTGCTATTCAAGGTTTAGCTACTATTATGAGCTATTTATTGTCGATTATGAGCACTCTTACAGGTATCAATTTATTAGCCAAAGCAAATAAGAAATTACAAAAAAATAACAGTGGTAGCAAAAGTAGCAAATTGGCATCTTTTGATAAAAGTGAAGTGATAAAAAAAGATAGCGGTCAAACAAACGACCCAACAGATAATTATCTTAAACAAATAGAACTTGCTGGCCAATTGGAAGATTTTATTGAACGCATCAAAAACATTACATCTGAATGGTGGAACAGTCTTAATTTTGAGCCTTTAATGGAATCAATTAATAGATTTAAAGAAGCTATTTCGCCTTTGATTGAAAAAATAAGCGATGGATTATTGTGGATCTATGAGAATATATTACTTCCTATTGGAACATGGTTCATCGAATCGAGAATACCTGCTGATTTAGAAGTAATAAGTTCTATTCTTGGTGTTGTAAACGATGCATTAGATAAACTTTTGCCTATTTTAGAAGAATTATGGGTTACATATTTACAACCGTTTTTTAATGAAATTGGAGAAGGCGTTGTTGAGATATTAGAACATTGTGCACATTGGATAGGTGAAAACGAGGATACTTTAGGAACTGTTTTAGCAGTAATTTTAGCAATTGTTGCAGCGATAGCAGCATTTAATGTTGTAATGGCAATTGCTGAGGTTTTAGCAGGTGCTCCGTGGATATTGATTGTAGCGGGAATAATGCTTGTAATTGCTATATTAGATATGCTAGGAATTAGTTTAGAAGACATAATGATATTTATATGTAATGTGGGAATATTCATTGTTAATGTTCTAATTGGTGTTGTTCAAGCGTTTGTAATAGCAATAAGAGGAATTATTAAACTTGTTTTAGTTGTTGTCCAAAGTGTTGTTAATTTAATCATCGATGGAATTAATCTTTTGATTGATGGCCTTAATTTAATAGGCGGCTTAATAGGACATAGAATAGATAGAATTAAAAAAGTTACATGGGCTGATGATTTTGAAATTGTGCCTGCTAGTTTTGATAGCTGGTTTATTCCATATATGAGTAAGCAAAGTGGAGCAACCACAAGTAAGGCAGCTAGTAAAGGACATGGAGAAATCGCAGCATTTGCTCAAGGTGGTGTTTTTCAACCTAATTCACCATTCTTAGGCATATTAGGTGACCAGACAAGAGGAAGAAATATTGAAGCACCAGAAGACTTAATTAGACAAATTGTTAAAGAAGAATCTGGAGGTAAAAATATAACTCTTAATATTACTGCAGATTCAACAAGTAGTGAATTTGTAAGATGGTTAAAGTTTGAACTTGATGAAGAAACAAATAGAAAAGGCATATCGCTAGTGAAAGGATAAAAAATGGCAAATACTTTTGATAATGGTTTATATATTGATGGGCAATATTTCGATGTGCCTTTATTATCTTGTAAAAGAAAAGCTAACTTTTTATGGAAATATGCAGACAGAACAGAGGATGGCGTTCATGAAGGTGAAAAGTTAGGAACTTACTTTAATTACACGCTGTCAATAGGAAGAATAGTTAATAAAAATGTATATAATGCGTTGTATGCTAAATTGGTATCAAATGATGAATATCATACAGTTCAAATGCCAAGTGCAGATGGACAAATGTTTACATTTGAAGCTTATTTTGATTCCATTAGTGATGAAATTGTCCGTTCAATTGATGGAGTTAACACTTTTAAAGGCTTAACAGTTGAATTCATAGCTAGAAGAAGGGCTTTATGAAAACTTCGACTTATGCAATTATTAATTTGAGCGATGTAACCGCAATTGATGATGCAATATATAATACTAATTCACTTTTTGATTATTGTAATTTAGATTGCATCAAAAAAGAAAACTATTCAACTAAAAAATATGCAACATGCGAACTTAATACGTTTTTATTAGATGGATCATTTGAAGAAATGGATGAACTTGATGAAAACAATTTCTCATACTGGAGTGGCTCATTAAGTAAAGGCGATGGAACATTTGATATAACACCAACGATAATAAGTAACTTTTCATTTAATCATTCTTCTGCTGGTTTAACTGTAAATTATGATTCAAATTATCCTTTACCAAAAGAAGTAACTTTCACATTTTATGATTCTCAAGATAATGTAATAAATTCAATTGTTGATTATCCAACCGATTACAATCATACATTAGATATTCCAGCAGAAAATTATCGAAAACTGACTATTGAATTTAATGAAGTTAATCCATATTCAAGAGCCAGAATTAAAAACATTGTATATGGCATTCAACTGTTATATTCGTCTGAATCTAATAAGAATTTATCAAAAGCTAGCGTATTAGAAGAAGTTGATATAACCTCAAAAGAAATTGCTGTTAATACATCAACTTTAACCGTAATTGACAAAGATAATTATTTTTCAATTACTAATCCAAGAGGTGTTTATAAGTTTTTACAAAAAAGACAAAAAATAGGAATTTATGAACACATCGAAGGGGAAGAAGACGATTATGTAATGGCTATGCATTATTTAAAATCATGGTCAACAAAAACGGGTGCAATATCAACTTTTAAGTGTATGGATATTATTGGTTGTATGGACGATACAACATTCCCAGACCATATTTATGAGAATAAAACAGCTGGTTATATTATCGATGAAATAATGGATGATTTTGGTTTTAGTGATTATTATGTTGATCCAGATATTAGAAGTATTGTCTTAAATGGTGCAATTGAAGAATGCTCACATAGGGAAGCACTACAACAAGTAGCTTTTGCTTGTTGTGCTACCGTTGATACTTCAAGAATAACAGGAATCAACATATATAAGGCTTCACTTGCTACACAATCAACCATTAGCAAAAGCAGAATTTTTATGTCGCCAGAAAGAACAATAACCCAGGATGATTTAGTTACTAAAGTTGTCGTTTACAATCATTCATATGTATTAGATGAAAAAGGCGAAATTGTTGATGAAGATGGCAAAACATATTCATCTAAAGAAACTGAAGAACAATTAGATTACGTAAATGTAAAAGAAGTTAAAAACGCTTCTTTAGTGGATACTAATAATTCTAAAAAGGTAGCTAATTATTTATATGATTATTATCAATATAGATTAAACCATTCATTTAAATTAATTGTTCAAAACGAAAAAGCAGGCAATATGTGTGCTGTTCAATTAAATGATTCAATGGTCCCAGTTTTAATCACTTCAATGGATATTGATTTAACTGGTGGCTTTGTAGCTAAAATTAAAGGCATTGGCAACTCTTTTGTTATTCCAAATGAATATTATGCAAGAGAGGATAACTTTGAGCTTTACGCAAATGATATGGGGGTAATTTAATATGTGGATAGCGCCTATAACGGACAGAACACAGCTTGATGTTTTTAATAAGACATCTAAAGGATATTTAAATATAAGCGATCTAAATAGAATTGAAGAAAATATTAAAACATTAAGCATTATTTTACACATTGAATTAAATACGCAGACATGGGATTATGAAACACTAATCACTAAAACAAGGATGCAAAATATTCTAAATAATATTGATGCCATCAAGAATGCATGGCAGATAAAAGGAATTGAAGATACGCCATCCTTGCCTATAAATAATATTGATAAAGTAAATACAATTGAAAAAATATTATTGAATATTTACGAATCAAAAAGAGCAAATGAAAAAGCATATATTTATTGTGGCTACGGATACTGTGGCCAAGAGATAGGAGTAATTTAAAATGGTATTTATTAAAAAAACATGGACAGACAGAAATACGCAATATCCCACAAGAAGAATCCTTACGGCTATTGAAGGCGAAACTGATACTTATGATGTTACAAGAGCTGAAGGAACAATATCAGCAGAAGGCGATGCTTTTAATGCTGCCAACATGAATGATTTAGAAGATAGAATTGAAAGTGCGTTTGAAATAATAACTGGCACTTTAACATCAGGACAAACGTCAATTACCATAACTGACACAAGTATAAACACAAATTCTATATTGTCGTTTTATACATCAATTTATGGAGTGAGTCCTGAGACAGTTAGTGTAACAAATGGAAGCGTTACTTTAACTTTTGAAGCGCAAGAATCTAATATGATTGTTGGCGTTAAAGTTGAAGGGAGTTATTAATGGCTCTTTTTAAATGTGATAGTTTTAATAAAACAGGCAGCCTATATGAAATGACTTCTAATAACACTCCATCACCTTACATAGCTAATAGAGGAAGCACTAATGTAAATTGTCAGGGTGAGCCTTATATAGTTTTTAGATCTGCAGGCGGTAATGTTTCAGGTAGTTTAATTAATAATGGCGACCAGGCTTATTGCCAATTACGATTTAATAAATTAGTTAGAATTAAAAAAATGCATTATCACTTATCTATAAGCGGTATTGCACATATATACCATCAATATATAGATAAAAATGGTGATTATGTTATTGTGCCTACTGTTAAACAAAGTGGCGAATATGAAGAAGACATTGTATTTTCTACTCCAGTTTATGCTCAAGGTGTTGTATTGGGTGTTAGAAAGGAATATTCAGAGGGGCAAGTTGGCTTTTCTTTAAAACAATTAATAGTTACAGAATGGAAATAAGGGGGTAATATGATAATTTATCAAAATGACCAATATTATATAAAAGTTAGACCAACATTAAACGGAAATGTTGTTGATAACGATTGTGATGAATTAGTTATAAAAGTAGGTGAAGTTGTTAAAAAGAAATCTCTAAACGAGATTTCTTTTGATAATACACTGAAATGCTGGCTATTTCCATTAATAATAGAACAATCAAGTAATTTTAATTATGATGTTAAAATCCAATCTTGGTTTTCATATGGCGATAATTATTTTTCAACACCTGTAAGAAAACTTGAAATTAATTCTTCAATAATTAAAAAAAGTGAGGTAATTGATGATGACTAGTTTAGATATTTTAAATGATGATGCCGTTGAATTAAATGTTGATGGAATTTCTTTAATTATCGTTAAGTCTAAATGGGGAAGTATCATAGGCAATATAGAAGACCAAAAAGATTTAAAAGAAGCTCTTGATGACATAAATTCAAATGTTGAAGCAGTAGAAGGCGATCTAGTTAGAATAAGTGGTGAATTAGGAAATAAAGCCAATGCTGATGAAGTTTATTCAAAACAAGAAGTAGATAATAAGTTAGAGCCTTATGTTACTAATTTAGTAAATGGCAAAGCTTCTGATTCAATTCAACAAACCTCATCGATTGCAGGAAGTGGAGCCTTTAAATTAGTTTCAATAAATCAAACAAATAAGACTTGTTCCCTAGAAACAATAGAAGGCATAGAAGTAGGCGATGAAGCTAGTGTATATGTAATTGATATAAATGATTATGATACAAACTATATGTTATTTGGCAAAGTTATATCAATTAGTGGAAACACAATCACATTTGATACATTCTTTAATGATTCAACTTTACAAACATTAAAAGATGGTAGCTACTTATGGATTATGGGCAAACCTAACATTGGCGATATCATCATTGGCGAGAGTGCAGTTGCTGAAGGATATAACACAAATGCAGCACAAGTTGGCTCGCATTCTGAAGGCTTAGATACTATAGCTTTAGGTAAATACGCTCATGCTGAAGGTAGAGGCTCTAAAGCAGTAGGATATTGTAGTCATGCAGAAGGAAGAGATACTATCGCCAAAGGTCAATATGCCCACGCTGAAGGAAGAGAAACAATCGCTAAAGGAACTTGTTCACATGCTGAAGGTTATAAATGTGAAGCTAGTGGCAATTATTCAAGCGCTAAGGGAAGAGAGAATATCGCAAATGGCGATTACGCTGATGTAAGTGGACAAGGTAATATTGCCAGTGGCTATGCTTCAAGTGCTTCAGGAACAGGCACAAAGGCAACAGGGAACAGGGCTAAAGTTGATGGCTATAATTGTGAAGCTAATGGGACAACATCCTATGCTGGTGGTGCTTCATCTAAAGCTAACCATACTACTTCATTTGTTCATGGAACTAGAGTAACTTCTTCAAGAAATGAACAGGTTGTATTTGGTAGAGATAATGCCGATAATCCTGATGCCTTATTTATCATAGGTGATGGAGCAAATGAAAATAATAAGCATAATGCTTTTGAAGTATTAGCTAATGATGTTAAATCAAATGGTATTTCTTTAGAAAGAAAATCTAATAAAGTTACTTCAATTGATTCTGAATCTACTGATACTCAATATCCTAGTGCTAAAGCTGTATATGATTATATTCAATCACTTTTATATGATGGAGGTATTGAATAATGGCTAATAGACATATATGGGTATATAGAAGTAGTTATAAAAGAGTAAGATTTGACTATATTACACCTAATACAACATTTGTAAGAGGAACTACTTTATATGATGAACTTGAAGCTGTTGTTCCTACAAGCGAATTAACTGGAAGCAACATAGAACAAGGCAGGGATAGTTTAAATAGAATCATCGCTGGAATAATAAGATTAGTAGTTGCACCAGACTTTAATAAAGATATTCAATTATATATAAGTGATGGCTACCATGTCTTAGAGTTAGGGAATCAAAGTGCTAACTATTCAGCTGCCACTTCTCATATTGGAGATATCAAATGGGTATATGGATCTACCTGTTATTTAAGAATAGATAGCCTAATTACCGATAGAGATATCTTTATATTTGAAGATACATCAAGCACCTTAGGAATATTATCAGCCAATAATATCCCTTTAATGGTTGATAAGATAAACAATGAAAATGCAGTATTAATATCTAATGATTTAAAGACTTTCTTATTCAAGACAAAACCATTAGAATATGAAAATTCTTTAAGATGGAATCTTCATTCAACTGCTGGAATGGATGTTGAATACTTTAAGATAGAAAGATGTTATCAAGGTGGTGGTGTTATTGGAAGTATAGGAGAAGACCTAGTTTCTTATAAAGAAGATAATGAACATGACCAATATAGAGATGGCTCAAGCGTTTCAACAAGATACAATAAATCAAAGTATGGCGAAGCACAAATTAGAGTATGGGGTGCTAATAGTAATCAATACATAAAAGTTTATTATAAGAATTATCAAACAGGCACTATATATAATCCAAATAATGCACCTATTGTTTATGATGGCATTCTTACATTTAATTCAGCTAATCAACCATGTATATTAAATGGTAATCTTTCATCTATCACAAAATTAGATGGTTATAATTCTATTAGATTTAATAAATACATCGATAAAGATAACTACATTGAATATAAGATAGGTGGCTTAGTTGATTATATTAACATCTTAATTGATGGCAAAGAATATAACATCAACGAAGATACACCAATTTATTATGATGATGATGGAAGTGAATGTGGCTTTATTATGCCAGGAGCTATCATCAATTATAAAAGAAATAATAACGCAGTATCGTTAAAGATATTTGCGGTATCTAATGATTTAACTATCAATGTCATCTTAAAGAAGTTAAAGATTACTTATAATAATCAAACACTTTTTAATGATGAATTTTCTAATAAAAAACTAAAGACTAAAGAAAGTTTATTAATCGATGACATTAAGATAGATACAAAAACAATATTATAGGAGGTAAAACAATGAAACTTAATGACAAAATCTATGATGTATTAGCCTATATTGGCCGAATCGTATTACCAGCTTTAGCTACATTTTATATCGCTTTAGCTGATGTATGGAATTTACCTTTTAAAGTAGAGATATCTACTACTATTATGGCTTTAGATACTTTCTTAAATGCGTTGTTAATGATTTCTAATAACACGTATCAAAAAGAAAAAGTTAAAGCTATGGAAGACTTATATCAGGGTGAAGAATAAATTTTATATATTGACTAACATCCTTTTTTAGCGCTAAAATGGTTTAACAATAATAATACATTGTTATAAAATATTATGAGGAGGGAGGATTAGGCTATGTTAACTGCAGAAGAAGTTGCAAGATACTTTTTGAGCAAAGATGTTAATAGAGAACTATTTACTAAAAAGCTCATAACAAAGAATGGAAGAACTTTTTATTCTGGGAATGCACGATTAAACAAATATTTACATTTATCGCAAAATGTATATATTGGAATGACTGGAAATAAACTATTTTCTGACGACCTATACGCTTATGATAATGGCGCAATAGTTCCAAGTGTATCAAGTCAATTCCCTATCTTGTTTTCAAGTAAATCCGTTCCAGATATAAGTGATAAAGAAATAAAAACGTTTTTAGATAAAATGTATTCTATTCTTGGAGATGCTGAGCTTGAAGAATTAATTGAGATTTCTCACGAAGATGATGCTTGGCAAGCAAAGAGCAATCAGTATTATCTTACTGATGAAAAAATGGATACATTGGCATTCAAAGATATTTATAAGAAACAATATAAGGATGTTATTGAAATGATTGGAGAAATGGATTAGGATATGTTTATTGTTGGCCAAGTCATTTCTTTGAGAATCCGCTTTAACAATACTGGAACAATTTCTACAAATCGCCATCCGTATCTTGTTGTAAAGGTAAACGACGATTACATTGAAATTGCTCAAATTGATTCTTTAGAAAACAAAAAACATAAGGCCTTTTTTAAAGGTAATAAAGTCATTAAATGTCATAATCCTGATGAAAGCGTAATAGATAAAGACAGCTATATTCAAATGGATAATAGCATATATGTTGAATTATATGATGGACTCGAATCTTTTAGACGACAAGAAGACGTTTTGAGCGAAGGGAAATTAAAAGACGTAATTAAAGAGTATACTGACTATCATAACAATAATGTTATTGATGAAAATAAAATTGTATTTTTATCAAAAGAGGAAATACAATCACTTAATAATTAACGACGTTATGAATGTTTTAAATGATTCAATAAAAGAGCGAAAGCTCTTTTCTTTATGAAAGGAAGGTGAATAACATAATACCAAGAACATCAATCACAAATCCTAATAATATGAATGAAAACGACTTCTATAATGAAGCCGTTTTTGTTGGGAAGGGTGGCTACTATAAAGGAAATACTAATTATCAATGTGTAAACTATGCCATTGGTAGAAGTACAGAACTATCAAACAAAGCAATTACCTATTATAGCGGCATATCTAAAAAAGAAGATATCGAAAAACCATTAATGAATCGCTCAGGTTATGGTAATGCGATAAATTGGTTAAAAGATACTCTTTGGAAAAAAGGAACTATTCCAAAACTAGGTGCCATTATGGTATATGGCTCTAATTATGGAAGTGGTTTAGGACATGTAAGAATAGTAGAAAAGATAGAAGGTAATAGATTATTTATAAGTGGAGCCAACGAGAATAAATCAATGGCTTTTAAATGGATTGATATACCTAGTATTACATCAAGTGGCTTTCTAGGTTATATCTATAATCCATATGTAAAGGAAGAAAGTATGGAAAATTTAATTAAATTTGAATTAGATAAAGACAATTATGATTATAAGTGGTCCGTTGATGGCAATAAATATGGCGAAGACTTCGATATCACAACCGAAAGAGGCTTCGCTGATTTAGAGTTAGATAAACAAGGTTGGGAACTACTTTTAAAAGTCAATGGTTCTTTATTTTATACCTATGATGATTCTCATTATGCCTGTGGCCTTGAAAAGTCTAGAGGCATCAACAATCAAGATGTTTCTATGTCTTGTGTATCTGATTATAACGACTGTATGGCGATAGCAGGAGTGGGAGAAGAACTATACTTTGCTTCTCAAAAATGGATCATTGACAAGAAACTCGATGAATCATATTGTGCCATAACTGGGCTTGGCTTAATTTTAGATGGTAAAAAAAGAAACGATTTGCACAAGGGCTTTGAATCACAATGGAATACAAAATCAGGTAGAACAGTAATTGGCGAAGATAAATACGGCAATCCAATGTCATATTCTTTTGCAGGTGAAACAGGGAAATCAGGTTTAACAGCCTCTCAATTACAAGACAAATGCCTTGAATTAGGTTTCCACAACGCCATTCTTTTAGATGGAGGAGGCTCAGTCTTTAGACAATACAGAAACGACCAAAACCAATTAGTCTATGATATTTCATCATCTCGTAAAGTTAAGAATGCTTTGCTTCTTTATAGAAAAAGAAAAGATGTTATTGATAATTCGTTAAATAAAGAATATGAAGAACTTAATAACAAATACAATGAATTAAAAAATACAAACGAAGTTGTATTAAAAGCTAATCAAGAATTAAAAGAAAAATATGATTCTTTAGAAAAAAAACATTCTTTAACTTTAGAAAGTATTAATCATTTAAAAGAAGGTGTTTTAAATGCCATTAAGACAATAGAGGATATCTTAAATGAATGAACAATTATTAACAGTTATCATTACTGTTTTTGCCTCTAGTGGCTTTTGGGCATTTTTACAATATTTCTTTAATAAAAAAGATACTAAAACAGAAATGCTTATGGGACTTGGACATGATAGAGTTGTATATTTAGGTACTAAATATTTAGAAAGAGGATATATAACTCCAGATGAATATGAAAATTTATATGACTACCTTTATAAGCCATATGAAAAGATGGGTGGCAATGGTAGTGCTAAAAGAATAATGGATGAGGTTAAGAAATTACCTACACATAAGAAAGGATAAGATACTTATTAACAGTTTATCTTTATAAAAACATGGATAAAAATAATAATGATGTATTTTATTACAAAGGCGGGAAACTATGTCATTATAAAAAGAGCGACATCAACAATGATAATAAAGTCTCATTAAAAGAAGCTGTTAAAGAAGTTTATAGTAAAACTAAAAGAAAAAGGTTAAAATTACCTTACAAGGAATATTCTATGCTGGTGCACGAAATCAATAACTGGTATCATCATAGATATGAAAATAAAAGAACTATAAAAACATGTATTAATA
>JAFRCV010000005.1 GCA_017404205.1 Erysipelotrichaceae bacterium
AAAATAAAAAATTCTTATTAGCCATATTCTTTTACCATATTTTTATCTACCCCCATATATATAAAATACATATAAAAAGCATATATTTATAGTTTTCATGGTAATTAAGACTATGTGTACTAATAAGTTTGGAAAGTAACATGATGAATGATTTAACTTGTATTAAATAATAAATATTATAAAATTATTGATATGGATTTTTATTTGATTTGTATTTTAGGTTTAGTGTTGTCTTTTGTTTTGGTATATTTCTTAATGATTCCTTATATTGATATATTAAAACAACATAACATTAATCAAGAAGTAAGTGAATATGCCTTAGATGAATATAAAGCAAAAGCTAAAACACCAATAATGGGTGGACTTTTATTTGTGCTTGTGCCAATACTTGTATTCTTATTGATTAACGCAAACGCATTAAAAGAAACTTCTTTATTGATTGTTGTATTATCATATTTTTTATTTTGCTTAGTAGGCTTCTTAGATGATATTTTAATCATTGTCAGAAAAGACAATAATGGCCTTAGTCCTAGAATTAAATTAATAATGGAATTTGTATTTATATCTTTATTATTAATCATTTTTAAAGATAGTTTAACTTATAGTGTCAACATTCCATTTATAAATGGTGGCTTAACATTTAAGTGGTATATCTTTATTCCACTTGTTGTGCTTATGTTTTTAGGCGAAGCTAATGCCGTTAATTTTACTGATGGTATGGATGGACTATGTGCTGGTGTTTCGGTTATTGGTTTATTAGGTTTTGTGATTTTATTGTTTGTTCAAAAACAATATAATTTAGTTATTTTTGTATTATGTGTCATCGGTGGCTTATTAGCTTATTTAAAATATAACCATTTTCCAGCCAAGATATTTATGGGTGATAGTGGATCACTTGCTTTAGGTGCATTGTTTTCATCAATTGCTCTTGTCAGCAATAATGAAATAATACTACTATTTATTGGTGGCGTATTCTTAATTGAAATGTTTTGTGTCTGTCTACAATTAAGCTTTGTTAAATTATTTAAAAAAAGAATATTCTCTTATACGCCAATACATTATGCCTTTGTTTTAAAAGGACATAAAGAAACTAAAGTTGTTCATGGCTTTTATTTAGCTACATTAATACTTACAATAATAGGTGTTATTTTAGGTTTAATATAATGAAATACCGTTTTCATTCAGGAGATTTCTTAGATAATTATTATCGAAACAATAATATAAGTGTCGATGATTTAGACACTTCTTTTTTTGATATCAAAAAAGAAGAAGCATTATTAACATTTAAAAAGACATTTGAAACACTAAAGAATGAAAAGTTTTTGATAGTTGGTGATTATGATTGTGATGGCATATGTGCTACAGCCATTATTAAAAGATTATTAACACACTTAAATATTGAACATTTATTTTATATTCCTTCAAGATCAAAAGAAGGCTATGGATTAAATGATGACATTGTGAAAATGGCTAAGAAAAATAATATTACAGTTATTTTTACAGTGGATAATGGGGCTAGTGCTTATGAACCAATTGAATTAGCTACTAGTCTAGATATTAAAGTTATGGTTCTTGATCATCATGAATATGTTAAACAAGTTGAATGTTATGGCTTTATTCATCCTAATCTTTTAAGTAAACCATTTCAAAAACTATCAGCAGGTGGCTTAGCGACCTTATTTTCGAGTCTTTTTTATGAAGATGAATTAAGTATTGTCTATGGCGGTTTATCAATAATAGGTGATGTTGTAGGCGTTTTAGGCTACAATCGTTTATTAATTAAAAAAATGTATGAAATCTTAAATACAGGACGAATATATCAAATGAATCTTTTAAATGAATCAAGTAAATTTGATGCTCATTCAATTAATTATTTTTGTATTCCCAAAATTAATGCTGTAAGTAGACTAGATTATAATTCTAATCTTTTAGTTAAATACCTATTAGGAGACTATGCATATTGTCTAAAAGAGATTAACACAATAACAAAGATTAATAATGAAAGAAAAAGCCTAAGCAGTAAACTTTCAAAAGATATTTTAAATAATTATGATAAAAGTAAAAAAATAAATATTATTGTCGGCGAAGATTATCTTGAAGGCATTTGTGGACTTATCGCAAATAGAATTATGTATTCCACTGGTAAACCAACAATTGTTTTTAATAAAAAAGATGGCATATTAAAAGGATCTGGCAGAAGTCCTGAAGGCTTTAATATTTATGAATATTTAAAAGTAAAGGAAGATCTATTTTTGACATTTGGTGGACATGAAAACGCTTGTGGTTTAAGTCTTAATGAAGAAAAATTTGCATATTTATGTGCGTATATTGATGATTGTGATATTGAAATAAAGGAAGTTTATGAAGATGTATATTTAATTGATATTAATAATGTTAATTTTGATTTATTATCAAAGATTAAAAAATTGGAACCATTTGGAGTAGATTTAAAAGAACCGCTATTGGCAATAAAAGACTTTGAATATCAAAATAAAACACTAGTATCGAATCGATTTTCTAAATATTTCATTAATGATCAATTAAGTGCCATATCATTTAAAAATGGTGATTTAAATAAAGAATTTGAAGGCTTTATAGGATATATAGAAGAAGATACATATCGTAAAAATGCCTTAGTATTTACAATTGAAGATTTTATATAGATTTATTATAATTAAAAGGTATTTTTATACGGAGGTTTTATAAATGAATTTCAAAGATTATATAGCATCTGTGCCAAATTTCCCTGTTGAAGGTGTATTATTTAGAGACATCACACCACTTCTTGAAAATGGACCAGCTTTTAATGAGGCTGTTAATGAACTTGCTGCATATGCCAAAAGTCGTGGTGCTGAAATAATTGTTGGGCCTGAATCAAGAGGCTTTATGTTTGGCTGTTCAATGGCTAATAAACTAAATATTGGTTTTGTGCCTGTAAGAAAGCCTGGCAAACTTCCTCGTGAAACAGTATCTTATAAATATGATCTTGAATATGGCTCAAACGAAATTCATATCCATAAAGACGCTATTAAACCTGGACAAAAAGTTGTCATTTGTGATGACTTACTCGCAACAGGTGGAACTGTGGAAGCTGCAATTAAATTAATCGAATCTTTAGGTGGAGAAGTTGTCGGAATTTGTTTCGTCATTGAAATTGATGAAGGATTAGGCGGCAGAAAGAAACTTGAAGGTTACGATGTTTATTCTTTAATTCAATATGATTAAAATCGAAGTTTAACTTCGATTTTCTATATTATGAAAAATCAAGTTTTAAATAAAGAAATTTTTGAAAAAGAGATACGTTCTTATATCACAAATAAAGACTCTTTGGAATTAATTGATAAAGCTGCTAACTATGCATATCAAAAGCATGATGGTCAATTAAGAAAAAGTGGAGAGCCTTATTTTGTTCATGTATTATCTGTTGCCTATACTTTAGCTACATTAAAATGTGGGCCTACCACAATATGTGCTGGCTTTTTACATGATGTCATTGAAGATTGTAATGTTACAAAAGAAGAATTTATCGATGAATTTGGTGAAGAGATTTATTCTCTTGTTGAATCAGTTACAAAGATTTCTAATTTAAAATTTAATGATGAAAAAGAGTATTTGGCCGCAAACCATCGTAAGATTTTGATGGCTATGGCTAAAGATGTGCGTGTAATAATGGTTAAACTTGCTGATAGACTTCACAATATGCGTACACTTCAATATATGACAAAAGAGAAGCAACAAAAAATTGCTAAAGAGACTTTAGAAGTATATGCACCAATCGCTCATCGTCTAGGTATTGCTGAAATAAAAAATGAACTTGAAGATTTATCTTTTTATTATCTTGATAACGAAAGATATCATGAAATAGCTAAACTTGTTGAAAACAAAAAATCAGAAAGAGACTCGCAAGTTAAACAAATGATTCAAGACATCACAAAGATGTTAGAAGAACACAATATTCCTTATCGCATCTTTGGAAGAAGCAAGCATTTATATTCAATCAATAAAAAGATGATTCAAAAAAATAAACGTTTTGAAGAAATCTTAGATTTACTAGCAATTAGAATTGTCACAAAAACAGAACTTAATTGTTATGAAATACTTGGATATATACATGCTCAATATCGCCCAATACCAGGAAGACTCAAAGACTATATCGCTATGCCAAAAATGAACCTTTATCGTTCACTTCATACAACGGTTGTAGGACCAGATGGCAGAATTTATGAAATACAAATAAGAACCGAAGAAATGGATCAAGTTGCAGAAAGAGGTATTGCTGCCCATTGGTCTTATAAAGAAGGATCATATGATTCTAGTAAAGAACAAAGAGAAATTGTTAAAGAATTAGATTGGCTTTCAGCATTTAATGAAAATGAGGAATCAAACGATTCTGAATATATGGATACGATTATTGGTGATGTTTTTAATGCGACCATTTATTGTATGACACCAAAAGGTAGAGTAATCGACTTGCCAAAAGGATCTACACCAATTGATTTTGCGTATCGTGTTCATACAGAAGTTGGACATACAATGATTGGTGCACTTGTCAATGGTGTACTTGTACCTTTAAATACTAATCTTCAAACAGGTGATGTTGTTGAAATTAGGACAAATAAATCATCATCGCCAAGTGAAGATTGGCTAAAGATTGCTAAAACCAATGGCGCAAAAAATAAAATCCGTGCATATTTCCAAAAGAAAGAACAGGAAGAAAAAGAAGCTTTAGTTAAAACAGGTGAAGATATGCTTAAGGGGGAAATGAATAAAAGAGGAATAGACCTTCAAGAATATTTCTCTAAAGAAAAATTTGAACCTTTATATGGCATCTATCGTACTCCTAACTATAATGATTTCATGTATGCTATTGCTAAAAAGTCAATCAGTTGTCAAAACATAATTGAAAGACTTGTTAAGCTTGGTAAGAAAGAAATTGATGAAGATGTTTTAAAACAAATGGCTGAAAAGAATAAAGCCAAACATCAAAGAGAATTATCTAGAACTGGCATTATAGTAAAAGGCATCACAGGCATGAAAATAAATTTAGCTCCTTGTTGTTGTCCTGTATATGGCGATGAAATAGTTGGCTTTGTAACAAAAGGACAAGGAATCAAAGTGCATCGTCAAGATTGTCCTAATATTTTAAATAATTCAGCTCGTCTAATTGATGTATCTTGGGATAGTGTTAAACCTGAATATAAATATGAAACGAATATCCGTATTTATTCTAAAGATCGAAGCTATTTGTTGACTGATTTAGTAACATGTATATCACAATTTAAAGCCACTATCATGTCTTTAAATATCAATGTCAATCAAGAAGATTTAACCGCAACAGCACTTCTTACATTGACAGTAAATGATTTTGATCATTTACAATTGATAATGGCCAATATCCGTAAAGTTAATAGCGTTATTTCGGTTGAAAGAGCAATTAAATAATTGTAGAATAAACATGTCGATGAAGGACAAAATTACATTGTTTATATTTAGCGAGAAGGGGCAAGGTGCAAGCCTTCTATAAATAAGTAAGGGACAATCTGGAGACATCTATTAATAGTAGACGTTACTCGCGTTAAGAGGAAAGTGATAAATTAAGGTGGCACCGCGCTTTGCGCCCTTGTGTTACCTTTTTTAATTTTTTAGGAGGCTTTATGTATCAAACAGTAAAAGGAACTTATGATATTTTACCTGATGATTTAAAGGCATATGAAGATTTAGAAGACTCGTTTCGTTTACTTCTAGAATTATATGGCTATAAATTAATGAAAACGCCTGTTTTTGAATATACAGGAGTGTTTAAAAAAGAAAATGATACCAGTGATATGGTCACAAAAGAGATGTATACTTTTTCGCCAAACGAAAAAGATTCATTAACCTTAAGACCTGAAGGAACAGCTGGCATTATTCGTAGTGTAATTCAAAATAAGCTATATGCATCAAATGAACTACCATTAAAGCTTGCCTATATAGAAGAAATGTTTAGACATGAAAGACCACAAAAAGGTAGACAAAGACAATTTACGCAAATGGGCGTTGAATGTCTTGGCGATAAGTCACCGTTAATAGATGCTGAAGTTATTGCTCTTGGTTATAACTTCATCAAGTTAGTTGGTTTAAAAGATATTAAAGTATTGATTAATTCTTTAGGCGACAGTGAAAGTAGATTGGCTTATAAAGATGCATTAAAGAATTATTTTAAAGATTATAAAGATCAATTGTGTTATGATTGCCAAAACAGATTCGATAAAAACCCATTAAGAATATTGGATTGCAAGGTTGATCATGATAAAGACTTTATGAAAAATGCACCGAAGATGTCTGATTATTTAAGTGAGAGTGCTAAACAATATTTTGATAAATTAAAGATGTATCTTGATGAATTAAATATTCCTTATGTTATTGATGATAAACTTGTTAGAGGCTTAGATTATTATACTGATACAGTCTTTGAAGTAGTAAGCACAAATAATGAAGCTGGCTCTCAAGCAACAATATTTGCAGGAGGAAGATATGACAATCTAGTAGAAGAACTAGGTGGACCATCGCTTTCTGGCATTGGCTTTGCGATTGGGCTTGAAAGATTGTTGATAATGGCTAGAGCAGAAGATGTGATGTGTGAAATTGAAGATGGTGTAGATTGTTACTTAATTGATGTATCTGGCGGTAGTCCTTATGCATTGAAGATAGCTGAAGAATTGAGAAATAATTTCTATTCTTGTGTAGCTAATTTATATGAACGTTCAATGAAATCACAATTTAAATCAGCAGATCGTATTAAAGCAACATACACACTAATAGTTGGTGAAGATGAACTAAATAACAATACAGTAACAATTAAAGATAATATCACGAAGGAACAAATTAATGTCCCTTATATAGAATTAATTAAAACATTAGAAGATATGGAGAAGAAACATGAATAGAGATCATACTTGTGGACAATTAAGAAAAGAAGATGTTAATAAAAGAGTCAGACTTGCAGGTTGGGTAGCTAAAAGAAGAAATCTTGGCTCAATTGTCTTTATTGATTTAAGAGACCGTTATGGAATTACGCAAATAACTTTTGATGAAGCTCATAGTGATGAAGTAAAAGATATTCGTAATGAATATGTCATTGAAGTAGAAGGAATCGTTAAATTAAAAGAAAACCCTAATACTAAATTAGCAACTGGTGAAATTGAAGTTTTAGCTGATAAGTGTACTGTTTTATCAGAATCAAAGACGACACCATTAATCATTGCGGATGAAACTGATGCATTAGAAGATGTTCGCTTAAAATATCGTTATCTTGATATTCGAAGAAATCCAATTAAAGAAAAGCTACTTTTGAGGGACAAAGTAACAACAATTGTAAGAAATACTTTGCATGCGAAAGATTTTGTTGAAGTAGAAACACCAATTCTATGTAAGTCGACACCAGAAGGGGCTAGAGATTACCTTGTGCCATCAAGACTTTATAATGGTCGTTTCTATGCACTTCCTCAATCTCCACAAATCTATAAACAATTATTGATGATTGGCGGTATGGATAGATATTTCCAAATTGCTAGATGCTTTAGAGATGAAGATTTAAGAGCTGATAGACAACCTGAATTTACGCAAATTGATATTGAAATGTCATTTGCTGATGAAGATGATATTCAAGGTGTTGTTGAAGAAGTTATGCGCAATATTTTTAAAGAAGTAAAAAACATTGATAATCTTGAATTTAAGAAGATTAAATATGTTGATGCTATGGATGATTATGGTAGCGATAAACCAGACTTAAGATTTGAAAATAAACTCGTAGATATTGGTGACATCTTTAAAGATACAGAATTTAAGATTTTCAAAGATGTTCTTGATAATAACGGTGTCATTAAAGGCGTAAGTTTCAATCATCTATTCTCAAGAAAAGATATTGATAAATTAACTGAATTTGTAAAGATTTATAAAGCTAAAGCTTTGGCTTATTTAAAACTTGAAAATGGAACACTTTCTGGTTCATTAAATAATGCTTTAAGCGATAGTGAAAAGGAAGCTTTAAGACAAAGATTTGATCTTAAAGATGGTGATACATTATTTATTGTTGGTGATCAAAAAAAGATTGCTCAAAGTGCACTTGGAGCTCTTAGAAGTAAGTTAGGAAATGAACTTGGATTAATCAATAAAGATGAATATGCATTTGCTTGGATTACTGATTTCCCTATGTATGAATATTCAGAAGAAGAAGGGCGTTATGTAGCAGCTCACCATCCATTTACATCTCCTAAACTAGAAGATTTAGATAAGATGCTTACAGACAAGGCTAATTGTTATTCAAGAGCTTATGATTTAGTTTTAAATGGCTATGAATTATTATCAGGATCTGTAAGAATTCATAATCAACAACTACAAGCTAAAGTATTTGAAGCTTTAGAAATAACTCCAGAAAAAGCTAAAGAAAGATTTGGCTTCTTCCTTGAAGCATTTGAATATGGAGCACCTCCTCATTGTGGAGTAGGCATTGGACTTGAAAGACTTATCATGATTTTATCAGATACCGATAATATCAAAGATGTAGTTGCTTTCCCTAAAACAGCAAGCGCTATGGATTTAATGGCTCAAGCACCATCACTTGTAGACCAAGACCAATTAGATTTCTTAGGATTAGAAATCAAGAAGAAAGACTAATTAGTAATTGCTTTGCATTATGATATAATAACAAGGTAGGAGGAAATGTTGTATGCCTGTAAAAATTGATCGTGATACTTGTATTGGCTGTGGTGCTTGTACAGATGTATGTCCAACTGGTTCATTAGCAATCGATGCTGAAGGTAAGTGTGTATGCACTGAAGATACTTGCGTTGATTGTGGTGCTTGTGTTGGTACATGCCCAACTGGTGCTATTTCTCAATAATTTAATAAAACCAAGTTTAGCTTGGTTTTTTTCTTAATGATAAGGAGACATAAAATGATTAACTATAGCGAAGATCAAGCAAAACAATATCATACTAATTTAGGAAAAGATGATATTGGTGAATATGTAATACTTCCAGGAGATCCCGGCAGATGTGAAAAGATTGCGAAATATTTTGATAATCCAAAACACATCACAACAAATCGCGAATATTGTACATATACTGGTACATTAGATGGTGTTAAAGTTTCTGTTGTGTCTACAGGAATTGGTGGTGCAAGTGCTTCTATAGCTCTTGAAGAATTATGTGATTTAGGAGCTAAAACATTTATTAGAGTTGGTACATGTGGTGGTATGCAACTAGATGTTAAAGGTGGCGATGTTGTTGTTGGCAATGCTTCAATTAGATTTGAAGGAACAAGTAAAGAATATTGTCCAATTGAATATCCAGCAGTAGCTGATTTTGATGTTACTAATGCTCTTGTTGATAGCGCTAAAAAGCTTGGATTAAACTACCATGTTGGTGTTTGCCAATCAAAAGATGCTTTCTATGGACAACATAGACCAGAAGTACTTCCAAATAGCCAAGAATTATTAAACAAATGGGATGCATGGTTAAAGATGGGCTGTCTAGCAAGCGAAATGGAATCAGCTGCTTTGTTTATTGTTTCTTCATTTAGAAGAGTAAAATGCGGCTCTGTATTCCTTGTTATGGCTAATCAAGAAAGAGCTAAAGCTGGCTTAGATAATCCTGTAGTTCATGATACTGATGTAGCTATTAAAGTTGCAGTAGAAGCAATTAGAGAACTTATTAAAAAAGATCATAAATAATTCTTATAAATATTATGATTAAACAGCCTTTTATCATCAAGTAAAAGGATTCTCTTGATTCTAGCGTGGAAAGATCTAGACGAATTATCTAGATCTTTTTATATCGACTTATAAGCATACATCTTTTCCTAAATCTTTCAAAATTATGATATCCATATGTTACTTTTATTATTATGCTTACAGTGTTATTAATTGATTCAACTATGCCATCTTAATAATATTGTCCTGTGTTGATGAATATCAGCATATACACAGCCGCATTTATTATGGCAAACTATTACAAAAATTATAAAAAATAGCGTGAAATGTATAAATATTATTCCACGCTAGAATTAAGAGAACCAATAATCAAAAAGCATAATTGCTTGTTATACTTTTTGATTATTTTTTTAGGAATCTTTTAGTTTTTTAATAATAATGACATAAGGGGGATTCTAAAAACTAGGTATAATAAGTAATCAATGTATTGTAAGAAAATCTTACTTTTAACTTATAATTATGTTATTATTTATATGTAAGAAAATCTTACTATGGGGGTTAAATTATGAATGTTGATTTATTAACTGTATCTTCAAAAGGGCAGATTGTATTACCAATTGAAATTAGAAAAGCTTTATCAATAGAATCAGGTGATAAATTAGCAGTATATGCGAGTGATGATGTAATAATGCTTAAAGCTATAAAAATGCCAACTGAAGAAGAATTCAAGATAAAGTTAAAACAAGCTAGCAAATGGGCAAAAGAAGTTGGTTATAAAGAAGAAGATATAAATGACATTATTAAATCTGTTAGAAAAAATAAGAAAAAATAATGAAGATTGTCATTGATACAAATGTTGTTATATCAGGCATATTTTTTAATGGTTTTCCAAGAAGAATAATCGAAGCCGTAGTTGATGATAAGCTTGAAGCTTTTACTTCGGAAGATATTATATTGGAATATCAAGAAATAGTTTCTGAGATGATTGATAGAAAACAAGGAAAACTGGACCACAATATTCTTGATTTTTTTATTTCTAAACTTCATTTCGTTGATAAAAAATCAAATGTAAAAATATCTAGAGATCAAGATGATAATAAATTTATCAACTGTGCTCTAGATTCTAAGTCGTTATTTGTTGTTAGTGGTGATAATGATTTACTTGTAATTAAAAAATATGAAGATATAGAAATAATAACTGCTGCAGAATTCTGTAAGAAATTTCTACAATAACAATGAGTATCTAAAATAAAATAGATTGTTTATTTGATGTTCGTTATTTATTATTAATTTTGTTTAATGTTTTTAATAGCTTATCATTGAGTTTTAAAAGGTTTAGAAATATTCATACGAATAATTTATAATAATTATTGTATGAAAAAAGATTATATTTTGCCCGATTTAAATAAAGCTAGAAACAGACGTAATTCTATTGAAAGAGTTAGTTTTAATATTGATGAAAATTATAATTTATTAGGACAGGGAAAAACATATTATATTGAGACACATGGCTGCCAAGCTAACCAAAGAGATTCAGAAACTATCGCTGGTCTTTTAGACAAAATGGGTTTTGTAGCTAGTAAAGATGAAAATGCCGATTTATTCATCATTAATACCTGTGCTGTAAGAGAAGGTGCCGAAGATAAAGTTTTTGGTAAGCTTGGTTCTTTAAAAAGAATCAAGAAAGAAAGAAAAGATTTTGTTATTGGCTTATGTGGTTGTATGGCCCAAGAAGAAAAGACTGTTGAAAGAATATTGGAGAAATATCATCAAGTTGATTTAATATTTGGGACACATAACATAACATCTTTACCTAAATTATTAAGTGATATCTATGAAAAATCAAAGAAGAAAGCTATTGAAGTTTATTCAAAAGAAGGCGAAATAGTTGAAGATGTACCAGTTACTAGATTTGTAGGACATAAAGCGTGGGTCAACATAATGTATGGTTGTGATAAATTCTGTACATATTGTATTGTTCCATACACTAGAGGAAAAGAACGTTCTCGATTACTTGAAGACATTGTAAAAGAAGTAGAAGATTTAAAGAATAGCGGTTATAAAGAAGTATGCTTACTTGGACAAAATGTCAATTCTTATGGGAAAGACTTAGGACTTGGTTATGGTTTTGATGTCTTATTAAGAGAAGTAGCTAAAACAGGTATCAATCGTATTCGTTTTATGACATCGCATCCTCGTGATTTTAATGAAGATATGATTGATGCTATTAAAGATAATCCCAATATCTGTCCATATATTCATTTACCTGTTCAAAGCGGTTCAAATAATATCTTAAAGAAGATGAATCGTAAATACACAATCGAAGAATATAAAGATTTATTTGACCGTTTAAAAGCTAAATTGCCTAATTTTGCCTATACGACAGATATTATTGTGGGTTTTCCTAACGAAAGTGATGAAGATTTCAAGGGAACATTAGACATTGTTGACTATTGTGAGTATGATAATTGCTTTACTTTCATTTATTCTAAAAGAAGTGGAACACCAGCAGCCAACATGGAAGATTCCATAAGCAGAGAAGTCAAAGAAGCTAGACTACAAGAACTTAATAAAAAGGTTGCTTATTATGCTAATCTAAAGAATCAAAAATATAAAGATCAAATAGTTGAAGTATTAGTAGATGGTCCATCTAAAAAGAATAGTGCAGTTTATTCTGGCTACACAAAAGACAATAAGCTTGTTAATTTCACTGGCGAAAATATTAAAACTGGTGATTTAGTAAATGTCAAAATAACAGAAGTTATGAGTTTCTCATTAAATGGTGAACTCATTAATAAAGTTGATTAAGTAATAAATTATAATTGAAATAGGAGGAATAATTTATGGCTAAGTATGTATGTAAAGTTTGTGGATATGTTCATGAAGGTGATGAAGCACCTGAAGAATGTCCAGTATGTCACGCAAAGAAAGAAATGTTTGAAGAAGTTAAGGGTGAGTTAAAACTTGCTGCTGAACATCAATTTGGTGTTTATGGTGCAACTGTTAAGAATAATCCAGACATTCCTGAAGATGTTAAAAAGTATATTTATGATCAATTAGTTTCTAACTTTAAAGGTGAATGCTCAGAAGTTGGCATGTATTTATGTATGGCAAGAGTCGCTCATCGTGAAGGTTATCCTGAAGTTGGGCTATATTGGGAAAAAGCTGCTTATGAAGAGGCTGAACATGCTGCTAAATTTGCCGAATTATTAGGAAGCGATTTAGAAGTTAATATGACAGATTCAACTGCCAAGAATTTAAAATGGCGTGTTGATTGCGAATTTGGTGCAACATCAGGCAAAACAGAACTTGCTACATGTGCTAAAAAATATGGTTTAGATCCAATACATGATACAGTACATGAAATGGCAAGAGATGAAGCAAGACATGGCAAAGCTTTAAAAGGTCTATATGATAGATATTTTGGTAAATAATTAATATGGAAATTTGGCAAATAGTAATTGCAGCCATTGCCTTATTGATTGCTTCTGTTTTATTTTCATATGTCAATAAAACACGTAAAAAACAAGGTCCAATTCTATCAAAAGTATATTTTTCTTTAAGCAATGAAGAAAAACAATATTTTGATTCGGATAGCGAATATGAACGTCTAACTATTTTGTATGGATTGTTTGCGAGCTTTTTTGTCTTTGTGGCTTTGTGCGTTATCACGTTATTACCTGTTTTTGGTTATATTGCGATTGGTGTTTTAATTGTTGCTTTGATATATTCAATTGCTAAATTAATTGAATTGAGGATGAAACAATGAACAATAATTTGACTGTTTGTGAACAAGAGTTTTTTAAATATTTAAAAAAAGAATTCTTTCTAAAAGCTTTTAAGATTAAAACTAAAATATCTTTAAAAGAAATATGTGAACAAATAAAAGACATAAATATTGCATTTGATTATAATAATGAATTAGTCAAAGATATAATAATTGATTTTGTTTTATATAAAAAGAATCAAGTTGTATGTGGTATTGAAATTGTCGATGAGAAAGAAGAGAAAGAATTAACAATGGGAAAAAATCTATTAATCGATACATTGTTTAAGACAATGGAATGTGAATACTTTAGGGTAATAGATTTGAATAATCTTAAAGAAGCAGCCAAAATTATTAAAAATAAAATTATAGAAAAACAGAATAAAACTAGTTAATAAATATAATACTCTAATTGAAATTAGAGTATTTTTTAAATATAATAAATTAGTGCAGAAGATATGAGGTATAATCGATGGAAAAAATTCGTTTAATGGCATTAGGAGGCCTTGACGAAGATGGCAAAAATATGTATTGTATTGAGATCAATGATGACATCTTTGTTGTTGACGCTGGCCTTAAATATCCCGATAATCAACAGTTGGGTGTAAACTATATCATACCTGATTTTTCATATTTAATAGAAAACAAAGATCGAGTCAAAGCTATCTTTATTACTCATGGACATGATGATGTTATGATGGCCATTAGTCATATATTAAAGGAAGCAGATTTTGATGTTTATGCTACTGCCTTAACAGCTAGAATTATCGAAGATGAATTTCCTAAGAATTCTAAAAAACGCGTTAAAGTAATAAGAAGAAATGAAAAATTAAATATCAATGGTCATATAATTCATACTTTTCCAGTGATGATGTCAATTGCTGATGGTATTGGTTTAATATTTGAAACTGAACAAGGATCTATTGTTTATACTAGCGAATTTATTATTGATTATGATATGAATTTTGATGCCTTTGCGATGGATTTAAATACCATCATTCGCATTGGCGAACACAATGTATTATGTTTGATGTCTGAATCAGTTGGCGCTAATAAACCTGGTTATACAGCACCAAATCATAAAATAAGTGATCATATTGAAACTTATATTGAAAATCTCAATACAAGAGTTATTATCACTTTATATAAACAAAATCTATATCGTATTATTGAAGTTTTAGAATTAGCGAAAAAATATAAACGTAAAGTATTTTTCCATAATCCAGATCATTTAAAATTATTAAAACATGTTGAAGATTTAGGTTATTATAAGATTCCATTAAACACTATTATTACTAATAAAGAATTTAATAATGATTTAGATAATGTTATTTGCGTTGTATCTGGATCTGGCAAGAAGGTGTTTAGGAAATTAAATAACATTTGTATTGGTGAAGATAAGATTCTTTCGCTTAGAAAAGATGATTTAGTAATAATTGCTTCTCCAGTTGTACCTGGTACTGAAAAAGAAGCCAGCAATATGGAAAATGATTTATATAAGGCTGATGTTAAGGTTATCAAATTAAATAAAGGCCAATTATTGTCAATGCATGCTTCAAAAGAAGACTTAAAGACAATGTTATATATGGTAAAACCTAAATATTATTTGCCGGTAAAAGGTCAATATTCTGATTTAGTAAATAATGCTGATGTAGCTGTAGAAATGGGATATACACCTGATAAGATTATTATTTTAGATAATGGACAGTTTGCGACTTTTGAAAATCAAAAACTATATTCAACTAGAGATCAACTTGAATTAAATGAAATATTAATTGATGGTTCTGATGGAACAGATGTATCTGGAATGGTTTTAAAAGATAGAGAAACATTATCAACGGATGGTGCAATTGTGGCAGGCATTGTTTTAGATTTTAAAACTAAAGCTTTGATTGGTGGCCCCGATGTCCAAAGTAGAGGTGTCATTTATTTGAAAGATGCTGAAAACTTATTAAATGAAATTGGAAACATCTTAGTTAATACAGTTAAAGAAGAAGTTGAAGCTGATTGCTACAACAACATGACCGCAAGAGTTGAGGCAAGAGACCGTATTGCTGCCTATGTTTTAAAACATACAGGTAAACGCCCAATGATTCTTCCAGCAATTGTTGAAGTTAATGTGGAGAACAATAATGGCTAAAAAAAGAAAAGAAAACAAAAAAACTTCAAGATATGGAGCGCTGGTATTAGCGATTATATTGTTGATGCTAATAATCTTTTGCGTTTCAAAGTTTGGCGTTTTTGGTATGATAGCTAATAATTTATTTAGTTATCTAATTGGACCATATTATTTATTAACATTATTATCTTTATTTGCGATATTTATAATGATTACGATTTTTGATAATAAGGCTAAACTTAATGTTTGGTTTTATATTGGCATCGTTGTTTTAAATGTTGCCGTATATCTTTTAGGTGCACATCAAATCTATTCTTCATATGATTATGGAATGACACAAATTGTTGAAGTTTCTGAACAAATAAGAAATATTACAACACTTGAAGGTCAATATGGCGGTGGCTTGATTGGAATGTTATTGCTTCTTCTTTCTTATGTATTATTTGCTAAAGAGGGGACGGAAATATTAATAATATTCTTATTCTTAATCGCTGCTATTTTAATAATTCCACTTGGTGTTGTTAAAAGTATTCTTCAATACATGAAGGAAACTTCTATTAAGGCTATTAATAATATAAAGAATAAAAAAGATGTTAAAAAGCAGCCTGAAATGATTGAAAATAAATTAAGAAGAAAGAAAAGAAAAACTAAAAATGATAAGCCAATCATTAAAGATCCATGGATATTAGATGATGATCAAATAAAAACTATTGAAACAAAGAAAGAAAAAGAACAAATTAAAGTTCCTGCTTTAACTAGCGATACTAAACCCAAAACAACTTATACAAATAATGGAACTTATAGATTACCGCCTTTAAGTCTATTAGATTCAAGTAATAATAAAGCTTCATCTTTAAATAAGCATTCTGCTCAAATTAAAGGTCAAAGATTAATAGAGGTATTGGAGAACTTTGATGTCCATGCTGAACTTGTTAATACATATATTGGACCAAGTATCACTAAATTTGAAGTTAAACCTGATTACAGCATCAATTTAAATAAAATTACTAGCTTACAAAATAATTTAAAAATGGAACTAGCTGCCAAAAGTATTCGTATTGAAGCACCAGTTCCTGGAAAAAGTGTTGTTGGTGTCGAAATACCTAATGCTGAATCAAGTATGGTAAGCATTAGCGATTTGATGAAAAATGTACCTAGTTCAAAAGCGGATAATAAACTATTATTTACACTGGGAAAAGATGTAATGGGACAACCTGTATATTGTGAATTAAACAAGATGCCACATTTGTTGATTGCTGGTGCTACAGGCTCTGGTAAATCTGTATGTGTTAACACCATTATTTGTTCATTATTGATGCGTACAAATCCTGAAGATGTGCGTTTAGTTTTAATCGATCCGAAGATGGTTGAATTTGCACCATATCATGATATTCCACATTTGTTATGGCCTGTTGTTACCGATTCAACTAAAGCTAAAGATATTCTTGAAAGATTAAACGTTATCATGGATGACCGTTACAACGACTTTATGGAAGCTTCCGTTAGAAATATAGAAACATATAATAGCTATGTAGAAAACTATAATACGGCATTAAAAGAAGATGAAAAACCAAAAGAGAAAATGCCTTATATTGTCGTTATTATTGATGAACTTGCGGAACTAATGGCTGTTGCCAAAAACGATGTTCAATTATCTATTCAAAGATTTACTGCTAAGGCAAGAGCTTGTGGCATGCATCTAATAACTGCTACACAACGACCAAGCACAGATGTTGTTACGGGCCTTATTAAATCAAATATTCCAAGTAGAATTGCTTTTGCAGTTGCTAGCCAAATTGATTCAAGAACCATACTTGGCACAAAGGGCGCAGAAGATTTACTTGGAAATGGTGATATGCTATATGTTCCTCAAGGTCAAGATCCAAAACGTATACAAGGGGCTTTTGTTTCTGATAAAGAAATAAATAATATTACTTCATTTGTTAAAAAACAAGCTAAACCAGAATATGATGACTTCTATTTCCAATTAGAAAATATTAATAACAATGCTGGAGCCTTTTCATTTAATGGTGAAGGTGGCAATCAAAAAGATGCATTATATGATGAAGTAATTGAATTTATCAAAACATCACAAAAAGCATCTGCATCTGTTCTTCAAAGAAGATTTGGCATTGGCTATAATCGTGCATCAAGAATTATGGATCAGCTTGAAGAACAAGGTTTAGTTGGACCTTCAAACGGTTCTAAGTCAAGAGAAATATATATTAAGCCCGATGATGAATAATAAAAGCCGAAGATTTCGGCTTTTAATATGTTCCATTTAATCGATCACCAATATCGCCAGCTGCTGTTACAATGAAACCTTGTTCATTTAAACCGGTAGGGATATAGGTAGCTGCATATATTTCAACATCTGGATGATTATCATGTATTAGTTTTACACCAACATTACTTGCAAACAAAGCCATGACTTTAATCTTTTTATAACCTTGTTCCTTTAATAATCTTATTGATTCTTCAATTGAGCCACCTGTTGCAAGGGCTGGATCAACAATTATTGTAGGTAAATCTAAAGCATTTTCAGGCATCTTAAAGTAATATGGGACTGGTTTTAAAGATTCTTGGTCCCTATACATGCCAATATAGCCAACTTTAGCATTAGGAACTAATCTTTTAAGTCCATCAACCATTCCAAGTCCTGCTCTTAATATCGGAACAATTGTGATTGTTTGCGCTAATACTGGCACATCCATCTTACATAATGGAGCATCAATAGTGATTGTTTTTGTCTTTAAATCTTTCAAGACTTCATATCCCATTATCATTGTAAGTTCAGTGATTATTTCACCAAATTCTTTGCTTCCAGTATTAATATCTCTTAATTTACTTAATTTATGGGCAACAAGAGGATGAGAATCAAAACTAACGACATATTTGCTATAATCTTCCATTTTTTTAATCTCCTTTAAAAATATGTTATCATTTTTTTGAGAAAGAAAATATGAACTTAAAAACTAATTTTAAATTCAAAGTACAACTTTTAGATGAACTTACAATGTTTAGAACCATTGCTCGTCTTTCATATGAAATTATTGAAAAACATCATGATTTAGATAAACTTGTTTTAATTGGGATTAAGACTAGGGGCATTCCTTTAGCTGAAATGATTAGAGAAAATATATATAAAAATACTGGTGTGAAGATTCCTTTAGGAAGCTTGGATATTAATTTTTATCGTGATGATTTAGAAAAAGTAAATATTGATCCCTTGATAAAAAAAGAAGAGTTGCCATTTTCTATTAATCAAAAAGAAATAGTTTTAATTGATGATGTATTATTTACAGGTAGAACTGTAAGAGCGGCTATTGATGCCTTATTTGACCAAGGCAGACCTGATAAGGTATCTTTATTAGTTTTAATTGATAGAGGACATAAAGAATTGCCTATTAGAGCTGACTATGTAGGTAAGAATATTCCTACATCATTAAATGAGATTATATCGGTAAATATTAAGCCAATAGATGAAAGAAATAATGTTGAATTATTGGAGAAAACAAATGCCTAATATATTAATAAGTGCTTGTTTACTTGGCATTAATTGTCGTTATGATGGCAAAAATTGTTTAAATGAAAAAGTTTTAAAACTTAGAGAATACGCCAACATAATTCCTATTTGTCCAGAACAAATGGGTGGCTTATCTACTCCGCGTGTACCTGGCGAAATAGTTGGAAATAAGATACTTTCTAAAAGCGGTGATAATTTAACTGATAATTATAATAATGGGGCAAATATAGCTCTTAAAATAGCTCAAATTAATAATTGCAAATATGCGTTGTTAAAACAAAAGTCACCATCATGTGGATGCGGTTTAATATATGATGGCAGTTTTTCAGGTAAACTAATTGGTGGTGATGGAAATACCACTAAACTATTAAAAGAAAATGGAATTATGTGTTTTAATGATGAAGAAATTGAAAAATTATTGAAATTGTTGATTGACAAATATTGAGTATAAGATAAAATTAAAACAGTTAGATAAATCTTTAAGTCCAATACAGAGATATTGGTAAGATTGAATGTATCCTTTTCATTGAATCCTTACCTTGTCTTACGGACAAGGTTTTTTAAAGAAAATGTTTAACTAGAGGAGGAAAAACATGAAATTAGTCTACAATGTTGAAGACAAAGTCGATTTTAAGAAAAATGTCGTATTTGCCTTACAACAAATGATCGCAATCATGGCTGCAACATTACTTGTGCCAATGATTATGTCAAGTTATCAAATGAGCAATGGCTCAACACTTTATTTTGATCCATCAGCTGCTTTATTTGGAGCTGGTGTTGGAACATTGTTCTACATTTTTGCTACAAGAAAGAAATCGCCTGTATTCTTAGGTTCATCATTTACATTCTTGCCAGCATATGCAGCAATTATTGCTATGAATTATGGCTATTGGGGTGTAATTATCGGTGTTGCTTTAGCAGGCTTAGTATATGTTATTATTGCTTTAATTATTAAATTTGTTGGTTCTGATTGGGTTAATAAATTAATGCCACCAGTTATTGCTGGTCCAATTGTCGCAATTATTGGTTTATCATTATCTGGAACTGCTACTAGTTGGGCTAGTACAAATGGTGGTAGTGATTATAGCTTAGTTACAATTTGTGTTGCGTTAGTTACATTCTTTGTAATATGCTTTGTTTCTGAAAAAGGCAGCAAGACTTTAAAATTATTCCCATTCCTAGTTGGAATTGGTGCTGGTTATGTAATTGCGCTTGTATTGACACTTCTTGGTGTTGCGAATTTAATTGATTTATCTGTATTCTCAAATATTCAAATATTCACAATTCCTAAATTTACATTCCTTCAAGCAATCACTCAACATCCAGAAGGCTTACTTCCAATTGATGGAACTGCTTTTGGAAACATCGCTATGACATTTGTGCCAATCGCAATTGTTGAACTTGCTCAACATATCGGTGACCACAAGAATTTAGGTTCTATTATTAATAGAGACTTAATTACAGATCCAGGTCTTGATAAAACACTTGTTGGCGATGGCGTAGGTAGTGCTATTGGTGGTTTCTTTGGTGGAGCTGCAAATACTACATATGGCGAATCAATTGCTTGTGTTGCTATTACTGGTAATGCATCTATTTCAACAATTATTCTTGCAGGCCTTGGTTGTATGCTACTTTCATTCTTTGGACCATTTGTATTAATCATTAATACAATTCCAAAATGTGTAATGGGTGGTGCTTGTATTGCTTTATATGGCTTTATCGCTGTATCTGGTTTAAAGATGTTAGCTGGTGTTGATCTAAATGATAATAAGAATCTATTCCCAGTATCGGCAATCTTAGTTATCGGTATTGGTGGACTTGTTCTTAACTTCGGATTTAATCCAGTAACAGGCGGACCATTATTACAACTTTCTGCATTAGCTACAGCATTATTGGTTGGTCTAATAACTCGACTCTTAGTAAAATAAATTGTTATAAGAATTATTAAAATGGCTATTTATTAGCCATTTTAATTTATAAAATATGAATTCAAGAAGAACATTAGTTCTTCTTTTATTTCATTAAATTCTTTTAATTTATTTATGTCATTTGTATATGAACTAATATTATATCCATCGATAAAGCTGATATTTATTTCATAATAATCGCTAAAACAAGTGTTTATATCATCTTTAGATGTTCCATCATCTAAATCTTCTATTCCTAACTGATATATTAAATTAAAGAGTTCTTTTAAATAATCATCTTGGATATTTGAATATATGATTTCTATATTTCCATTATCATCTATTTTTCTTACAATTTGATTATTCTCTAAATCTAAATAATAAGAATATGCCTTATTATCGTATTTAAAATTAAATAAATAGTCTTTAATAGTCTTAAATGAAGGTATTAAATCATTATGACCTTTTTCAATAAATAATCTTTTTAATAATCGCAAGATTGATTTTGTCCAAAGACAATATGGATCACCATCATCTTTATAATGAAAAGTTTCGCCACTTTGATATTTGATATCTATATACATTGGTGAATATTCATCTGGTAAACCGACACTTACAACATCATATCCATTTTTATCCACTAGATTATAATTATCAATTATTCTTTGAAATCTTTGTAAATCATCTTTATTAATTACTTCTTTGATGTTAAATTCACTTGTTTCACTTAAAATAATTGAATTGTTGTCATTTATAATTTCTATGTCATAAGTGTGATTATCAATATTAAAATGTGTTGATAAATATTCAATATCTTTTGAAATAATGCTTTTGGGTGCCTGATTATTACTATTATTAATGATTCCTCCATCATCTATATCAATATCTGACTTACAAGAAGAAAGAAAAGCCATAATTAATAATAAAATGAATATTTCAATTTTTTTCTTTATCATAAGGGTATTATATAATATAAGCAAATGTTGAATAGAAATATCTTAAAAATGGGAGTTATCTTAATTATGCTTACTTTTTTTGGTTGTGGAAATAAAATTAATGAAACTGACTTAGATTATTTTTATTATTCATATGATGGCTCAATAGGTGGAAATAATTATTCATATGAATTAAAAGATGGTGTTTTAAAATATTTCGCAATGGACAAAGATTATCGAAATCTTGAAATGCAAGTTGATGATAAGCTATTCAAAGAATTAAAAGAATTATATATAGAATATAAGGTTTATAATTGGAACGGCTTTGATAAATATAATAAATATGTTTTAGATGGCGAAGGCTTCTCATTGAATATAAATTTTGAAGATGGTGAAAGATTAAGGGCTCATGGCTCTAATTCTTTTCCAAACAATTATTTCGAATTTCAATCAAAACTTGATGAAATAATGAAGCCATATATTGAAGAAATGAAAAATAATTATATAGCTGAACTTGTTTCAAAAGGTGTAGATGGTCATCTTTGTTCAATAATGCTTCATTATATTGATAAAGAAAATGGCGATGATTATAATATATCTATTTATAAAACTGATAATAAATCTCATAAAAATTTTAGTGTTGATATAAAGAATAATAGTAATAAAGATTTAAGTGAAGAGAATTTTTATATTTATGGGCATCTAGATAATGAATACATTAAATTTGAGCATATAGAAGAATTAATTAATAGCTATTCAATATTAGCTTGGAGTGATTTTCATGGCAATAGTGATAAAAAAGATACCGAATGGTTTCAAATAAGCTTTGAATTTGATGATGAAAATCATACTAGAATTAATGCTTATGGATCTTTATATCCCGATAATTATTTTGAATTTAAAGATGAAGCACTTAGATATTTAATTCCTTATATCAGGAATGTATCTTCTAATGTTGTCGAATAATATGACTATAAACAAAAAACTTTTTGGATTCTTAGTTACTCTTGATATTTTATATTTGCTTATATTGACATTTTTAAATGATCCTTTTAAGACAAATTACTCAATGATGACAAGTAGTATTGTAGGCTACATAATGGTCTTTATTTTATGCCTTTTACTTGCCATAAGTATTTATATATCAACATATAAATATAATAAAAAATATGCTCTAATAGCTTTTATAACGATGTTACTATCAGCTATATTCCCATACAATCAAAATGGTGACATCTTCTCTAATTTACATGAAATATTTGGATATATTGCATTTGTGACAATTAATATTGTTACTATTTTAAATATTTATAAGTTTTATTTAATTGATTCATCTAGAGGAAAAACAATAGCTATTTTATATATAATTATTTTGTTTATAGATGTTTTATTATATATTGAAACAAGTGGGACAAAAGCTATAGAACAATTAATATTATTGTCTTCAATTTTATTGATTAATTATTATCTGTATATATATTAGGGGAAAACATATGAATAATTTTAAATTGGGTTTTGGATTAATGAGACTTCCTAAAAAAGATGGAAGAATTGATGTTGAACAAGTTAAAAAAATGGTCGATTTATTTATAGAAGCAGGTGGAACATATTTTGATACAGCCTTTGCCTATGAAGGCTCTGAAGAAGCTGCTAGAGAAGCTTTAATTGAAAGATATCCTCGTGATAGTTTTACTTTAGCTACAAAGTTAATATGTTCAAGTGATATAAATGATGAACAAAGCGCTAAAGATGAATTCTATACAAGTTTAAGAAGAACTAATGCGGGATATTTTGACTATTATTTATTGCACGCTATTCAAAGAAGTAATTATGAAAAATATGATCGTTTTCACTTATGGGATTTTGTTGAAGGCTTAAAGAAACAAGGCTTAATTAAACATTACGGTATTTCTTTTCATGGTGATTTGGAATTGTTAGAAGAACTATTAATCAAACATCCCGGCATTGAGTTTGTGCAATTACAAATTAATTATGCTGATTGGGAAAATCCTGGTGTTAATTCTAAAGCTAATTATGAGTTAGCTCGCAAATATGGCAAAGATGTTATTGTAATGGAACCAATAAAAGGGGGCATTTTAGCTAATCCAATTGATGATGTTAAAAAGATATTAAAAGATGCTAATCCTGAAGTCTCTTATTCTTCTTGGGCGCTTAGATTTGTCAATGAACTTGATGGCCTGATTTCTATACTTTCTGGCATGAGTTCAATTGAGCAAATGGAAGATAATTTAAAAACAATGGTTAATTGTAAACCACTATCAGAAGATGAGAAAAAGACTATTGAATTAGCTCAAAAAGCAATTAATGAATTTAAAGCTATACCTTGTACAGCTTGTCGTTATTGTACAAAGGGTTGTCCAATGGATATACCAATTCCGGATATATTTACTGTTTATAATCGCAAAAAAGATTCTCCTGAATTTAGAACTAAAAGAGAATATGTCAATGTCACAATTAATAAAGGTAAAGCTTCCGATTGTATTAAATGTGGTCAATGTGAAAGCTCATGTCCTCAACATCTAAAAATAATTGAATTGTTAGATGAATGTAAAATATTTGAATAATTATTTATAAATAACTGTATATTGAGTACTATCCACAATCGCAAAGATGGTGTTTTCAACTAATGTTTTAGCGTTTTCTTTAGCTGTATCTAAAAGACCTTTTTCTTTGGCGACATCTTCAGCGTCTTTTTTTAGTTTAGCTTGACTAGTGTTCATATCTTCAAATGTGAAATGGTTGAAGATATTATCTTTTGAATCAAAAACAACTAAACTGTCATTATCAATCTCATTACTTAGAATTTTTGTTTCAGGCAAAATAACAGTAATTTCTTTACTATCTTCATTTAATTCAATCTTTATATCACCATAATTTAAACCTGCTTTAATTACACCAGAATAAGCAAAAATAATCTTACTAGAAGTAAAAGGAATTTTAATATTTAATACTTTAACTTCTTCTTTATCAGCAATTTCAGTTAGTGTATATACATATTCAGCAGTGGCTAATTCGCCTATATCGACAATTTTTCCTTCTAAATCTAATGCGGAAATAGTCGGTTCAACTTTTTTATTTGGCGCAAAATTAAAATAGACTATCATTAGCGCAGCACCCACAAGCAACCCAATTAATATATTAAATATCTTTTTCATACATATTCCTCCATTAAATTCATTATTATTTTAATATAAATACATGAGAAATAAAAAGAACAGTAAAACTGCTCTTTTGTGTTTAAATGGTCCCCAGAGCGGGGGTCGAACCCGCACGGATTTCTCCTCACGATTTTGAGTCGTGCGTGTCTGCCAATTCCACCATCCGGGGATGCTTTGTTATTTTATCATAAAAATCATAATGATAAAATATAAATATGGAACTTGAAGATTTAAAGCTTACAGAAAAAAGAAAGCTAATTTGTCAAAAGTTAGATCTACATAATAGTGATGATATTTTAAGATATTATCCTTTTAAATATGAAAAATATGTAATGACGCATTATGATGATTTTAAAGAAGGAGATAGAGTCTTTTTCGAAGGTGAATTAATTAGTTTTCCAAGTACATTTCGCTTTCGCAAAAACCTTTCGAAGACAACTTTTAAAGTCTTATATGAAGAAGAAGAAATAGTCGTTACTATCTTTAATCGTCCTTGGATTAGAGGGATTAAAACTGATGATAAGATTGTCATAGTCGGTAAATATGATGGACATAATAAAGTAACTGCCAGCAATTATTTCACAAAAGATATTAAGACTTTGCTTGGCATACAGCCAATCTATTCTTTAAAAGAAGGTATTAAACAAAACGAGATCGTTAAATTGATAGAATATACTTTTAATAAATGTGAAGACAATATATTTGATGATATTCCAAGTGATTTAATAGATTCTCATGGTCTTATCGATTTAAAGACAGCATTAAAAAATATTCATAAACCAATAAATGATGATTATTTAAGAAAAGCTTTGGCTAGACTTAAATATGATGAATTTCTTAGATTTTATTTATCTATTGAAGCTTTAAAAGGAACTACAATTAATGAAACCAAAGAATCCAAGGAATTTGATCAAAATAAAATAAATGAATTAATTAATAAGCTAGAATTTGATTTAACTGTTGATCAAAAACAATGTATTGAAGACATATTTAAAGATTTAAAAAGTAATAAGCCAATGTATCGCTTGGTTCAAGGCGAGGTAGGAAGTGGCAAAACAATTGTAGCCATTATTGGTTTATATGCTAATTATTTAGCTGGCTATCAAGGAGCTTTAATGGCCCCAACTGAGATACTAGCCAAGCAACATTATCAAAGTTTTAAAGAAATTATTGGTGATAAAGCTAATGTTGCCTTATTATATTCAAATGGTTCAAATAATAATGAGATTAAAGAGAAACTTAGCAGTGGTCAAATAGACATTGTTATAGGTACTCATGCCTTATTTCAAGAAGATGTATCATTTAAAAAACTTGGCTTTGTGGTAGCAGATGAACAACATCGTTTTGGTGTCAAACAAAGAAGAGCTTTAAAGGAAAAAGGTCATAATGTTGATTTTTTAATCATGTCAGCAACCCCAATTCCTCGTACTCTTGCATCATCTATTTATGGCGATTTAGATATTTCTTCAATTGCTTCTTTGCCAGGTGAAAGAAAAGGCTGCGATACATTTTTAATAAATAAGAATAGTATTGTAGATATCTTAGGTGATTTAAAAGAAGTTTTAAAAGAAGGACGCCAGATTTATATAATAGCTTCTGCTATTGAAGCTAGTGAAAACTATAGTGGCAAAGATGCTAGCGGTTTGTATAATAGTTTAATTGATGTTTTTAAACCTTATAGATTAGGCCTAATCCATGGCAAGTTAAAGACCGAAGAAAAAGATGAAATAATGAATAAATTTAAAAATAACGAAATAGGTGTTTTGGTATCTACAACAGTTGTGGAAGTAGGCGTAAATGTAAAAAATGCAACAACAATGGTTATTTATGATGCTGATCGTTTCGGTTTAAGTCAAATTCATCAATTAAGAGGAAGAATCCAAAGGGGATCATATAAAGGCAAATGTTATCTTTTGACAGATAGTAAAGAAAATGATGTTTTAAAGCGACTAAATGTTTTATGTAAGACAAATGATGGCTTTAAGATTTCGGAAGAAGATTTGCGCTTAAGAGGACCTGGTGATATTCTTGGCACAAGACAATCGGGATTGCCTGCTTTTATCCTAGGCAATATATTTGAAGATAGCAAAATAATTGAAGGCGCAAAGAAGGATGCTAAAAAAATTGTGGAAAACTTAAATAATGTGGATTATGAAAAGTTTTACAATAATATCACAAAATTAGCACATCAAAGGGTCGTTGATTAAGTTATAATTAGGTCATGACAATATTTGATTTTTTAGATGAGCATCATATAAAACATCACAATTCAAAGTTAATTGAACAGGCTTTTATTCATTCCTCATATGTCAATGAGCATAAAGGCTCTTATCATGACAATGAAAGACTTGAATTTATGGGTGATGCCGTTTTACAAATATATTCAGCGCTTAGACTATACCAAATTAAACCGGAATTAAAAGAAGGACTCATGTCAACAAGAAGGGCTAATCTGGTTTGTGAAAAAGGATTGGCGAAGATTGTGAGAGAATTTGAACTTAATAAATTTTTAAAACTTGGCCAAGGAGAAGAAAAATCAGGTGGCAGAGATAGAGATTCAATCATATCCGATATGTTTGAAGCCTTTATTGGCGCTGTATATCTTGATACAAATATCAAAAATGTTTATAAATTATTAGATATCTTAATGCTTAAGCATATAAAAGAAACTGATGAATCAATTTTTGATTATAAGACAAAGCTTCAAGAATACGTTCAAGCAGATTCAAGAAAATCTATTGATTATGAATTGATATATGAAAAAGGTCCAAGCAATAAGCCAGAATTTAAAGTAGCGGTTAAAATTGATAATTTGATATATGGCTATGGAATTGGAACAACCAAAAAACAAGCACAAAAAAATGCAGCGAAAAATGCATTAGAAAAGTTAGCAGGCAATGATGAGATTTGATAAGAATTGTTTATTTGATTATTTAAAATATGATGAAAATGAAAAAGAAATTTTCAAGGATTTTGAAATAATCGATTGTACATTAAATGTGGAAAATGATGCGGTATACATTGTTTTTAAGAATGATGTTATTTTGCCATATAAGAACTATATGGATTTAAGATCTTTTTTAGAATATAAAGAAATTGAAAATTTTCATCTAAGTTTTAAAGTACAGAATGATGATTTAGGTTTGAAAGATATAAATCATTATGTCGAATACTTTCAAAAATTAAACAATAATGATGCTTTTTCAAATGCTGTTGTTATTTTAAACAATTATGGTTTTGTGCTTTCTTATATTGATGAAAATACTTGTTCATCTGATGAAGGATATTTATACGATTTAAAGCTCTTCTTTCATGATTTAGGTTATCGTAAAAATATTGAACAAGAGATAAGAGATGAAAAAGAAAATGAAATAGAAACTGTTTATGTTCCTCAAGAAAGTGTAAAAACAGAAGCTAATAATGTCTTTAATCGTAAAAAGATTATTAATAAAGTTTACAAAGAAGTAAAGATTGAAGAGCTTGTCGATAATTTAAATAAAGTAATAATAACGGGCAATATTTTCAAATTTGAAGAAAGAGGAAAAAAAGAGCGTCTTACAACTTTACTATATGTAAAAGATGATACGGGTGCATTAATTGTGAAACTTCAAAATCGTTTCTTTGAAGAAGACATCATTGCCAAAGTAAAAAAAGAGGCAACAGAAAACTTCGCGCATTTTTGGGGCGATTATCAATATGATGATTTTAATAAGGAATATTATTTTAATTTAAGAAAGATAGAGTTTATAGATAATCCTAACCCAATTAAAGATGAAGCTGAAGAAAAAAGAGTTGAACTTCATGCCCATACAAAATATTCGGAAATGGATGGTGTTTGTTCACCAACATATTTAATTGAAACAGCATTTAAGATGGGTCATAAGGCTGTAGCTATAACAGATCATTTAAATGTTGAAGCCTATCATGAATCTTTTATGACTGCTAAAAAACTATCTAAAGAAAGAGATTTTAAGATTCTTTATGGTGCAGAATTAAACATGGTTTATCCTAATTTGAATATTGTTTACAACTGTAAAGATGGTTTGTTAAAAGAAGCCGAATATATTGTTTTTGACCTTGAAACTACTGGCTTATCAATTGAATATGATTCGATTATCGAATTTGGTGCAGTATTAATGTATAAAGGCAATATAGTTGAAAGAAAAGACTTTTTCATTAAGCCACCATTCTCTTTATCACAAAATATTAAAAAATTAACAAACATCTCGGAAAGCGATTTAGCTAATGCTAGAACATTTAAAGAAGCTAAAGATGAAATTTTAGCTTTTATCAAAGATAGAGTTTTAGTAGCCCATAATGCATCTTTTGACTATGGTTTTTTAAATCAGGAATTAAAGCGTATTGGCGAAAAGCCACTTAACAATATTGTCATTGATACGCTTGATTTATCACGTTCTTTATTTAAAGGGCGTAGGGCATATAGACTTGGTAATATGGCTAAGCTTTATAATGTAAAATATGATGAAGATGTCGCCCATAGAGCTGATTATGATGCTGATGTTTTGGCTTCTGTTTTCAATATGATGTTAAAAGATATCGCAAAAGAAAATGTTGAAACATTTAAAGAACTAAGTGAATTTCAAAGTGAAGATGCTTTCATCAAGAATAGGGCTTTCCATACAACAGTTTTATGTAAAGATAAAGTTGGTTTAAAAAATCTATTTAAATTAATATCTATTTCTCATATTGATAGCTTAGCAGTTTTTGGTAAGGCCAATACCAAAGGCGAGAATTCCGAATATATGGCTGAACCTAGAATATTTAAAGAGGTTTTAAATGAACATCGTGAAGGCTTGTTGATTGGTTCAGCTTGCTTAAATGGTGAAGTCTTTGAAACAGCTCAAACTAAATCAAAAGAAGAATTAGCTAAAGTTATATCTTTTTATGATTATATTGAAGTTCAACCTTTAGAGAATTATCGTTTCTTATATGAAGATCGACAATTATTTACGATTGATAGATTAAAGGAATATATAAAGGATATTATTGATGTCGCATTAAGTCAAAATAAAATTGTTGTTGCGACAGGTGATAGTCACTATATAAAAAAAGAAGAAAAAATTATAAGAGATGTTTTTGTCAATGCACCTGCAATAGGAGGCTTAGCTCATCCTCTATATGTTTATAATGAAGAAAAACGTATTAAACAAATCATCCCTGATCAACATTTTAGAACTACTAATGAAATGCTAGAAGCTTTTAGCTGGCTAGATAATGAAGAACTAATTAAAGATATTGTTATCAATAACACAAACAAGATAGCAGATATGGTTGATTATTTATCACCATTTTCAAGCGAATTAAAACCTCCAAAAGTTGTAGATGCGATTAAAATTGCTAAAGGCTGTGGAATAATTGAAGAACCATTTGTTTTTTCAGATGATGTAATCACAGCTGATGAATATCTAGAAAAACTCGTATGGCATAATGCCAAAGAAATGTTTGGCGAAAATATGGAATCTTTTATTAAAGAAAGAATTGAAAGAGAACTAGATGCCATTATTTCTCATGGCTATGGTGTTATTTATTACACATGCCACTTACTTGTTAAAAGGTCAAATAATGATGGTTATATTGTTGGCTCAAGAGGATCAGTTGGTTCTAGCTTTGTCGCTACATTAAGTGGCATTACTGAAGTTAATCCACTTGTTCCATATTATCTATGTCCTAAATGCCATCATTTTGAATTAATAAGTGATGTTGCATCTGGATATGATGCTAGAGATAAAAAATGTCCAGAATGTGGAACTATTATGCATGGCGAAGGCCAAAATATTCCATTTGAAACATTTATGGGCTTTAATGGCGATAAGGTTCCAGATATCGATTTAAATTTCTCAGGTGATTATCAACCACGAGCACATTTATTCACAAGAGAAATATTTGGAAAAGATAATGTCTTTAGGGCAGGAACAATTTCAACCGTTAAAGAAAAGACGGCTTTTGGTTATGTGAATAGATATTGTGAAATTAAGAAAATCGACAATATGACAAAAGCTTATAAGAATTATTTAGCTGCTAATTGTATTGGTGTTAAACGAACAACTGGCCAACATGCAGGAGGTATTGTTGTTTTACCAGACGACATGGAAATAGAAGATGTTACACCAATACAATATCCTGCCAATGATAAGGAATCTCCTTGGTATTCAACTCATTTTGAATATCACGATTACAATGATAATCTTTTAAAATTCGATATTCTAGGACATGTTGATCCTACGACTATGGCATTACTTGAGAGGGTTAGTGGTATCGATATTAAAAAGATTCCATTAAATGATGAAAGAGCTATTTCTCTATTCTATTCACCAGAAGCTTTAAATATTATCAATCCTATATATAAAGAAACAACTGGCGCTTGTGGACTTCCTGAATTTGGTACTGCTAATACACGTAATACATTAATTGAAACTAGACCTAAAAAATTTTCTGAACTTGTTCAGATTTCAGGTTTATCACATGGAACTAATGTGTGGGCTGATAATGCTCAAACATTAATCCGAAGTGGTATTAAATTAGCAGATGTCATTGGTTGTCGTGACGATATTATGGGCAATCTAATATCTTATGGCATTGATAATCTTGAAGCTTTCAATATTATGGAAGCTATAAGAAAAGGTAAGGTTGCTCATGGCCAGTGTTCTAATTGGGATGAATATGAAAAAGATTTATTAGATCACAATGTTCCTAAATGGTATGTTGAATCATGTAAAAAAATTGAATATCTATTCCCTAAAGCTCATGCTGTTGCATATTGTATTATGGCTGTTAGAATTGCTTGGTTCAAGGTTTATTATCCGCTTTATTATTACATTTCATTCTTAACACTTAGATGTGATGCTTATGAAATTAAAACGATGACAGCTGATGCCGATATTATTTATGCAAGATTGGAAGAATTAAGAGCGCTTAAAAATAGTAGAAATCCAGACAATAAAGCGACTGTCAAAGATTTAGCTATTTTTGATACTCTTGAACTATGTTTTGAGATGGTATGTAGGGGATATCGCATTGGCAATATTGATTTATATCGTTCAGATGCTAAAGAATTTATTGTTAATCCTGATAATGACCACGAACTAATTCCACCATTTGTTGTAATTGATGGACTTGGTGAAAACGTTGCCATTAGTATTATAAATGCCAGAAAAGAAGGGCACTTCTTATCTAAAGAAGACCTAATGAAAAGAACATCACTCTCTAAGACACTTGTATCTAAACTTGATGAACTACATGTCTTGGATGGAATGGATGATTCAAACCAAATTTCTTTATTTTAAATATTGTTTTTTATAAAAAAGTATAATATTATAATAAAGTAAATAAGCGAAGAGAAATCTTCGCTTATATTATTGTTGGGAGAAACATGGAACTTAAAAAATTAAAAGAATCATTGAAAAGAGATTTATTATCACTTGGTTATGATTTATATGATGTTTCATTTTCTAAGAAAGATAACACTTTACAAATACTTGTTGATAAAACAATGGATTTAAAAGAAGTTGAGAGTCTTTCAAAGAAATTATCAAAAATCATGGACATGTATGATGAGGATATGGAAGAATATATCCTCGATGTTAGCTCGGTTGGTATTGAAAGACCAATTAGGGATAGAGAAGAGCTTAAAAATGCTATCGGTTCATATATCTTTGTAAAAACAAAAGACAATAAAATATATGCCCATTTAAAAGCATTTGATGGTACGGTATTAAAACTTGAAGCAAAAGAAAAAAATATTAAAAAGAATATTACGCTTAATTACGATGAAATTAAGTTAGTGCGCTACGCTGTTGAATTTTAAAGGAGAAGTTAAATGAGCGGTATTAGTTTAAAAAGCAACAAGAATTTTATTGAAAGTATGAAAATGTTTGAAACAGATCGAAAGATTGATACGGGATTTGTTTTAGACACTTTAAAGGAAGCTATCGTTAAGACTTATCAAAAGCACATCGAAGCTCCTGCTGCTAATGTTAGAGTTGATTTTGATGGAAAAGAAATGCACATTTTCCATATTTTAGAAGTTGTTGATGATGATTCAGATACTTTTGATGAAACTCTAGATATTTTATATTCAGAAGCTGTAAAAGAAAATCCTAATATAAAAGTTGGCGACAGTATTGAGCATGAAGTTGATTTTAAAGAAATAAGTAGAACAAGCATCAATGTAGCTAAACAAATGCTTAAACAAAAGATTAAAGAATATGAAAAGCAAAAAGTTTATGATGAATATAAAGATAAAGAGTCTGAACTTATTTCAGGTATTATCAAGACTGTTGAAGAAAAGTTTGTTTTAGTAGATATTAAAAATACAATCGGTATCTTATTGAAGTCTGAACAAATACCTGGCGAAGTATATCGTGAAGGCAATACTATCAAAACAATCATTAAAGAAGTATCAAAAAACTCAAAAGGTTCGCAAGTTGTTTTAAGTAGAGCTAGTGCCATGTTTGTTAAACGCTTATTTGAAAAAGAAGTTCCTGAAATTCAACAAGGTATCGTAGAAATAAAAGCTATCGCTAGAGAAGCTGGTGAAAGAACAAAGATGGCTGTTTATTCTCGTAATGAAGATGTTGATGCTATTGGCGCTTGCATTGGTCTTAAAGGCAATAGAGTTCAAGGCGTTATTTCAGAAGTTAAAGGTGAAAAGATTGATGTCTTTGATTGGAACGATGATATTGGTGAATTAGTAAAAAATGCTTTAGCTCCTGCTGAAGTAAAAGCTTGTTTCTATTCAAATGCTTTAATTAATCCAGAATTAACTGATGAAAAGATTGAAAAAGAAGAGAAACATAATAATCGTCCATTAGTAGTTGTTGTTGAAGATGATAAATTATCAATTGCTATTGGTAAAAAAGGTAAGAATGCAAAACTTGCTGTTAAATTAACAGGCCGTAAGATTGATATTAAGACCGAAAGTGAAATTGCTGCTCTTAATATTGATGTTGAAAAAGAAGTTGAATTCTTTAAAGAAGATCAAATTAGAATTAAGAAAGAAAAAGAAGCTAGAGAATTCTTGGAACTTCAAAAAGAAGCTGCTAAACGTAAAGCTGAATTTGATGAAGAGATTGCCGCAAATGATACTGGCTTAATCGAAGAAGCTTTAGAAGAAATGGAAGAAAAACCAGAAGAGATTACTTACGTTGACGAAAAAGATGAAAATGTTGAAGAAGAAGTAATCGAAGAAGAAGCTCAAGAAGAAAAGGTTGAAGATGATAAACCAAAAGCTAATAGTGAAATTGAAGAAATCAAGATTACTAAGAAGCCTCTAGTTCCTAGAACTGATTATGTTTCTAAATTTGAGGAGATTGCAGGATCAACTAAGAAAAATGAAGAAAAAGCTGTTCCTAAGAAACGTAAGAGAAAAGATGATGAAGATAGAAGACTTCGTGCTGAAAATCTTGAAAAGAAAGAATATGACGAAGATGTTAAGCCTATCTATTCTGATGAAGAATTAGAAGAAATCAGACTTCAAGAAGAAGAACTTGAAGAAGATTCATGGATCAATGATGATGATATTGATTTTGATGAATATGATGAATATTACGATGAGGAGAACTAATGAAAAAGGTTCCAATGCGTAAGTGTATTGCAACAAATGAGTCGCTTCCTAAAAAAGAACTATTGAGAATAGTTAGAACACCAGAAGGTGAACTTAAAGTTGATTTAAGTTCTAAGTTAAATGGGAAGGGCGCATATTTAAAAAAATCAGTTGAAGCTTTAGAGATAGCTAAAAAGAAAGACTTAATTAGTAAAGCTCTTGAAGTAAGTGCAACTGATAAATTATATGAAGAAATCTTAAAGGCTATTAATGGATAAAGTTTTATCAATAATTGGTTTAGCATATCGTGCTAACAAGATTTATTTAGGTGAAAAATGTCTTGAGGATTTTAAGAGAATTAAATTCTTGTTCATTGCTAGTGATATTTCGATCAAAAGTAAAGAGAGATATTTAAAAAAATGTCATTATTATGATGTTAAATATTTTGATGAATTTAGTAGTGAACAATTATCTAAAAGCATAGGAAAGAATAATATTAAAATCATTGGTATTATTGATGATGGCTTTAAAGATTTGATTTTAAAAAATTTATAAAGGAGGAGATTATGGCTAAGCAAATATACAAAAAACATCTTAATAAAAACAAGAAGACTGTTGCAGTGAGTCAAAATGGAAAAAAGAAAGATGATGTAAAAATTGAGAATATTAATTATTATGATGGCATAACTGTTAATGAATTAGCTACAAAGATTAATAAGAACGCTAGTGACATAATTAAACTTTTGTTTATGCTTGGCAAAATGATGACAATTAATTCTCCTTTAGATGATGAAAATGTTGAACTTGTTTGTATGGAATATGGCATCACTGCTACAAAAGTCGAAGAAAAAGAAGATGAATCATTAGTTGATGATGAAATTGATGATGCAAGTGATTTAGTAGAAAGAGCACCTATTGTTACAATCATGGGACATGTTGATCATGGTAAAACAACACTATTAGATACAATTAGAAAAACAAATGTTACTGCTGGTGAATTTGGTGGTATTACTCAACATATTGGTGCATACCAAGTTGAAGTAAATGGAAAAAAAGTGACATTCTTAGATACGCCAGGACATGAAGCATTTACAGCTATGAGAGCTAGAGGAGCTTCTGTAACTGATGTTTCGATTATTGTTGTTGCTGCCGATGATGGTGTAATGCCTCAAACAAGAGAAGCAATTGACCACTCAAAAGCAGCTGGTGTGCCTATTATTATCGCCATTAATAAAATTGATAAGCCTGGTGCAAACATTGATAAGATTAAAAACGCCTTAGCTGAACTAGGTTTAATGCCTGAAGAATGGGGTGGCGATACAATCTTTGTGGAATGTTCCGCTAAAACTGGACAAGGTGTGAAAGATGTTCTCGAAACAATACTTGTTGTATCAGAAGTTCGTGAACTAAAAGCAAACCCTAAGAAAAAAGCCACTGGTACGGTAATTGAAGCTAAACTTGATAAGGGTCGAGGTCCAGTAGCAACTTTACTTGTCCAAAACGGTACATTAAGACAAGGCGATTCTATCGTTGTTGGTACAGCATATGGTAAAGTCAGAAGAATGGCTAATGATAAAGGTGAGGATATTAAAGAAGCCTTACCAAGTACACCAGTTGAAGTTATCGGATTAAATGATGTTCCTGTTGCAGGCGATAATTTTAAAGTGTTTGAAGATGACAAGGATGCAAGAGCTGTTGCTGCAGCAAGAAATAGAACACGAATTGAAAAAGAAAGAAAAGCATCTAGTGCCATGTCTCTTGATGATTTAAGTTCACAAATTGCTGCTGGTGAAATTAAAGAAGTACCAGTTATTGTTAAATCAGATGTACAAGGCACAGCCGAAGCTGTTGCTTCATCATTGAGTAAGATTGATGTAGATGGTGTCAAAGTAAATGTTATTAGAAGTGCAGCAGGTAGTATTTCTGAATCTGATATTATTTTAGCATCTGTATCAAAAGCGGTTATTTATGGATTTAATGTTAGACCAGATGCCAATGTAAGAAAGAAAGCACAAGAAGAACAAGTTGAAATAAGACTTCATAATATTATTTATAAAGCAGTTGAAGAAATGGAAGCAGCTATGAAGGGTATGCTTGCACCAGTATATGAAGAAGTTGTTCTTGGGCAAGCTGAAGTTAGAAAAACATATAAAGTTTCTAAAGTTGGTACAATTGCCGGTTGTATGGTAATTGATGGCAAAATTGTAAGAGATTGTAATGTTCGTTTAATAAGAGATGGCATAGTTATTTATACTGGTAAACTTGGATCATTAAAACGTTTTGAAAATGATGCTAAAGAAGTATTAAGTGGTTATGAATGTGGTTTAACTATTGAAAACTTCAATGATATTAAAGAACAAGATATTATTGAAGCTTATGCTGATCAAGAGGTAAAAGCTGAATAATGGGTAGAGTAGAAAAATTAGATTCAATCTTGATGAAAGAAATATCAAGCATTATTCAATTTGATTTAAATAATCCTGATGTTGGCTTTTGTACTGTATCAGAAGTTAAGCTATCAAACGATTTATCAAAAGCTAAAGTATATGTATCATTCTTTGGCAATAATTATGGTATTGCTGCATTAAAAAGATCTAAAGGTTTTATTAAGAGTACTTTAGCTAAAAGATTAAAAATGCGTAAAATACCTGATATTGAATTTGTAGTTGATGATTCACTTGAAAGAGTATCAAGAATTGAAGAAATAATTAATAATGATAAATAATCTCATAGCGAGATTATTTTTTAAGTTGAAGATTGATATAATAATTATAAGAAGATAAGCATATTAATTTATTATAATGGGAGATTAATATGAAAAAACTATCTATTATAAATATAATTTGCATTGTTAGTTTACTTTTTGCCTGTAGTTCTTCACATAAAGATAAAGTATTAAAGACAATAAAAGAAAGTTCTGTTTCTGAATCTTCTATTATGTATCATAACGACCTTTGGTATAATTTTAGAAATCAAGATGAAGAGGTCAAAGAAAAGTATTTAGTTTATCTTGATGAAATTGTTGATTATATTCAAAATCTTGAATTAACAGAAATAAAAGAAGATTCATTTAAAGGAAAAACAACATTCGACATAAAAGTTGAAAAAGATGACCATAAGTATTTATTGCATTTGACATATAAATGGCCAAATACGAATTATTTAAAGTTATCTATTGATAATAAAGATAAGTATTATAAATTGAAAGATGGCGATGGCGTAGAACTTACGAACATTTATGCTTTTTCAGAAAATGCTCCATTTAATAATATTCATCTTTATGAATATCAAGAAAATGAACGAAGGAATAAATAATAAAATGTTCTAGAATAATCTAGAACATTTTTTATATTTATTAGTTAGCCCGTAGGCATCTTAATTATTATTTGTTTTTTATTGCAGCTTGAGCAGCAGCTAATCTAGCAATTGGAACACGATATGGAGAGCAAGATACATAATTTAATCCAATTCTATGGAAGAAATCAACTGAAGCAGGATCACCACCATGTTCACCACAAACACCTAGCTTGATATCAGGTCTAACTTTTCTGCCTTGTTCAGCAGCAAGCTTAACTAGGATACCAACACCGTGTTGGTCAAGTTTTTGGAATGGATCTTGTTCGTAAATCTTAGCATCATAATATGATTTTAAGAATTTACCAGCATCATCTCTTGAGAATCCAAATGTCATTTGAGTTAAGTCGTTTGTACCAAATGAGAAGAATTCAGCTTCTTGAGCGATTTCGCCAGCAAGTAATGCAGCTCTTGGAATTTCAATCATTGTACCAACATGATATTGAACTTTAACATCACTTCTTGCAATCAAATCATCAGCAGTAGCTTCTACTACACTCTTAACATAACTTAATTCTTTTACATCACCAACAAGTGGAATCATAATTTCTGGAACTACATTCCATTCTGGATGTTTTCTTTGTGTATTGATTGCAGCACCAATTACAGCCTTAGTTTGCATTTCAGCAATTTCAGGATAAGTAACAGCTAATCTACAACCACGATGTCCCATCATAGGGTTAACTTCATGAAGGTTAGAGATAATTTCTTTTAAATCTTCAATAGAAATGTTCATTTCTCTAGCTAAATCTTCAATTTCTTTTTCACCAGTTGGAACGAATTCATGTAGAGGTGGATCTAAGTAACGAATTGTTACTGGATTACCTTGCATAGCTTCATAGATGCCTTCGAAGTCTTCTTGTTGTAATACAAGAACTTTTTCAAGGGCAGCTCTTCTTTGTTCAGCAGTTGAAGAAACGATCATTTCTCTAATAGCTTTAATCTTGTTTTCTTCAAAGAACATATGTTCAGTTCTAACTAGACCAATACCTTCAGCACCAAATTCAAGAGCTTTAGCAGCATCTTTAGGTGTATCAGCGTTAGTTCTAACTTTTAGAACTCTTCTTTCATCAGCCCAATCCATAAATCTCTTGAAATAACCAGAGATAGTAGCAGGTTCAGTAGGTAAAGCTTCACCATAAACATTACCTGTGCTTCCATCTAATGAAATCCAATCAAATTCATGGAATTCTCTTCCGTTAACATAGAATACTTTATTATCAGCATCGATTGTGATATCGCCACAACCAGATACACAACATTCACCCATACCTCTAGCAACAACAGCAGCATGAGATGTCATACCACCTCTAACAGTTAAGATACCTTGAGATACAGCCATACCTTCGATATCTTCTGGAGATGTTTCAAGTCTTACAAGAACAACTTTCTTTCCTTCAGCTGAAGCTTTCTTAGCATCTTCGGCAGAGAATACAACTTGTCCACAAGCAGCACCTGGAGAAGCAGCTAAACCTCTTGTTAATACAGTTGCATTATTTAATGCTTCTGCATTAAACATAGGGTGTAGTAATGAATCTAATTGTTTAGGCTCAACCATTAATAATGCATCATCAATTTCAACTAAGCCTTCATCTACCATATCACAAGCAATCTTTAGTGCAGCAGCAGCTGTACGTTTACCATTTCTTGTTTGTAACATGAATAGTTTTCTATTTTCAATTGTGAATTCCATATCTTGCATATCATGATAATGATGTTCAAGAGTATTACAGATATTTACAAATTGTTCATAAGCTTCAGGCATTACTTCTCTTAATTGATCAATAGTTTGAGGGGTTCTAACACCAGCAACAACATCTTCACCTTGAGCGTTCATTAAGAATTCACCAAATAACTTATTTTCACCAGTAGCAGGGTTACGAGTAAAGGCAACACCAGTACCACAATCATCACCCATATTACCGAATACCATCATTTGAACATTGACAGCTGTTCCCCAAGAAGAAGGGATATCATTTTCTTTACGATAGAAGATAGCTCTAGGATTATTCCAAGATCTAAATACAGCTTCAATAGCTCTTTCTAATTGAACATTTGTATCTTGTGGGAAATCTTCATTTAAATTCTCTTTATAGAATTCTTTGAAGCGTCTTACAAGTTCTTTCATGTCTTCAGCATCTAATTCAGTATCTAATTTAACACCTTTAGCTGCTTTTAATTCATCAATGATTTCTTCAAAACGTTTCTTAGATAATTCCATTACAACGTCTGAGAACATTTGAATGAAACGACGATAAGAATCATAAGCGAATCTTTCATTTCCTGTTTTTCTAGCTATTGTTTCAACAACAACATCATTAATTCCTAAATTTAGGATAGTGTCCATCATACCTGGCATACTAGCACGTGCACCAGATCTAACAGAAACTAATAGTGGGTTTTCACTATCGCCAAGTTTTTTTCCTGCTTGTTCTTCTAATCGAACTAGAGCATCTTTAACTTGTTGCATGATTTCGGCATTAATCTTTTTGCCATCATCATAGTAGGCAGTACATGCTTCTGTAGAAATTGTAAAGCCATAAGGTACTGGTAGACCAATACTAGACATTTCTGCAAGGTTAGCACCTTTACCACCAAGCAATTCACGCATGTTTGCGTTACCTTCTGCAAACATATAAACATATTTCTTGCTCATTAAAAGTCTCCTTTATTTACAACATATATATTTTATCATTTTTTTCTTATTTTTCTATTCAAATATGACAATAATTGTAAAGCCATAGGTTATAATAAACATATGTCAAAGAAGAATTTTTTATACGTATACTTACTTGTATTGTTGCTGACCATAATTTTTCTCTTTATTGATTTTAAGATTTCGTTAGGGATTATTGTCGGTCATTTATTTTCGCTTATCAATTATTATTTAATAATTTTGCGATATAGAGATTTAACTAAAGTTTCAGCTTTCACAATAATTAGTATCATATTTTCTATTTTTGTATTAGTTATTCCAATAATGTTAGCTTTTTTACTACCAGATATTATAAGTTGGATAGGTGTTATAATAGGTCTATTGGTACTTAAGATGAGTATCATAATTACGAATATAAAGGTTGGAAAATGAAGATAACTATTCAAGCACATGTATTTTCTATATTATTAATAACAACTATCTTGATAGTTATTTTATTGTTTATGAATAGAGCCTTAAAAAATTTCGATCCATATTCAAAGCCAAAAGGTTTAGTATTAATAAGTCTAATGGCTGTTGAAATGGTAGATAAAACAGTAAAAAATGATGTTAATGATGAAATATTTGAAAATTTAGGCCCTTATATTGGAAGTCTATGGGGCTATATTTTGTTGTCATCAATATCGGGCTTATTTGGCTTACAAGCAGTACCAACAGGGAATTTATCTGTTACCTTAACACTTGCGATTATTACTGTATTCTTGGTCGAATTTAATAGTATTAAATATAATGGTATAAAAAATTATGTCCAAGGTTTATTTGAACCTTTCGCTTTCTTTTTACCAATTAATATTTTTTCCAAGTTTTCGCCAATTATTTCATTGTCTCTTCGTTTGTTCGCAAATGTTTTGACTGGAACAATTATGATGACAATGCTATATACATTTACAGGCTTTGTATCAAGCTTAATTCCGATTATTGGAAGCTTTAATTTCTTTGGTGTTGCGTTGGCACCAATATTTCACGCTTATTTTGATTTAATTAGTGGATTGCTACAGACGTTTATCTTTACGTCTTTAACAATAATGTTTATTAGTAAGGAATTACCTGAAAAATAAGGAGGTCTTATGGATTTAGGAAGAGGTTTAGTTGCTATCGCTGCTGCAATTGCAGTATTTGCAGGATTTGGAACAGCCATTGGTGAAGGTAATGTATTCGCAAAAGCTGTAGAAGCTGTTGGAAAAAACCCTGAAGCTCATGACAAGATTAGGTCTTTAGCTATAGTGGGTGCAGCTATTTCAGAAACTGTTGCTATTTATGGTGTTTTAATTTCGTTTTTATTGATGTTTGTATTTAACTAATATTTATGGAATTTGATATTCAAGGTGTTTTGTTTCCAAATTTAATAACAATGATTGTACAATTATTGTCTACAATTGTGCTTTTTTTGTTAGTTAAAAAATTACTATGGAAACCAGCTAGAGAAATATTAAAGAAAAGGCAAGAAAAGATTGATGCCGATTTGGCTAATGCTGAAAAGATTCAAGCTGATGCTATAAATGAACTTAATGAAGCTAAGCAGAATCTTGAAACCGCACGCAACAAATCAAATGAAATTATTGATGAAGCACGTAAAGAGGCTAATAATTTAAGACAAGAAATCGTTTCTTCTGCTAAAAAAGAAGCTGCAGACAAACTCAAGGATGCTGAAAGAAATATTGAACAAAAGAAAATTGAAGCATCAAATCAAATACATGATGAAATGGTTACTGTTGCATTGGCGGCTGTCAGTAAACTTTTAAATGATAAATCTCAAGCTGTTGATGATGAAAAAGCTATAAAAGAATATATTAATGAGGTTAAAGATAAAAAATGACCTTAGTTGCGACAAGATATGCCGAAAGTCTTTTTTCGTTGGCTGTTGATTTAAAATTAGTCAAGGAATATAAAGAACAAATTAGTTTTATTAATGATAGTTTTAATGAAGTAGATGTTAAAAGCTTTTTTGCATCTAGTCGTATTAATAAAGATGAAAAGAAGAGGCTTTGCGAAAAAGCCTTTAAAGATAACATTGATAAGTATATTTTAAATTTCTTATATGTATTAATTGATAAAAATCGGATGATTTATTATGAAGAAATCTTTGATGAATTCATTAATCTATGCAATGAATACTTACATATTGATGTTGGAGTAGTTGAAGTTGCTCATGATATAGATCAAAATTTGTTAAATGAGCTTGAAGATGCTTTAAGCAATAAAGACAAGAAAATTGAATTAAAAATTAAAACAAATAAAGAATTGATATCTGGATTTAAAATTACGATAAAGAATAGGATTATTGATAATTCTATGAAAAATAGAATTGATGAATTACAAGAAGCTTTACTTAAGAAAGGTGGTGCATAATGGAATTAAAAACTGGTGAGATTAGTTCTCTAATTAGAAAACAAATTGAGAATTATAACGAAAAGATAAAAACTGAAGATGTGGGCACCATCGTCAAAGTTGGTGATGGTATCGCTATTATTCAAGGTTTAGACAATGCAATGTCTTCTGAACTTTTACAATTCCCAGGTGGCATCTATGGAATGGTTCTTAATCTTGAAGAAGATAATATTGGCGCAGTTTTACTTGGTGATGATACCAATATTAAAGAAGATGATGAAGTAAGAAGAACTGGTAGAATTGTTGAAGTTCCTGTAGGTGATGTGCTACTTGGAAGAGTTGTAAATGCCTTGGGACAAGCAATTGATGGTGGTCCTGAAATTAAAAGCGATAAATATCGTCCAATTGAAAGAGTTGCACCAGGCGTTATGACTAGAAAATCGGTTTGTGAACCTTTAATGACTGGACTTAAGATTATTGATTCGATGATACCTATAGGCAAAGGCCAAAGGGAATTAATTATAGGCGATCGTCAAACAGGCAAAACCGCTATTGCGATAGATACAATTATCAATCAAAAAGGCAAAGGCGTTAATTGCATATATGTCGCTATTGGACAAAAAGCTTCAACAGTTGCTCAAATAGTTGAAAAATTAAGACAAGCTGGAGCTTTAGAATATACAACAATCGTTTGTGCAAGTGCTAGTGAATTGTCTCCGCTTCAATATATTGCACCATACGCTGGTTGTGCAATGGGCGAAGAATGGATGGAACAAGGCAAGCATGTTTTAATTGTCTATGATGATTTAAGTAAACATGCTGTTGCATATCGAACAATGTCTCTATTATTAAGAAGACCACCAGGAAGAGAAGCATATCCTGGAGATGTTTTCTATTTACATAGTCGTTTACTTGAAAGGGCAGCCAAGCTTTCTGATGCTTTAGGTGGTGGTTCACTTACAGCGTTACCAATAATTGAAACACAAGCTGGCGATATTTCTGCTTATATACCAACAAATGTAATTTCAATTACAGATGGCCAAATATTCCTACAAACTGAATTATTTAATTCTGGCGTTAGACCAGCTGTTGATTCAGGATTATCAGTTAGTAGGGTAGGTTCTGCTGCTCAAACAAAAGCTATTAAATCAGTTTCAAGTTCATTAAAACTTGATTTAGCTCAATATCACGAATTGTTGTCTTTTGCTCAATTTGGTAGTGACTTAGATGCTTCAACAAGAGCCACTATTGATAAGGGTGCTAAATTAACTGAGCTTTTGAAACAAGCTCAATATAGTCCTCTTTCAATGGCTCAACAAACATTAAGTCTTTATTTAGCGAAATATGGTTATTTAAAGAATATTGATGTTGAACATGTAAGAGATTTTGAATCATATATGCATAAAGAAATAAGTAATAAATATCCAATGATTTTAGAAGAATTAGAAAAGAAAGAATTAATTGATGATGAATTAAATAATTCAATAAAAGAAGCATTGGACAATATATTGAATAATTATTTAGAGGTATTTGGTAATTAATGGCAGGTAATAAAGCAGCTATAAAATCACGTATCAAATCTATTAATACTACAAAAAAGATTACTGGAGCTATGGAGTTAATATCGACTGTAAAGCTTCAAAAATATCGCATTTTATCAGAAAAGATTATAACTTATGAAAATGCGATTGAAGAGACAATTAAACAAATCGCGAGTAGTGAAAGAGATTTAGATACAACATATCTAAAACGCAAAGATGGAAAGAAACTGTTCTTTGTCTTTTGTTCTGATATGGGACTTTGTGGTGGCTATAATATTAATTTGCTTAAATTGTTATTTGAAAATATCAAAGAAAACGATGAATTAATCATCATTGGCACTAAAATATATAAACAATTAAAAGATCGTGGCTATCACATTATTAATGAAATGACACCATCTGATAAAATTGATTATTTTGATTTAAAAAAATATTCCAATATGGCAATTCAAATGTATAAAGATAAAACAATTGATGCCATCAATGTAGTTTATACTAACTTTATAAATAATGTATCCTTTAAGAGTGATATTAAAAAGGTTTTACCTCTTGAGATTATTAAAGAAGAAAAATATTATCCACCAATCTTATTTGAGCCTAGTCCAAATGAAGTATTTAACGATATGATTCCAATATTTGTTGAAAATGATATCTATCGTCTATTTATTGAATCTAAGACTAGTGAACATGGTTCAAGAAGATATGCGATGGAAAATGCCACAAATAATGCTGATGAATTAAATGAAGAATTATTACTTGCATATAATCAAGCTCGCCAAGCTTCAATAACTTCAGAAATTACGGAAATTGTAGCTGGTGCTGATGCTTTGTAGAAAGGACATTATGGAAAATATAGGAAGAGTTGTACAAATTATAGGTCCAGTTGTTGATATTCGCTTTGAAGATAAGAAATTACCTAATCTTTATAATGCCATCATCATTGAAAAAAATGATGGAAGCACTTTAACCGTTGAAGTAGCTCAACATATTGGTGATGATGTTGTTAGAACAATATCAATGGGTTCAACTGATGGTTTAGTTAGAAATATGAAAGCCATTGATACAGGAAGTGCTATTTCTGTTCCTGTTGGTGAAGAAATATTAGGCAGAATGTTTAATGTTTTAGGCGATCCTATAGATGGACTTGGTGAAATTGATAAAACAATTAAAAGAATGCCAATTCATCGTAATGCACCAAGCTTTGCTCAACAACAAACAAGTGCTGAAGTTTTGGAGACTGGCATAAAAGTTATTGACTTGCTATGTCCTTATGCAAAGGGTGGTAAAATCGGCTTATTTGGCGGTGCTGGTGTTGGCAAGACTGTCTTAATGCAAGAATTGATTCACAATATCGCAATGGAACATGGTGGCAGATCGGTTGTTGCTGGTGTTGGCGAAAGAACAAGAGAAGGCAATGACATGTATTTTGAAATGAAAGGCTCAGGTGTTCTTGATAAAACAGTCTTAGTATATGGACAAATGAATGAACCGCCCGGTGCAAGAATGAGAGTTGGTCTTTCAGGATTGACTATGGCTGAATATTTTAGAGATGTTGAAAAACAAGATGTTTTATTGTTTATTGATAATATTTTCCGTTTTACCCAAGCTGGTTCAGAAGTTTCTGCTTTGCTTGGAAGAATGCCTAGTGCTGTTGGCTATCAACCAACATTAGCTACAGAGATGGGTCAACTTCAAGAAAGAATTACTTCTACTACTGATGGTTCAATTACATCTGTTCAAGCTATTTATGTGCCTGCAGATGATTTAACTGACCCCGCTCCTGCAACCACATTCTCTCATCTTGACGCAAAAACGGTTTTAAATAGAAGCATTGCTGCACTAGGAATATATCCTGCAGTTGATCCTCTTGAATCAACTAGCCGCATTCTTGATCCGCTTATTGTTGGTGAAGAACATTATAAAGTCGCAAGAGGCGTTCAAGAATTATTACAAAGATATAAAGAACTTCAAGATATTATCGCTATACTTGGTATGGATGAACTTGGAGAAGAAGAAAAGATTATTGTTAATAGAGCTAGAAGGGCACGTAATTTCTTATCACAGCCATTTGCGGTTGCGACACAATTTTCTGGCCTTGAAGGTAAATATGTTTCAATTAATGACACAGTAAGAAGCTTTAAAGAATTATTAGAAGGCAAATATGATGATTTGCCAGAACTTGCTTTTATGTCTGTTGGCACAATTGAAGAAGTAGTTGAAAAAGCTAAAACATTAGAAAATGATTAACGCATCAATTATTACACCAAATGGTCTTTATAAAGAAATAAAGACACCAATCATTAATATCACAAGCGTAGATGGTGAAAGAGGAATTTTATCCAATCATATGCCTGTGGTTTTTGTGCTTGATATTGGCAAGTTAGAAACAGTAGAAAATGAAATCAGAAAAATCTATGCTATTTCTGGTGGTGTATTTTACTTTCAAAACAATGAAGCTAAGATACTAGTTAATTCTATTGAAGATAAAGACGATATTGATGTAAAAAGAGCTTATGCATCTAAAGAAAGACAAATTAAAAGACTTGAATCAAAAGATTCTAATTATGATTTAAAAAGAGCTGAAATTTCTTTAAGAAAAGCAATTAATAGAATTAAGATAGCGGGATAATTTATGGAAAGAAAATCTGGTATACTAATGCCTATTTCCTCTTTACCAAGTGATTATGGAATTGGTACATTTGGAAAAGAAGCGCGAAAATTTGTTGATTTTTTAAAAAAAGCAAAACAAACTTATTGGCAAATTTTGCCATTATCTCCTACAAGTTATGGCGATTCACCATATCAATCTTTTTCGACTTTTGCTGGCAATCCTTATTTTATAGATTTTGATATTTTAAAAGACTGGGGCTTATTAAAGAAAAGCGATTATAGTAAGATTGATTGGGGAAACGATATTAGCAAAGTTGATTATGGAAAAATATACAACAAGCGTTTTACAGTTTTAAAAAAAGCTGTAGGAGCTTTTTTGAATCAAAACAATTTTGATGAATATAATGATTTTTTGAACAATAATATTTCTTGGATTAATGACTATGCTTTATTTATGTGTGTTAAAGGCATTAACCATAATAAAGGCTTAATTGATTGGGATGAGAAATATCGTCTAAAAGATAAAAAAACAATTGCTAGTGTAATCGATAAATATGAAGATGAAATTGAATTTTGGAAGATTATACAATTTTTCTTTTATAAACAATGGTTTGAATTAAAGGAATATGCCAATAGTAATGGTGTGGAAATAATAGGTGATTGCCCAATTTATGTCGCAAGTGATTCAGCTGATTTATGGAACAATCCTGAAATATTCGAAGTGGATGAAAACCTAGTTCCAATAAGTGTAGCTGGCGTACCACCAGATGACTTTACAGCTGATGGACAGCTTTGGGGCAATCCTTTATATCGTTGGGATGTTTTAAAAGATACAGGTTATAAGTGGTGGGCTGAAAGAGTTAGCCATCTATGCTATGTATATGATTATTTAAGAATTGATCATTTTAGAGGTTTGTCACAATATTTTTCGGTTAAATATGGCGAAAAGACAGCCAGAAATGGAAAATGGTTAAAAGGACCTGGTAATGATATTGTAGATATTTTTAAACAATATACTGACAATAAAATAATTGCTGAAGATTTAGGCTATCTTGATGATGAAGTTAAAGAATTATTAGCTTATAGTGGTTATCCTGGTATGGCGGTTCTTGAATTTGGCTTTGGACTTAATGATGACAATACAAATTTCAATACACCATACAACTTAAAGAAAAACCAAGTTGTATATATTTCAACTCAAGATTCCGATACGCTTGTTGGTTGGTTAAAGGCCATTCCTAAAAAACAATTAAATTATGTTAAACGTTTCATCAATTACAATAAAGATGAAGAATTACATTGGCAAATGATTGGTTTACTACTTTCAAGTGTCAGCGATACGGCAATTATTCTAGCTCAAGATTTATTAGCTTTAGATAATGATTCAAGAACTAATCGCCCTGGTATACTTGGTGGCAATTGGCTGTGGAGAGCTAAGAAGGGTGATTTTAATTTAAAAATCGCAAATAAACTTAAGAAAATTACACAATTATATGGAAGAGAATAACAGTGAGCGCTGTTATTCTTTTATTATTCAATAAATGTTATAATTTATTAGTTATGGGAGGTTTTTATGCCACTAAATTCTAAGAACACTTTAGGTCAAATTAAAGTATCTAATGATGCAATCGCTTCTCTAATTGGAAGCACTGTTTGTGAATGCTATGGTGTAGTTGGCGTTGTTTCGAAGAATATTGTAGTAGACAAATATAACGAACTATTAAAAAAGGAAAATTATGCCAAAGGCGTTCTTATTTCTTTTAAGAAAAATGAATTAATAATTGATATTTTTGTTTTCTTATCGGCTGGTATAAAGATATCAGAAGTAGTATTAGAAATGCAAAAACGTGTTAAATATACTGTTGAAAAAACATTAAATCTTGATGTTAAACAAGTTAATGTTCATGTAGAAGGTATAAAGGAAGTTTAATTATGAAGAAGTTAAATGGCAAAGATTTTAAAGCAATGCTTTCATCTGGCGCTGCTAATTTAGAAAATTATCAAAATGAAATAAATGCATTAAATGTATTCCCTGTTCCTGATGGCGATACAGGAACTAATATGTCTATGACTTTTATGAATGGTTCAAAAGAAGCAAACAGCTCTTTATCAAACGATATTGGCGACATCGCAAAAGCATTATCTAAGGGATTACTCATGGGCGCAAGGGGCAATTCTGGTGTAATCACATCACAGATTTTCAGAGGCTTTGCTCAAAGTGTTGAAGGAAAAGAAGAAGTAAACGCCTTAGAAATAGCCGAAGCATTTGAAAATGGCAGTAGGGTAGCATATAAAGCTGTCAAAAAGCCAATTGAAGGTACCATTTTAACGGTTATAAGAGAAGCTTCTTGGTATGCTCATAACGATTTTAAAACAAATCCTAAGATTACTATTGAAGAATATTTTAAAAATTTAGAAAACTATATGTCAGAATCACTAGCTAATACACCTGAATTGTTGCCTGTATTAAAAGAGGCTGGTGTAGTTGATAGTGGTGGCGCTGGACTTGTAAGGATTGTCGAAGGCTTTAATTTATTCTTTGAAGGAAAGCCAGTTATCGCTAATCCTGTCACAGTTGAATTAAATAATCGAAATGCACAAGCGGTATTTGAAAATGAAGAGTTTGGTTATTGTACAGAATTTATTTTCCGTATTAATGATAAATATTTAAAGACATTTGATGAAAATCATTTGAAAAACAAATTATCAGAAATAGGCGAATCACTTGTTGTTGTACAAGATGAAGAATTAGTTAAAGTTCATGTTCATACTCTTCATCCTGGTGATGCACTTAACTTAGCTCAAAGATATGGTGAATTCATTAAATTGAAAATTGAAAATATGCAAGAACAACACCATGAACTAATCAATACTGCTGAATTTGAAACAAAGAAAAAACCAAAAGAGCCAAAAGAAATTGGCATTATCGCTGTTGGTTCAGGAGAGGGCATTAACAAATTATTTAAAGACTTAAAAGTTGATGAAATAATTGCCGGTGGACAAACGATGAATCCTTCTACGCAAGACTTTGTCGATAAGATTAATGAATTAGATAATTGCGAAAAGATATTAATATTCCCTAATAATTCAAATATTATGTTGGCTGCTAAACAAGCTAAAGATATTATGAAGAGTAGAGTCATTGAAGTTGTAAATTGTACTTCTATCCAAGCTTGTATAAGTGCCCTTGCGATGTATGATTCTAAGATGGGCTTTGAGAATAGTTTAAAAGTAATAAACGAAGCATGTGGAAATATTAAAGAAATTGATGTTACCTATGCGGTAAAAGACACAACTTATGATGGAGTTGATGTTAAGCAAGGTGACTATATGGCCATGGGTAAAAAGACAATTCTTGTTTCGGGAAAAGACTTAGCACAAGTTGTATGTGAAGGAATAAAGAAGATTATTGATGATGATTCAAGTATTGTTACTTTAATTACTGGTGAAGATAGTGATGAAGAAACAGATAATAAGATTGTTGATTTCATCAACAATGAAACTGATTTAGAAGTAGATGTTATTAAAGGAGATATACCTGTTTATTATTATTTAATTGGCATAGAATAGAGGTTTTGTGATGAGAAAAGTTGGAACAATATCAATGGGTATTAGATGCCCAATATTTAAACAAGGTGACGACTTGACATCAATTGTCCCTAATTGTGTTTTTGATGCACTTGATTCATTAAACTTAAAAGTTGAAGATAAAGATGTTATTGCGATAACCGAATCAGTTGTCGCAAGAGTTGACGGAAATTATTGTAGTGTTGATGATATCGCAAATGATATTAAAAATAAGTTTGGCGATAATCCAATTGGCTTAATCTTTCCAATAACTTCAAGAAACCGTTTTGCGATTTTATTAAAAGGCATCGCAAGAGGGGCAAAAAAAATTGTCTTGATGTTTTCTTATCCAAGCGATGAAGTTGGCAATGCGTTAATCAGCTATGATAATTTAGACAAATATAACATTGATCCTTATACTGATGTTCTTGACTTAAAACAATATCGTGAATATTTTGGCGATAATAAACATGAATTTACAGGCGTTGATTATGTTGCTTATTATCAAGAATTAATTAATAACGAGAATTGTGAATGTGAGATTATTTTTGGCAATGATCCAAAGATGATTTTAAATTATACTGATTGTGTTTTGAATTGTGATATTCATACTCGTAAAAGAACTAAACGGATATTAAACGAAAATGGTGCCAAACTTGTATATAGTCTTGATGACATTATGACTTCACCAATTAATGGTTCTGGTTATAACTCAAAATATGGACTATTAGGTTCAAATAAAGCCAATGAAGAAAGCGTTAAATTATTTCCTGAAAAAGGACAAGAGCTTGTTGAAAGTATTCAAAAAGTTATTTTTGAAAAAACAAATAAACATGTTGAAGTAATGATTTATGGTGATGGTGCCTTTAAAGATCCTAAAGGAAAAATTTGGGAACTTGCTGATCCAGTAGTATCACCATTTTATACAGATGGCTTAGTTGGTACACCAAATGAATTAAAACTTAAATATTTAGCAGATAATGATTATAAAGATCTTAGGGGTGATGAATTAAAAGAAGCTATTAAAAAATCGATTATTAGCAAAGAAACAAATTTAAAAGGTCAGATGGCATCTGAAGGCACAACGCCTCGCCAATTGACCGACTTAATTGGATCATTATGTGATTTAACAAGTGGTTCTGGTGATAAAGGAACACCAGTTATTTATATTAAAGGTTATTTTGATGATTACACAACGGAATAAAAATGAGCAAAGAAAGACTTTTAGAATTAAGAGAATTATTAACTAGATATAACTATGAATATCATGTTTTAGATAAGCCAACGATTCCTGATAGCGAATATGATCACTTATTTAGAGAACTTCAAGATTTAGAAGCTCTTTATCCTGAATTAGATGATCCTTCTTCGCCAACTAAAAAAGTAGGCTTTGAAGTATTAGATAGTTTTAATAAAGTTGTTCATGATAGGCCAATGCTTTCACTTGGCAATGTTTTTAATTATGAAGAATTAAAACAATGGGCAAGTAAGATTGAAGAAGTTTTTGATCATGTTGAATATTGTGTTGAATATAAGATTGATGGTTTGGCGATGTCGCTTATATATGAAGATGGAATATTTAAACAAGCTGTAACAAGAGGCGATGGCGTAGTTGGTGAAGATGTTACATCAAATGTTAGAACTATAAAATCAATACCTTTAAAAATTCCATATAAGCAAAGATATGATATTAGAGGCGAGGTATACATGCCTAAAAGCGCCTTTGAAAAAGCCAATGCTCAAAAAAGAGAGAACGGAGAAGAAGAATTTGCGAATCCTAGAAATGCAGCAGCTGGTTCTATAAGACAACTTGATAGTCGCGTTGCTGCTTCAAGAGGCTTAGATGGTTTTTGGTATCATGTACCAAACGATATTAACGCAAGTACCCATTATGATTCCTTGATGTATGCTAAAAAGCTTGGTTTTAAAATAAATGATAATATTCGTTTATATGACAATATTGAAGATGTTTGGAAAAGAATCGAAGAAACAACTTTAATTAGACATGAGCTCCCTTATGAAATAGATGGAATGGTCGTTAAAGTAAACAGTTATGCCCAACAACAAACCCTTGGATTTACAAGCCGTATCCCAAAGTGGGCTATTGCTTATAAATTCCCTGCTGAAGAAGCGAAAACGGTTGTTGAAGATATATTTATCACTGTTGGTAGAACAGGTAAATGCACACCAAATGCTAAATTTAAACCTGTTAAAGTCGCTGGAACAACGATTTCTTTTGCTACACTTCATAACGAATATAATATTAGAGATAAAGATATTCGTATAGGAGATAATATCATTGTTCGTAAAGCTGGTGACATCATTCCTGAAGTTGTAAGAAGTGTTAAAGAGGATAGAGATGGCTCACAAGTTCCATTCATTTTCCCTGATCGATGTCCTACATGTGGTGGTCCATTAATACGCTATGAAGATGAAGCTGCACATTTTTGTATAAATACAGAATGTCCTAATCGCTTAGTGTTCAGCATTGCTCATTTTGCTAGTAGGGATGCAATGAATATTGATGGCTTAGGTGAAAAAAGAGTTGAAGTATTCTTTAATGAAGGTATTTTAAATACCGTTGAGGATATTTATTATTTAGTTGATAAAAAAGATAAGATTTTAAGCATTGATAAATTTGGTTTAAAATCATTTGACAATCTTTGTAGCGCAATCAATAATTCAAAAAAGAATTCTCTTGAAAGATTATTATTTGGTTTAGGTATTAGACAAGTTGGTGAAAAGGCAGCAAAAATATTGGCATCACATTTTAAACATATGGATGATTTAATGAATGCTAGTATTGAAGAACTTAGCGATATTAAAGATATTGGTCCAATAACTGCTAAAGGAATAGTTGATTATTTTAATAATAATAAGGCTTTAATTGAGAATTTAAAGATTATTGGCTTAAACATGGACTATATCGATAATAGTTTAGTAGGCGATAGTCCATTTAGAAATAAAACGGTTGTTTTAACAGGAACATTAGTTAGCTTTACTCGTAAAGAGGCAAGTAATCTTTTAGAAAACTTAGGCGCAAATGTTGCATCTTCAGTTTCTAAAAATACTGATTATGTTATTTATGGAAGTGAGGCTGGATCAAAACTTACAAAAGCTAATGAATTAGGCGTTAAAACATTAAACGAAGATGAATTTAGAAACATGTTATAATTGGTGGGTATGAAAAAAGAAGATATTAAAGTATTGGCAAACAATTTAATGTTTGATCTAAATGATGAGGAAATAGAAGACATTTCAAAAGAGTTTGATAAACTTGATAAAATGTTAGCTTTTTTTGATGAAATAGATACAAACAATGTTAAAGAGATGGTTTATCCATTTGAAGATGAAACAAGTTTTTTAAGAGAGGATGAGGTAAGTAATGTGCTTAGTCAAGATGACGCATTAAAAAATGCTGCAAAAGTTATCTCTGGACATGTTGTTGTACCTAAGGTGGTTAAATAATGAAATTAGAAAATACATCAACTGCTATAAAAGCTTACGAAAAACTTGCTGAAGTTAATTCAAAATTAAATTGTCTTGTCACTAGTGTTAAACCAGCTAAGGAAGGAATTCCGATTGTTTTAAAAGACAATGTTTCTACTGCTGGTATTTTAACAACTGCTTCTTGTCGTATACTTGAAAATTATATTCCGGTTTATAATGCACATATTGTTGATAAATTAAATGAAAATGGCTTTGCTTGTATTGGCAAAGCTAGTATGGATGAACTAGCCATGGGCGGTACAAATCTTACAGCAGTAACAGGTCCATGTAAAAACCCATATGATTTAAATAGAATATCTGGCGGTTCTTCTGGAGGAAGCGCTGTTCTTGTCGCAAGTGGAGTTGTACCTGTTTCCATTGGCTCTGATACTGGTGATTCAATTAGAAAACCAGCTTCATTTAATGGCATCGTTGGAGTTAAACCAACTTATGGTCGCATTTCTCGTTATGGCATTATTCCTTATGCAAGTTCTTTAGATCATGTTGGCTATTTTACAACTTGTGTAAAAGATGCTGCTAAAATGCTTGAAGTATTAGCTGGCAGAGATGATCGTGATATGACTTCAAGTTATAAAGAAGTATTACCTTATTCATCGTTGTTAAATTCTGATATGAATGGTAAGAAAATTTTAGTTTTTAAGAATGTCACGGATGCCATTTCTAATAAAGAAGTTATCAATGAATTTAATTGTATTGTAAACTCTTTAAAAGAAAAAGGAGCTATCATCAAAGAAGTTTATTTTGATGAAACATTAATGAAGGCAATTTTGCCTACTTATTACATCATCGCTAATGCTGAAGCTACTACTAATCACTCAAATTTAGATGGCATTTCTTTTGGAAGAAGAGTGGATGGCGATAGTGTTGATGAAATAATGATGAAATCTAGAACTGAAGGTTTTGGTCCATGGATTAAAAAACGTTTTGTCGTTGGGTCTTATGCCTTATTTGAAGAAAATCAAGATCGTATATTTAGAAAAGCTCAAAAGATTAGAAGAATGATTGTTGATGAAGTGATGAAAGAATTAAAAGATGCTGATGCATTAATGGCTCCAGCAGCTCCTGGCAAAGCACCATTAATTAATGAAAGTTCTTCTGATGAATTGACTGATGAATATTTAATAGCTGATAATCACATGGCTATCGGCAATTTTGGTGGATTGCCTTCTATGACTTTACCTATGGGATATGTAGATAATATGCCAATTGGTGTAAATATTACATGCAATCGATTTAAAGAAGAAGATATGTTCAATATTGCTTTAGCGATTGAAAATATAACTGGTTTAGCTGACAAAACCAAGGAGGTATTCTAATGAACTATGATGTTGTTGTAGGCTTAGAAATTCACCTTGAGCTTAACACTAAAACAAAAATGTTTTCTGGCGCACCTTATAAATTTAAAAGTGAAGCTAATACTTGTATTAATGAAGTAGATATTGCGCTTCCTGGAACGCTTCCTTGTTTAAACAAAGAAGCTGTTAAGAAAGCAATTTCATTATGCCTTGCTTTAAATATGAATATTGATCAATTAATTAGATTTGATCGTAAGAATTATTATTATTCTGATTTACCAAAAGGTTTTCAAATTACGCAACAATTTCATCCAATTGGTAGCCATGGTCATTTAGATATTTATGTTGAAAATGAATATAAAACAATCAGAATAAATCGTGTTCATATGGAAGAAGATACCGCAAAACAATTTCATTTAAAAGATGTATCTTTAATTGACTATAATAGAGCAGGTGTTCCTTTATTGGAAATTGTTTCTGAGCCCGATTTATCTAGTGGGAAAGAGGCAAGTGCCTATATTGAAAAATTAAGACAAACTTTTACATACCTTGGTATTTCTTTAGCGAGAATGGAAGATGGCGAAATGAGATGTGATGTAAATATATCATTAAAACCTAAAGGTTCAGATGTTTTTGGCACCAAAGTTGAAATTAAAAATATTAATTCAATTTCTAATGTTAAAGATGCCATTGATTATGAAATTAAACGTCAAAGTGAACTATTAGATAAAGGTGAAAAGATTATCCAAGAAACTAGACGTTTTGATGAAGCTTCTATGACTACTATATCAATGCGTTTAAAAGAAGGCGCTGTTGATTATAAATATTTCCCTGAGCCTAATATTTTCCCAATAAGAATTCCTGATTCAATGATTGAAGAAGTAAGGGCAAATATGCCTGAACTTCCTGATCAAAAATCTAAACGATATTTACATGATTATAATTTGAGTGAATATGATGCCAATGTTTTACTTGCGAATAAATATCTAGCTAATTATTTTGATGAAGCAATGAAAATTGCTAAAAACCCTAAATTATTATGTAATCTATTAACAAGTGAATTAATTGGTTTATTAACTAAAAATAATTCAAGTATTGAAGATTGTAAAATTGCTCCTAAAGATTTAGCTTCATTATCTAATCTATTAGAAGACAACATTATCTCTTCTAAGCAAGGAAAAATGGTTCTTGAAGAAATGTATAATACATTAAAAGATCCTGAAAGCATTGTCAAAGAAAAGAATATGGTTCAAGTTTCTAATGAAGATGAATTATTAAATATTATCAATGAAGTCTTAGATGAAAATCCTAAATCAATTGAAGATTTTAAAAATGGTAAAGATCGTGCAATTGGTTTCATGATCGGCCAAATTATGAAAAAGACTAAGGGCCAAGCTAATCCTAAGCTTGCAAACGATTTATTGACTAAGAAGTTAATGGAAAGATAAAATAAATAAGATGGAAAAGAAAAAAACAAAAAAGAAATTATCTAAAGGCGCTATTGTCTTAATCGTTGGTATCATTATTATCGCTATACCTGTAGTTGTCTTTTTAACAATCTTAATAACAGCTGCTTTACAAACTGGAAGACCAGTTTTAGGGTCTCGTTATGAAAATGATTTAAACCCAGCTATTACAAATAGTCAAACACAAACTATTGAAAAACAAATATCTTCTTTAAGTGGTGTTGAAAAATGCGTTATTGAGCTTAGAAGTGCACAATATCGTATTAATATTGATACAGTTGATTCTTTAAGTTCAGAACAGATTCGTGATTTGACGCTTGAAGCATATAATACTGTGAACGCAAATCTACCAGTATCAACTTATTTCACTTCAAGTGATTCTATGAAAATGTATGATTTAGATATCAACACATACAATTTTATTGATGGTGATAATAACAATATGATTCTTTATATTTTGACAAAAAATTCTAAAATGGAAACATATACAATTCAAAATGTAACTGAAGCTGTTGATGAAGAATTAGCTAAAGAATTAAGAGGGGAAACTATCCCGACAGTAGAAGAAAATAGTGAAGAAAACTAAACCTCATAAATGAGGTTTTCTTTATATGAAAAATTATGTTGTTTATTTAAAATGTATTGATATTACAAATGATGGACAAGGCATCTGTAAAAAAGATGGTCTTGTCATTTTTGTGAAGGAAATGCTTATTGATGAAGAAGCGGAAGTTAAGATTATTGCTGAAAAGAAGAATCTTGCTTATGGAATAATTGATAAATTAATTGTTCCTTCTAAATATCGTCAAGAATCTCTATGCCCAATTTCATATAAATGTGGTGGTTGTGATTTTTTATATGTTGATTATAACTATCAACTTGTTTTAAAGAAACATATTCTTGAACAAACATTTAAGAATATGGATTTAAATATAAAAATCAATGATGTTATTGGTGCTGATAATCCATATGAATATCGAAGCAAAGTTCAAATACCTGTTAATAATCATGAATTTGGTTTTTATCGTAAATATTCTAATGATATTGTGGAATTTGATAATTGTTATATTCAATCAAAATTATCAAATGATATTTTTAAATATCTAAAAGAAAAATTATTGAATTTAAGAATTGATAAATATATTCGACACATATTAATTAAACATTGTTTTGGAACTAATGAAGTAATGTTATGTTTGATTGTAAAAGATTTTAATATTCCTAATATTGAAGAATTAGTAAATGATATTATTATTAAGTTTAATGATATTAAATCATTTATATTAAATTTAAATACAAGAAATGATAATGTTATTTTGGGAAATGAAGAAAAAGTATTGTATGGCAAAAATTATGTAACTGATATATTTGATGGAATTAAATTCAATATCAGTTTAAAGTCATTTTATCAAGTTAACTACGAGCAAATGAGAAAACTCTATTATCTCGCAAAAGATTTAGCTGATGTTAATGACCAAACAAAATTGTTAGATTTATATTGTGGCATTGGTACTATATCTTTATTTATGGCTAGATTCTGTAAAGATGTCGTTGGTGTAGAAATCGTTAAGGAAGCAATTGAGAATGCAAAATTAAATGCGGAAATAAATGGTATAAAAAACGCAACGTTTTATCTAGATGATGCAAATAATGAAATGGATAAATATCTAATTGACAAAGATGTAGTTATTGTAGATCCTCCTAGAAAAGGGCTAAATGATAAATTGATTAATTCATTAATTAATTCAGATATTAAAAAAATAGTTTATATTTCATGTAATCCAGCAACACTGGCAAGAGATTTATGCAAATTTGAAGGATATTTTAGTTTTGATACAGTTTATCCAGTTGATATGTTTCCTAACACAAAACATGTTGAGACGGTAGTATTGATGTCAAGGGTTGAGCTAGTGGTTTAGATGTTTTTGTGGTAGGGTTGAAGCTGTGATTTAGAAGTCGGAGCGACAACTCGAAATTTGTGAGGATGAGAAATGGAGATCAGATTTATTAATCCAGCTCACAACAGAGAAAAATCAGCAAGATATATGAAAACAGTTGGAGATTACGGAAATGGTTTCGTTAATTGTTCTCTTGACGGGATAGGATACAAGGCGATGAATCATAAGACAAAGAAATTTATTGATGATGTTAAGGAAATCATAAAAATCTATTTTGGGCTTGACGCGGAAACAAAACGTTTGATTGGAACAGGGGTTTCTTTGATGCAAGGAATTGGTTCCATTTTCATAAAGCTGATAATCGGAATTTTCTCGCGTTCCTTTGTATTCTTATATTCCTGCCTATATGCGCTCGGTATGGTGGTATGTCGAATTATATATATAAAATGTCAATCCGGCGATGAGAGGAAGAAGAATAAGGGATACCTGCTGATTACGGGAATAATGTTTTTTACGGCAATCGTTTTTGACATCTATCTTCTGTACGACAAAGCTCGGTAGCGAGAGTGGAACACTATCATCCAATCATAGTAATCGGATTCAGTATTTTTATATTATTCAGCTATTATTTGACTATTAAAGGATTGTTTGAAGCAAGAATGCAGAAAAATTTGATCTTAATTGCGTTGCGGCTTGTTGGTTTTTCTGGTATGCTGATGAATCTTGTCCTTATGCAACGCCTCGTATTGGGGTGCATCAATGTCACTGAGGAAGTCGCACAACTTGTAAATTTGTATTTTGGGTTTTCCTGTGGCGGAGCTATGGTTTCTGTCACAATATGTATGCTCATATATTATGCATATCTAAGGCGGAAGCCAACAGATATTGGTTCGTAATAGGTGAGAACCGATATCCTCTCACAGGGTTTTCAGAGGTCAGGTATGTTTATCAATTCAAATGAGAGTTGAGCTTAACAAATTCCAGCTTGCACAAGACACACCACGGCTCCTACACTGCCATCAGTGGTGGCGGGGCCTTGTTTTATGCACGTAAGCACTCAAATATTGGGTACCATCCGCTAAAAAACTGCATGCCTGCAGGACTGGGAAATATAGATAGATATGCGATTTGGAAAAATGCTGACTGAGAAAGTACAGGAGATATAGGCTTCACTAACTATTGTCTCCATTGGCACGAAATGATATATTATAGGCACGCAGTATCATTCATTATTCCTGTGCCGGCAAGTATAATGTCGCTGTAAGCCGAATAAGTTGGCATCAAATACAGGAGGATGATACGAATGGATAAGAAAACCATTATTATTACCGGTGGGAGTTCCGGTATAGGAAAGGCAGCAGCAAAGTTGCTGAAAGAAAAAGGGCATGAGGCCGTAATCGTTGGCCGCAGCCCAGAGAGAACGAAAGCAGTCGGAGAAGAGCTGGGCGTCGATTATTATATTGCCGACTTTACGAAGCTGAACGACGTCCGTGAGCTGGGGCAAAAGCTGCACGACAAATATCCGAGGATCGATGTGCTCTTCAATAACGCCGGA
>JAFRCV010000001.1 GCA_017404205.1 Erysipelotrichaceae bacterium
TTATCGATTCATTAAAGATAAAGAAAAGGAGTTAAGAAATACGGATATATGCAAAAAAGAATTTCCAATATCACTAGAAGAAATTTATGGTAGATACCATTATGGAATGTTTGCCTAACAACACAGATGTTAAATTAGGCAGTAAAAAGTGCCAATATGATATGATAATATACAGAAGATGAATGAAAAAATCGTATTAAGTAATTTAAATGAAAGGGAACTTTCAAGATCAGCTGCTCTTTTAGGTGTAGGGAGCTTTAATACCCATTTTTTTAGTGTTATCGAATTAGCTAAAGAAGCATTACTTAGAAGTGGAATAATAATTGATAAAGAAATTATTGATGTCGATAGACAGGAATTGATTATTCATAAGTTAATGAAAAATATTAACTATTTTAATGAAGGCAGATTTATTGATGCGAAGAATATAGTAAGTGCACTAACCTACGCTAGAGAATTATGTAGAGGGAATGAAGATATAAAAATATATGATTCACTTAAAGATGGTGAATTTAATAATAAAAATGATGCTTTAATTGACATCTATAATGCTTATAAAGAAAATTTAAGAAAAGAAAATTTAATAGATGGAATAGATATTATTAATTTAGCTATTCAAAAAACTAAGCCTTTAGATAGTGAATTTATCATCTTAGAAGAAAGTCCTTTGACACCACTTGATGAAGAATTATTAAAACATCTATCAAATAATAATTATGAAATAAAAACTATTAGATCATTATTTAATCATCAAAACAAAATATATAGTGACATCACATATGATAAAGCTTATGGCGGTGTCAATGAAATAGAACATATATTAGGCTATATAGCTAAAAATGATATTAAATATGATGAATGTGTAATATGTGTAGCCGATGAATCATATTATAATCATTTATTAAATTATCAAGAACTCTATGATTTGCCTATGACTTTTGGTGTAGGCAAAAATATTAAAAATAGTAATGCCTTTAAATTATTAAATCAATTAGATGAATGGAATCGTAGTTATAATGGAACTTATGCTTTAGATATATTAATCAATTCAGATTCATTTAATGATGAATTATTCTTTAAGAATGTTTGTCCATTTTCTTTAAATTATAAAAAAAGAAAAGAAATTATTAAAGTTGTTGGAAATTTAAGACTATGTGTTGAAAGTCCAATTGAATTATTAAATAATTATAAAAAATCACAAGGCAAACATGATGAAATGCCTACAATAATTGAAAATATATATAAAGAATTAAAAAAAGGCTATGGGCATTTAATCAGAACTTATACGAATATAGCAAGTCCAATTGATGAAGAAGCTGTTCAAAGAATATCTAACTATATTTATCTATACAACAAATTTGAAAATAAAGTTGATTTATGTGACATTATCAATCATTTTATAAATGCGAAAATATTATCAGAATTATCTAAACCAGGATCAATTCATATTACTAATCTAAAAGGAGCTTTATCAACTTATCGTAAACATTTATTTATATGTGGATTAAATAGTCAGAATTTTCCTGGTTCACCAAGTGAAAACTATTTATTATTAGATTCTGATCTTGAACATTTTAATGAAAAGAATGTTCTAGATTCGAATATGTTAGTGTTAAGAAATAAAGAATTAATATTTAATGTTTTAAATAACGCTTCAGCATTTAATTCAAAGATTCATTTATCATATACGGACTATATTTTAAGCGATATAAAAACAGAGAATCCTTCATCTGTCTTATTTGAAATCTTCAAAAAAGAATATGGTGACAATGTCGATGTCAAGAAAATGAATGAAGTCATTGGTGAACAACATAAATATTTTGAAGAAGATATTTCTTTAATTAGGGATGTCGCAAGAAATTATATGAAAGGAATAGAGATTGAACCAATTATATGTGGTGATGTAAACACATATAGCGTTGTCTATGATAAAGAAATAAGTCCTAGTGCTGCTGAAATCTTTTTTGAATGTCCAAAACATTTCTATTTAAAACATATCTTAGGCATCAATGAACCTGATGATGACAAGACATTTGAAGAAATGCCTGCTAATGATCAAGGCACAATAATCCATGAATGTATGGAAGATTATGGTAATAATCCATATATGTCTAAAGATGAATTTTTAGAAAATGTAAATAAGAAAATTGAAAATTATTTTAATAGTCATAATCCAGTTCATGATAAGAATATCGATAATCTAAAAAAATCTTTAATTAATATGGCAATTAATGCTTATGATAATGATCCTCATAATGAAGTTGTTGAATCAGAGAAGAAACTTGGACCATATTTAGATCCAATAACATGTTTAAAATTTTCAGGTAGAGTAGATAGAATTGAAAAACTTAAAAATGGCAATTATAAAATAGTTGATTATAAAACAGGCACAAGTATTAAACATCGCGATGATGATGTTGATACATGTTTTCAAGTAGCTTTATATGGACTTATTTTTGAAGAGTGTGAAAAAGTTAAAGTTGAAGCTGGTGAATATCGTTATCTTAGAGGCAAACAAGATGTCATCTTTAATTTTAATGACGAAAATAAAGCTGCTTTATCATTAAAATTACAAAAAATAAAAGAAGCCCTTGATACAGGAATCTTTGATTATCCTGAAAAAGATAAGCGTAATGATGCATGCCGATATTGTAAATTAAAAGATATTTGTGGTGTTAATAATCTAGATGAGGAGGATGATGATGAGTAAAAAACCGATTGAAATAGATGAATCCTCAAGAAAATTAATCGTCAACAATATTGATGAAAACTATTTTGTGGAAGCTGGAGCTGGTTCTGGTAAAACTAGTGTTTTAGTTGACCGCATGATTAAGATGGTAGAAGAAGGAAGAGATATTTCTCATATTTGTGCTATCACTTTTACCAAAGCTGCGGCTAAAGAATTTTATGAAAGATTTCAAAAGAAATTATCAGAAAAAGTAGTTGAAAACAATTCTTATAAACAAAGATATTTAGATGCTCTACAAAATATTGATTTAGCCTTCATGGGAACTATTGATTCATTTTGTAATATGGTGATGTCTGAACATCCAAATGAAGGTCTAATCCCCTCTGATGCGAAAGTAATTGATGAAGACAAAGCGGAAGAATTATATAAAAGAGAATACAGTAATATTTGCAACAACTTATATGAAGACGAAAGTTTAGAAACTAAAGCTAAATCTTTTCTCAAATACCACTACAAGCCTGAAAATGCTTTTGTGAAGACTCTACAAATCTTAGTCAATAAAAGAGATTGTTTAGTTGTGGTTCCAAGTTATAAAGAAGTTAATATTGACGAATATTATAAAGAAGATATTGAATTTGTAAGGGATTTATTAAAGATTGGTTTTAATAATAAAGAACTATTTTTTGAAGAAGATAAGGAAAAAGGAAAAAACTATTCATATATAAGAAATGCTTATTTTGCATTAAAACAAACTTGGGACAACAACATTCCCAAAGTTCTTTCATCATTAAATAATATGAATAGATATTTTGCCCTTTTTGAAGATCCTGAAACAGAAAGATTATTAGCTAGATATAAGGAATATTTTAAGATTAAAAAAAGTAAATATGGCAGTAGATATGTTTTAAATGATGACAATCCAATAAAACAATTCTATGAAAAAATTAAAGAACTACAATATTCTATTACTTTAGATTTTGTCTATAGTGCTCAAAAAGAAATATTAGCTAGATTAAGAAAACAAGGTAACCTTACTTTTAGTGATTATTTATTATATTTGAGAGATACATTAAAAAAAGATGCTGAAAATGGTGGCAAATTAATAAGACATATATATAATCGTCATCGTTATTTCTTAATTGATGAATTCCAAGATACCGATCCAATTCAAGCAGAAATATTCTTTTATCTAGCTGCCAAAGAATTAAATGTTGATTGGAAAAAATGTATTCCTCATAAAGGATCATTGTTTATTGTAGGCGACCCTAAACAATCTATTTATCGTTTTAAGAATGCTGATGTGGTTTCTTATTTAAATGTTGAAAAAATGTTTGTTCAACCAGTTGGCGAAGTTTTACATTTATATAAAAATTTTAGATCAACATATGTTTTAAAAGATTACTTTAACAATACTTTTAATACAATGCTTGTTGAAAGTAATGAACAAGCTCCATTTGAAGCCATTCCACTTGAAGATTCAATAGTTGAAAAAGGTTTTACAGGAGTCTATAAATACAATATTGGTTCAGATTATTATAATGATAAAAATACAATTAAAAATACGATATTAAAATTAATCAATAATGATGATTATAAAATTAGTTGTAAAGATTCAAATGGTAAAGCATATTTAAAAAAGATTGATTATAAAGATTTTATGATCATAACTTTTAAAAAGAATCAGACAAATTTATTATCAAATTATTTAAATCAATATGGCATTCCCAATTATGTAGAAGGTGAAATTGATTTTAAGAAATCAGAAGTTTTGAAGTGTTTTATCGATTTATATGTATGTGCTACAAATCCAAATGATAATCGTTATCTTTATAACTGTTTAAAAAATAGATTATTTGATATTGAAGATATTGAATTAATAGAGCTTAGAAAAGATGGTTATTATTTAGGACTTGAAAATGGTTTAGAAGAAAAAGACATTAGTATTGAATTAAAGAAGGCAATAGGCATAATAAATAATTATTCTAAAGATTCTAAAAGATTAATGCCTTCAACTTTATTTAATAAGATTATTAATAATATTGATGCATATAAAAAGATTGGTGATAAAAATTTAGAATATGTTTATTTTGTCTTGGAATTATTAAAAGCTAAAGAAAATGATGCTGAAATAATTGATCATTTAGATGCGACAAAATATCTTTTAAGCTTAACTAAAGATTCTAATGGACAAGAAAGATGTGCAGGACTACTTCAAGATGCCAACCAAATTCAAATAGCCAATATTCATAAAGTAAAAGGTTTAGAAAAGCCAATTGTCATTTTAGCTCTTCCTAATTATTCTCCAAGCTTAAAATCTTCATTTAGACTTGAAAGAAGTGAACATGGTAACTTTGGTTATTTGTTTAATGTAGTTGAAAAGGTTGGTGTATTCAATAGTAATATTATAGAAACCAAACAATATGAGGAAAAAGAAAAAGAAGAAGAGGAAAGTTCTAAATGTGAACGCCTTCGTCTTGAATATGTAGCAGCTACACGTGCTAGAAATGTTTTAATCATTGGCGAAGCTACAAAGAAGGATGGAAGCCAAGCTTCTAAATCAATATGGAAAGATTTACTAACTCAAGAATCAGGAAATAGAATTGACGATATCAATAATAAATTAGCAAGCATTAAAGCTAAAGAAAAATATGTTGAAGCTATAAGTCCCGATTCAATCAAAGAAGAGAAGAATATCTTAGAAGAAAATAGAAATTCTTTAACAAAAGAAAGCTATGAATTATTTAATCCAAGTAAAGTAATTGATAATGATTATATTGAATATGAAGATGTATCTGAAAGGATTCAAAAACAATATAACGAAAGTAATGGCGATACTTTTGCGACAATTGCGGGTACGATGGTACATAGACTAATGGAAATAATTGTCATTTCTAAAGATGCTTATTCTAAAAAACAATTAGTTGATATCGTAATAAATGAATTATTAAATGATGACTTTAGAAAAGAAAAAGATACTTTAAGAGATATCTTAGAAAAGGTTTATGACAATATTCATAGTGGTGGATATAAACAAATCAATGGAGCATCTAAAGATATCCTTCCAATAATACTGAATGCTGATAAAGTATATGCTGAAGTTCCATTTACCTATTTAGATTATGATAATAAATTATGGAACGGTATAATCGATTTAATATATGAAAAAAATGATAAGCTGCATATTATTGACTGGAAGACTAATAAAAGTGATATTGGTTTAGCTGAACATTATAAAAATCAATTAGATGCCTATAGTAAAGCTGTAAAGAAATTATTAGATAAAGATGTTGAAGATGCCTTTGTCTATCATATTGATATTAAATAATTCAAGTTAAACTTGAATAGAATTATTTAAATTAAATTAATGTTTTATAGTAACGCAATTAGCCTTGTTTTATATTGATGGTATAGGAGGAAATGATATGAGTGATATTTATTCTAGAATTGCCAGAGCACGTAAAGATAAAGGCTTAACCCAACAAGAATTAGCTGATAAATTAAATGTAAGTTTTCAAGCTGTTTCATCTTGGGAAACAGGAAAATATTTACCTGATACATGGAATTTAATTGAACTTGCGAAAGTTTTAGATGTATCGATTTCTTCATTAGTTGAAGATAAAGAAAATTATTCATTTAAGACTAAAAAGAATATTTATAATATCGAACATATGGAAACATTTGTGAGAACAAGTGCTAAAGCCTATAAACTTAAAAACACATTAAAAGCTATCGACTTCGCTATCAAGGCACACAAAGATCAGAAAAGAAAGAACTCTGATATTCCATATATCTATCATCCTTTAAGTCTTGCCTGTCACATCTTAGCATTTAATATTATTGATGACGCTATTATTGCCGCATGTCTATTACATGATGTTATTGAAGATTGTGGTATTAAAAAAGAGGAATTACCAGTAGATGACGAAACAAAAGAATTGGTTGTCTTAATGAGCCATGAAAAAGATACACCAGAAACAAGAGATGAGATTATGTCTAAATATTTTAAGGGTCTATCTAAGAACCCTAAAGCAGCTTTAATCAAATGTGTAGATCGTTGTAATAACTTAACAACAATGTCTTGGGGTCTATCAAGAAAAAGGATTTATCGTTACATCGTTGATACAGAAAAATATGTTTTACCATTATTAGAAAAGACCGTTAAAAAAGAAATGGAATACAATAATGCTGCGTGGTTATTATCTTATCATATTGAATCAATGTTAGATATTTATAAGAGGTTAATGTAATGAAAGAAGAAAGTTGTGGTGCAATTATATATACAATAGATAATGAAGAATATAAATATTTAATTATTAAAGATCGTCATGATAATTATTCTTTTCCAAAAGGACATATGGAAAATGGCGAAAGCAGAATTGATACAGCTAAAAGAGAAATAAAAGAAGAAGTTGGTTTAGATATAGACATTATTGATAATTTTGAATATGAATATTCATATAAAATAAATAACGATGTTGATAAGACAGTTTGTTTATTTTTAGCAAGATTAAATGGGGAGCCCTATATTAACGATGGCGAAGCAAAAGAAATACTATTATTAAGTTATAAAGATGCATATAAATTAATAAATTTTGACATTATAAAAGAAGCATTGAATAAAGCTAATGAATATTTATTAAAAAGGGGGAAATAAGATGCTATTAACAAGTAAAGATGCCAACAAATTATTAAAACAACTAAATGATGAATATTCATCATTACAAGTAAGAGAAAGCCTATCAAAGGTTTTTGTGGCCGCAACAATTGAAAATAAAGATGATGCTAGGCCAAACTATGATTATGAAGCTACAAGCAAGAAATTAGCTGAAATTAGCGAAAAGATTATAAAGATTAAACATGCCATTAACAAATTCAATGTTGAAACAATAGTTCCAGAATTTAATAAGACAATTGATGAAATGCTAGTTTATATTCCACAACTAACTTCATTAAAAGGTAAGCTTTCGATTATGAAAGATACTCCCGAAAAAGAAAGATATACAGATAGAAATTCTTCTAACATTATTGAGTATCAATATATTAACTATGATTTAAAAAAAGTTGAAGAAGATTATAAAAAAGTAGAAACAGAATTAGCTGATGCACAAATTGCCTTAGATAAAATAAATGTTTCAAAAACATTTGAAGTAGATCTATAATAATTTTTCCCTTATAGTTTTGTGTAACCCAAGATGAAAAATGTTATTGTTTATTGAAATTGTATTGTGTTATTCAAAACGTTATATAGTTATAGGTAATTGTTTAATGTTTAATTGCAAGGAATTGCTGAAAATATAAAAACTATATAAAAACTTTTATGATAATCTGGAAGTAAGGGTTATAAAGGTTATCAAAAGCACCAGCAATGGTGCTTTTTAAATTAGTTAATCAAAAGTTGCATGCAACAATAATTATTTATCAGCTCTTGAATAACCCACTCTCATATGTTCGCTGACAGTTTTTAAGATGTTATTCAAAGCTTTTGTTGTTTCTTCTTTAGCCATATTAGCTAATTCTTCATTAGCTTCATCTAATAATTTATAGGATTTAGACTTTATCATTTTTGCATCATATTTATTTAAGATTTCATGTCCTCTTGAACTTACAGCCATTTGATATCTTTCGATATGTTGAACACAATAGCCAAATTCTTCATCGGCTAAAGCTCCAATTAATCTTGAATTCCAATAGAAGTTATTTGTTGATACATCAAGTGTTACATCTGAGAAATATTTAGGAATTTGTTTAACGCTTGTATATACTGGACAAATCGCATTATAAGGATTAGCACCAAAACAAATCCATTCAACACCTTTTAAAAGTTTAGGCATATAAGGTCTTATTTGTAATACAGCCATAACACCAGTTCTACTAATGCCAATTGGGCGATAAATACCTTTTTTAGGATTGTCGATATTTGATAGAGGATTGTATGGTGTTCCTTGATAATAAGATGACAATATATATTTAACATCTTCTACTGTTATTTTCTTTTCAGGAACAAGTGACCAAGGAAGATTGTCCGATTCAGGATTAAAGTCAGCATTTTCGCCATCCCACTTATAAGTATTTAGATTAAAATATCTTCCTATATACCAAGCACGTGGTGTGTTATAGACATGATCAGCATCACTATGTGAACCAAATATATAACGAGGATTAAATATTTTATCATTATTTAGATTTAAGAAATTATCATTAATGAATTCTTTTAAATCGCTTGAACACAGATGCTCTTTTTGTGCTCCAAAGGCATCTTTTAAATCAAAAGAATCAATTCCAAACTGATTTGGCATCATGACGTATTCTTCATCTTTTACTCTTTTGGCGATCCAATGATGGCCACCAATTGTTTCTAACCACCATATTTCATTTTCATCACCAAAGGCAATACCGTTTGCCTCATATGTTCCATATTTTTCAAGTAATGAACCAAGCCTAATGACACCTTGTCTGGCTGTTTTAATATAAGGCAAAACTAAGACAACTAAATCTTCTTCACCAATACCACCAGGTATTTCTTTTTGTTTGCCTTTTCTTGGTTTATAAACTACATAAGGATCAGCACCTAGAACAAGTGGGTTTGTGGTTAATGTTTCTGTAGCCGACATTGAAACATTAGCTTCGTTGATGCCATTAGCTGCCCAAACACCATTCTTTGTATCTACACTTGGTGTTGATGTATAAGATAAAGGATTTTTAGGTAAGTCTATTTCTAAGTGTGAAATAACACTTTTATATTTCTGTTTAGCTTTATCAGGAGTAATGACAACTAATTTCTTTTCATCAAAATGTCCATCATCATTTCTCGCAATCATTGTTGAACCATCATAAGATGCTTTCTTTCCTACTAATATTGTTGTACAAGCCATATCATCACCTCTAATTAAGAATATTTTAGAACATTTTCATATAAAAATGTTAATAATCATTTTCATTGACATATATAACATTTTATATAGAATATTAACTAGGTTAACTATTATTGTTAACGGGGTTAAATATATGAGCAAAAGAGAAGAAGCAATTAAATTGATGGAACAGATACGAAACTGTACCCCCAAACCATTATTTGAAAAAATAAGTAACGAAGAAAAAGGCATTCGTTTTATATTGGGTTATTTAAATAAACACGATGGTGAAGAGATAATTGCCAAAGATTTAGCTGACAAGATGAATATTTCAACAGCTAGAATATCTGTTCTATTAAAAAAGATGACCGATAAAGAATTGATAATAAAATCAGAAGTTAAAGGTGATACTAGAAAAACCAAAATCGAATTATCAAAAAAAGGTAAAGAAATAACCAAAGCCTTTCATGAGAAGATGATTAAAGCACATGAAAGAATATTAGATAAAGTTAGTGAAAATGAGATAAAAAGCTTTCTTAGAATATCAAAGAAAATAAGCGAAGTAATTAAAGAATTTAGTAGTGAGGATTAATATGAAGATATTTAAGAATTTAACAAGAAGAGATGTCATATTTATATTCTTGATGATTATCACAATTTTAAGTGATGTTTATTTTGAATTAAAGATGCCAGAATTTACAAGTAAGCTTGCGACATCAGTCCAATCAGGGACAGCCATTATGCAAGAAGTATTAGACAATGGACTAAAAATGTTAGGATGTGCGTTATGCAGTACACTAAGTAGTGTTTTAACTTTTATTTTTGTCTCATTTATTTCTAATAATTTTGAAAAGAATTTAAGATCAAAAGTATTTAATAAAGTAGTTAATTATTCTGACACAGAAATTAATAAATTCTCAGTTGCTTCATTAATCACAAGAACGACAAATGACATTGCAATGACTAATATGTTACTTGGAATGGGATTACAACTATTAGTTAAAGCACCAGTTATGGCTGTTTCAGCAATTTTAAAAATATCGAATGCAGATATCAAATGGACTTACGCAACTATTTCAGTTGTTGCCGTTATTGTTTTAACAATAATAATAACTGCTTTAATTGCTATGCCACGCTTCAATATTATTCAAAAACTTACTGATAAATTAAATAACATCACAAGAGAAAATATCTCTGGTGTTAGAGTAATTAGAGCTTTTAATGCACAAAATTATCAAAGAAATAAATTTGAAAAGAACAATGATGATATTTATAAAAATCATGTTTTTACTGGAAAAGTTACAGGTTTAATCATGCCTGTTATGACAATAGGTATTAATGGTTTAACGCTAGCTATTTATTTTATCGGAGCTATGATTATTAATTCTTATACAGGAACTAATATGATATTAGAACGTGCTGCAACAATTGGGAATATGACAGCCTTTACATCATATGTAATGCAAGTAATCATGTCCTTTATGCTACTATCTGCAACTTTCTTATTTATGCCAAGAGTTGCCGTTTCAATAAAAAGAATTAATGAAGTTTTAGATCAAGATATTAGCTTAAATAGTGGTGACTTAAAAGAAAATGGGGTTAAAGGTGAAATTGAATTTAAAGATGTTGATTTCTCATATAATGCCAAAGAAAATGATGTCTTAAATGATATTAGTTTTAAAGCTAACAAAGGCGAAACAATTGCAATAATTGGTGCAACGGGATCTGGCAAGACAAGTTTAGTAAATCTTATTCCACGTTTCTATGACGTCAATAAAGGAAAAGTATTAGTAGATGGAATTGATGTAAGAGATTATGATTTAGTGTCATTAAGAGATAAGATTAGTTTTGCCTTTCAAAAAGCTGCATTATTTAAGGGCAGTGTAATTGATAATATTACTTATGGAAGTGAAGATGTTGATGTTGACCGTGTAAATAAAGCCTTAGATATTGCCAAAGTTGATTTTATTGATGATTTAAATTTTGAAATAGCACAAGGGGCTACTAATCTATCAGGTGGTCAAAAACAAAGGCTATCAATAGCACGTGCTTTATATAAACAAAGTGAGATTTTAATATTTGATGATACTTTTAGTGCATTAGATTACAAGACAGATATGTTAGTAAGGAAAGGCATCAAAGAAAATTTCGAAGATACAACAGTTATTATTGTTGCACAAAGAATAGGCACAATTAAAAATGCTGACAAGATAATTGTTTTAGATGAAGGCAGAATTGTCGGCATAGGCAAACATGAAGAATTATTAAAAGATTGTGCAGTTTATAAAGAGATTGCCTTATCACAACTTAATAAGGAGGAATTATAATATGCCACCAATGGGTAGAAGACTTCCAAATGATCCAGATGCAAAAATGGATGTTGGTTCATTAATAAAATTACTTAGGTTTGTGAAACCATTTATAGTTCCAATTATTATCATTGTTTTATGTTCTTTATTATCAACAATTCCAAGCATCATTGGTCCAAGTAAGATATCGGAATTGATGAATATTATTACTGCTGGTGTTAAAAATGTAGAAGGTGTTGATATGAATGCCTTTATGAAAGTATGTATCTATTTATTGAGTATATACGTTATAGGAGCATTAATAACATATCTTCAACAATGGGTATCTGTTGATACAAGCCAAGGCATAGGTAAACTGTTACGTACAACTTTAAATGATAAAATCACCAAATTACCTTTAAAATACTTTGACTCAAATACTAAAGGCGATATCATTTCAAGATTTACGAACGATGTTGATACAATATCACAAACACTTTCTTCAACAATTGCGACATTATTAAGATCAATTGTCATATTTGTTGGTGTTATTGTTATGATGTTTTCCGTAAATGTTACATTGTCATTAATATCGATAGCTTGTTCACTAGTGGGCTTTATTATGATGTTTACATTAAGTAAAAAAGCACGTAAATATTTTTATAAACGCCAAACAAATTTAGGTGAAATAAATGGTCACATTGAGGAAGTGTTTACTAATCACCATGTTGTTAAATCGTTTAATGGTGAAGATGAAGCAATTGATATCTTCAATAAGAAAAATGAAGAACTATATAACAATTCGTTAAAAGCTAATTTGATAATGGGCGTATCGCGACCATTTATGGCATTTTCGGGAAATCTGGCTTATGCGGCAATCTTCATTATTGGTGTAAGTATGATATTAAGCGGTTCTAATAATATGAATTATGGAACAATTATTTCTTTCACAATGTATGCAAGACTTTTCTCACAACCTCTAGGAAACTTTGCACAATCTATGACTTCAATTCTTCAAGCTAGTGCAGCTGGAAAAAGAGTCTTTGAAGTATTAGAAGAAAGCGAAATGGAAGAAGAGAATAATAAGCAAATAGTAATTGATAATTGCAAAGGCGATGTTTCATTTAAAGATGTAAGATTTGGTTATAGTGAAGATAAAGAAATAATTCATGGCTTTACAGGAAGCTTTAAAGCTGGCCAAAAGGTAGCCATTGTTGGCCCAACTGGCGCAGGTAAGACAACAATAGTAAACTTGTTGATGCGTTTTTATGAGATTAACAGCGGTTCAATCAGTATTGATGGTAAAAACATCCAAGATATGAAAAGAGAAAATGTTCGTGATTTATTTGATATGATTCTTCAAGATACATGGCTATTTGAAGGAACTATTAGAGAAAATCTTGTCTATAACCAAGAAAATGTGAGCGATGAAAAACTAAATGAAGTATGTAAAGCGGTAGGCCTTAGACACTTTATTAAATCTTTGCCGAAGGGCTATGATACATTGTTGGATGATTCTCTAGCTTTATCCGAAGGACAAAAACAACAACTCACAATCGCTCGTGCAATGATTAAAAATTCACCGTTATTAATACTTGATGAAGCAACTTCAAGCGTTGATACTAGAACCGAACTAATTATTCAAAAAGCTATGGATGAATTAACCAAGGGCAGGACATCATTTATTATCGCCCATCGTTTATCGACAATTAAGAACGCTGATATAATCATGGTTTTAAATAATGGTGACATTATTGAAACAGGAAATCATGAAGAATTATTAGAAAAGAAAGGCTTCTATGCCGAATTATATAATTCACAATTTGAAGTAGTAGCTTGATTATAGATACTTTATAAATAAGGAACATTAAAACAGGAATAGTTAATGAAAACTATTCCTGTTTTATTATTGAGATATAAATAATATTAGAATGGCCAATCTTCTTTTACTAAGACATGACTTCCTGAGAAAACATCCGCAAGAAGATATTCATTTTCAAATGTTAAGAAATAATAAATTGTAAATTGATCATCTATATATGAGTAAGTATTATTACCACTTATTATTTCATAATTGTGTTCACCTTTAACTATTACTAAATAATCATCTTTAATTGTATAAGGCACTTCAAAGTGCTTATAGTAACTATAAGAATCGCTGCCGATATCACTTATCATATTTGTACCATCAAAAATGAAATATGATGGTCCTAAATCACTTATTTTTGGCGAACTTTTGATGGTTGAACTTATTTCCCAAAAGCCTTGTATTCTTTCAGAAAAAGGAGTGTTTAATAAAGATACAATAAATTCATCATCATATTTTGATTCTGTAGGCCTATATAATAATGTGCCTGCTTTATCTGATGATAGATATAAACCATCTTCAGTTCTCGCACTTATAGAGTCAGTTGACCAATATTGAATTATATGATTTATAGAATCAATATTTGTGATTCCCCCACCATAGACATGATAATCATTTTCACTTTTTTCCCAATTAATTATTGATACATACTGGCCATTATAATAATAGCCATTTCCATTATCTAAGAAACGATAAAATTCTGTGTCGTTACTCCAACAGCCCACAAGACTATAATCTTCTATAGTTGAAACTATTTCTTTCGAATCTTTAATATCGACAGTATCTTCTTTATCAATAATGTCTATATTGTTATTTTTAGAAATAATATCTAGGTTTAATGAAGTGATTATTAATAATGTAGCTGCTGATATGCCAAAGATAGCTTTTTTGAGGAGTTGTTTTTTAAATATTGTTTTCTTTTTATCTATAGGATAATATTCATCTTCAATGGCATTTAAAAACTCATTATCAACTGTTATTTCATTGAATTCTTCTATTTGCTTAGGAAATGAATATTCTAAATCATCATCAATATTAGAATATTCATTAGGTATAGAATATTCCTTATCTTTCATATTTATTTATTATGAATATCTAGTTGTGGATATGGACATTCAACCCCTAGTTTTCTAAATCCTAATAATAAATCATGATTTAAAACTCTTGGAGCAGAGAAAATGTTGCTTTCCTCTACTTCAACAATAAATTTTAATGTAATACTAGAAGATCCTAGTTCACTGACTCCTAAATATTTAGGTGCTGTCAACATCACATCAGTGTGCTTATTATATATTTCTTCCATTAATGATGGAATCTTTGATTCAAGCGCTTCTAAATCTGTAGGATAAGGAATATCAATGGTGCTTACCGCAACTGATACATTATCTGAACGATTCAAGATATTCTTCATATCTGAATTATTAACAATCTTAATATTTTTACCAACATCCATAATTTGAGTTGTTCTTATGCCGATTGATTTAACAACGCCTCTAAAGCCATTTACTTCAACAATGTCACCAACATTATATTGATTCTCAAATAACATAAAGACGCCTGTTACTAAATCGGATATTAAGCTTTCTGCGCCAAAACCAACTACTAAGGTTAAGATACCAACGCTAGTAACAATCGTATTCACATTGACACCAAATAATGATAGGCCCCAGCATAATATGACAATTACTGATACATATCTAATGATACTGTTTAATAATGATACAAGCGTTGCCCCACGATGAGATTTTGTCTTTATTAATCCTAATATTAGAATTAATACACCAGTTACAAATAAAACTCCAAAAGCCATATTTAAAACGCTCACAATATCATATTGCACAAAGCGTTTTAAGAAAAATGTAATTATAAATAATACAAAATAAACAACAATACGGATTATTGATCTGCTTATATTTTTATTCATGATAAAGTTCTCCTTAATACAATTTAATATTATCATATTAAGAATAATTGTTTATATAAGTAAAAAATAAAATAGCTGATATATTCAGCTATTTTATAATCAAATGGGGCGATTGATGGAACCAATAGAGCCTTATTTAAAGGGCTTTACGTCATATTCTGTCAAAATTCTGTCAAAATATTATTCGTAAAATTTTTGTGGCCCCATTATTACATCATATTTATAGCTTTATTTTTTCTTTCTTTGTCACTAACAACATATCCAATTGTAGTAGCGTCAACTTTTTGACCAACTAATTCCTGGATAGTTTTTAAATCAGCACCATTCATAAACAATCTAGTAATAAAAGTATGACGACATTGATATAAATGAAAGTCTATTCCTATTTGTTTTCCATATTGGTGAAATCTATCACCTAAATCTTTTGAAGCGTAATGTAGCCCTTTTTCATTAGAAAACAAAATAGGACTATCATCTATTTCTAAAGCCTTCTTAATATATGGAAGGCATTTTTTACTTATCGGTATGGTTCTATGCGATAGTTCGGTCTTACATGGCCTAACAACATTTTCGTTATCTCTATCACTTCCCATCTCCTTAGTAATTTGAATTGTTTTGTTTTTTAAATCAATATCAGTTTTATCCAAAGCAAAAAGCTCTGCTGGTCTCATGCCAGAATAGAATAAAATAAAGAGTATGCATTCAGCTTGTTTTGCCTCTAAACTCGATTTAAGGTGCTTTTTAAGTTGTTCTATTAATGAATTAAGTGATTCTTCATTTGTAAGCTCATAGCGTTTATTTGCCTTTAATTTGTGTGATAAAGGCGGTTTTATATTAATAGTTAAATCTTTTTCTATATAACCTTTCGCAATTGCGACACCATATATCTTTTTCCATATCGAAAGAACTCTTTGAATAGTATCGTTTGAACACTCCTTTACCATGATATTGAGGTCTGCGATTATATCTGCACGTGTTATATTGTGTAGTTCAACATCTTTTTTACTCACGTATTTTTCAAAAAATATAGCTAACTTTCTTCTGGTTTCACTTCTAAGTACATAAATATCTCCAACTTCATCAAAACAATCTCTAACTGTTTTCTCTCTTTTTATGAAACCTTTTACTAATATATCGTTTCTAAACGAGACAGCAGCTTTAAAGGCTTGAGACGAAGAAAGATAATCAATTTCTCTAAAAGATTCGTCAATATCTCTATATCTTACACGAAATACCCAGCCAGTTTTATACTTTATTTGCTGAATATACTTTTCTTTTCTAAATTTATTATTTGTGTTCATATTTTTAATATACTATTTACTTTTTTCAATCAATGCTACTTCATTAATAACATCTCTAGCTATCTTGTTAACATCAAGTTTATAAAAATCACAAATATTAAAAAATAGGCTAGCATTCATAGAACGATGACCATTTTCGTAATTGCATATTATTTGGTTAGATAAACCAAATTGTTTTCCTAGTTCCGCCTGTGTAATTCCAAGTTCCTTTCTTTTTGTTGCGAATATTTTACCGATTGCAACATCATATGGATTAACTTTATTCATATTGCACCTCACTTTTATATCTTATAAATATTTTACAATAAAAATAAAAAAATTATGCAAAAAGCATAAAATACTATTGACATATGCAATATGCATAATATAAAATCTAATTAAATATATGCAAAATGCATATTTAGAAAGGAGACACATGCAGAAATTATCAATAGCGGCATTAAGGATTAATTCAAAAATGACGCAGGAAGACGTAGCGAATGCTTTAGGAATAACGGTTCTTTCATATCGAAACAAAGAGAATGGATTAAGTGAGTTTAAATTTAGCGAGTTATTAATATTATCAGAACTATTTAAATGTGATATTAGCATATTTAAACATCCTTAATTTTTTTAAATTGACAATATGCACAATGCATATTATCTAAATTAAAAAAGACAAGTTTATAACTTGCCTAAGTTGAACCCACTGCAATTAGTTCAACTCCATTCTATCACAGAAAGGAACTTATGAAAAAAAGAAAAATCAATTATTGGAACTTAGGAATTGTATTGATGGTCTTATCAATGATAATTCTATTAATACTGACTCCTTTAATTGTGCATTATGCACAAGGCTATCGATTATCTCTTGGTTATTCAAAGGGAATTGGTGGCGAATGGATCACGTGGTTATATCCACTTTGTTATTTAATCATCTATAAAGCACATAAGGAGGAAAGTAAATGATTAAACCTAGTTTTGAATTAGAAGTATCAGCTTCTATTAATGGGATTTCAAATATTGAATCCAATATGGAACAAGTTAAAAATCAAGCATTACAAATATGTGATTGGTATAAAAGTCTAGTTATTACTAATGAAATGCTAGATGATATCAAAAAAGAAAAAGCTGAAATAAATAAGGCTAAATCTAGTGTTGCTGAATATAGAAAGAATATTGTTAAAGAATTTAAAAAACCAATTGAACAATTTGAATCATTGGCTAAAGAAACAGAAAAGATATTATCTGAAGCTTATGATACTTGTAATGAATCAGTGAAAAGATATGAGGATGAACAAAAAGCCCTCAAATCAAAAGAATTAGAAGAATACTTCAATGAATACGCCAAAAGTTTAGTTATCGATTTCGTTAAATACGAACAGGCAAACATCAATGTTACATTAACCGCTTCACTTAAATCATTAAAGGAACAAGCTAAAACATTCCTAGACAAGATTAACGATGACTTAATGTTAATAGCTGCTGAAAATGAAGAACTAGTAGCTGAAATGATGGTTGAGTATAAGAAGACATTAAATGTATCAAATTCAATTCTTTCTGTTAAACAAAGGCATAAAGCTTTAGAAGAAGAAAGAAAGAGACAAGAGGCTTTAAAAGAGTTTAAAGCACAAGAAGAAAAGGTTATTGAAAAAGTTGAGGAAGTAATTGCTCCAAAAGAAATAGTAGAAGAAAAGACCTATAAAGCAACTTTTACAGTAATTGGAACTGTGAATCAAATTAAATCATTAAAAGACTTTATGGATAAGGAAGGAATTAAATATGACAGTCAAAAATAATGACAATGAAAACAAAAATAAAGAAGCATTAGTTGAATATGTTGCAGAAGATGGCACAAATGTAAAACTAACTCCAGCAGCTGTTAAAGATTATATTGCTGGTAATTCTAAAATTACTAATCAAGAATTTGTTTTATTTGCTTCATTATGTAAAGCAAGAAAACTAAATCCGTTTACTAAAGAAGCTTATTTAATAAAATACGGCGAAAATCCTGCACAAATGGTTGTGTCTAAAGATGCTATTTTAAAAAGAGCAGTCTTACATCCTAAATACGATGGAAAAGAATCAGGAATTATTGTAAGCATCAACAATGAAATAAAAGAAATTGAAGGATGTTTCTTGCCACCTAATGCTACACTTCTTGGAGGATGGTGCAAAGTATATCGAAAAGATAGAAGTCATCCTGAATATATGTCTGTATCACTTGATGAAGTTATGCAAAAAAAGAGTAATGGTGAAGCTAATCTTTCTTGGGCAACAAAACCAGCAACAATGGTTGAAAAAGTAGCCAAAGTAAGAGCTTTAAGAGAAGCATTTGTTGATGAACTAGCTGGTATGTATGATGCTGATGAATTAAAAAATGAAACAACTTATCAACCTATAAATGAATCAACTAATCAAATAGATCCATTTGAAGATGATTCTAATGATGTTATAGACGTGGATATCAATGAAATATAAAGTTATTGCATCTTCATCTAAAGGCAATTGCAGCATAATTAATGGCCAAATAATGATAGACATCGGTTTACCTTATTCAAGAATAAAAGAACATATAAAGGAAGTTAAGCTTGTCTTATTGACGCATATACACAGCGACCACTTCAAAAGAAGAACAATAGAAAAGTTGTCGAAAGAACATCCTACAGTTAAATTTGTTTGTCTTGAATATCTTGTAAACGATCTATCTCAAATCATAAGAAAAGAAAACATTTATGTTTTAGAAGCTAACAAAAAATATGATGTTGGAATTGCTAAGATAGCTGCTTTCCCACTTGTTCATGATGTCGCTAATTGTGGCTGGCGAATAGAAATAAACAAAGAGAAATGTATTTATGCTACTGATACATCTTCACTTGATGGCGTAGTTGCAAAGAATTATGACTTATATCTAATCGAGGGCAACTATGATGAAAAAGAAATTATAGAAACCATCAACAAAAAGAAAGAAACAGGTGAGTTTATATATGAGTATCGAGCAATGAACAATCATTTGTCAAAGCAACAAAGAGAAAGATGGCTTTTAGACAACATAGGACCAGAAAGTGAAACGGTGTTAATGCATGAGCATGTTGAAAAGTGTGATTCACAAGAATAAAGAGCAATGTTATATTTGCAATCGCTATGGCGTTTTACATCCGCATCACATCTTTAATGGATCTTATAAAAAGAAAAGTGAAGAAGATGGCATGATTATTTGGGTTCACGATTTTCCTTGCCACAGATCTATACACGATGATTATTCAAAAGGAATTGAATTAAAAGTGATGGCTCAAGAAGTTTGGGAAAAGACATACGGAGATAGAGAAAAATTTATTAAAAGATACGGAATGTCTTACATTGACAGAAAGGAACAGAATGATAAAAACAACACAAATAGATGATATTGAAAAATACCTAAAAACACATAAAAGAGGAATTACTAGCATTGAAGCTTTTGAACGATTTGGAGCAACTAGATTAAGTGGTGTTATTTGGCAATTAAAGAAACGTAGAAAGATGAAAATTAAAGCCGAATATAAACAAGTTTCAAATAGATATGGTTCAAATGCTAGAGTTGCCAGATATTATTTATGCGATTAATAGCAAATATTAAAGCTATGGGTAATAGTTTACTTGTCCAAACAAGAAAACCTATTGCCATTAAAGATGGCGAATATGAAGTTAATTTGAGAGAAGTTGGGGATAACCATTCAGATGAACAAAGAAGGATGTTGTGGGGTGTCATTATGGATATCTCAAAAGCTCTATATGGCGATGCCAGTGAGAAAGATAACATTTATCTTCAATTACTTGAAATGAGTGGTGCACGATATGAGTTTTTAACCCTCAAAATTGACGCATTTGAACATGGAGCGCTAGATATGTTTGGAATAAGAAATTATCGAAAAATTAAAGAAAAAAATGGTTTTGTGAGTGTTATAGCTTTTTATGGATTAAGCAACATGAATAAAAAAGAAACAAGCCAGTTAATTGATACTACGATTCGTTATGCAAGTGAGGTTGGAGTTGAAGTTGATGAAGATTATTGGAAGGGACTATTAAGCCAATGAAAGAAGGCTATATAAGATTAGATAGAAACTTACTTAAGTGGGGCTGGAAAGATATACCAGAGATGGTTGCCTTGTGGATTGAGATATTGCTTCAGGCAAATTATCAAGAACAGAAATGGCATGGTGAAACATATGAAGTTGGTTCATTCCCTACATCAATTGAGAAATTAGCGAAATCGACAGGGTTGTCAGCTCAACAGGTTCGCACATGTCTTAATCGCTTAAAATCAACAAACGAAATAACAATCACATCAACAAGCAAAGGAACGAAGATAAGTGTTAATAATTGGGGCTTATATCAACAATTAGACAATGACACTAACAAGCTAAATAACAAAGAGTTTAACAATCAATCAACAAGCCATCAACAAGCGGTTAACAAACGATTAACAACACTTAAAGAAAGAAATAAAGAAATAAATATTATAAAAGAAAAAAATATAAAAAAAGAAAAGCCATTTGATTGTGTAAATAATTTGCGACTAAAAGAAGCTTTAAATGATTTTGAAGAAATGAGAAAAAAGATTAAATCACCATTAACTTTAAAAGCTCAAGAAATCATTTTAAAGAAATTAGACAAGTTAGCATTTAGTGATAATGAAAAAATTGAAATTATTAACCAATCAATTGAAAATGGTTGGAAAAGTATCTATCCACTTGTAAGCCAAAGGCAAGAGAAAAACAGAAATGAAGAAATGCCGATATATGACGAAAGCGTCAATCGTGAGTTTACAAGTGAAATGAGACAACAATTAATGGAAAGAAGGAATAAGGAATTATGAGAGCACCAGGTGCATTACTTAATACACACATGCTAGTGGCAAAAGCATTAGTCAATAATCGTGAAGGTGACAAAATATTTTCTCATATAAAAACAATTGTATTTCACTTCACAAGTGAGCCAGATATAGAAACTTTATCAGTAGGAGTTGATGAAGATAAAATTCAAATCACATTTGATTATCGAATCATTGAACGTTTAGTTAAAGAAACAAGAAAGGACAAAAGAAGACATGAAATTACCAGAAAAGAAATACGAGCCTAAACATTGCAAAACATTAGCTGAATATGCGCAAGGTTGGAATTCAATGATTAACGATGTTAAATATATGTGCAATAAATACGATGATGAACATATGAAAAAAGAATTATTAAAAAGCCAAGAATATTATTCAAACAGAAAAGAAATGCCTTACTTTAAAGGAATATACGACTGCATTGTTGAGATTGAAAGACTTAATGCAGAAGATAACAAAGAAGCAAGAGATGTATTTAATGATATGTTTAGCGATAGTTTAGAAGCATTAAATAAACTGAATATACAACCAAAGAAATCATTATTAGTAATTGATGAACCAAGCGTTTGTAGTGAATGCGACTTGTTTGCAAAAGCTATTGAAACATATGGTGATACCTTGCAAAAGGTAGTCACAATCGAGGAATTAAGTGAACTTCAAAAAGAGATTTGTAAAGATTTAAGGAACAATGGTTCAAATCCTAATAAAGATGCCATTATTGAAGAAATTGTAGATGTTCAAATTATGATAAACCAATTATTCATTATCTATGGAATTAATCAAGATGAGTTTGAAAGTGAATATCGAAGGAAGATGGAAAGGTTAGAAAAAAGAATAAATGAAAGCAATATTGGTTTGTTATGAGCAAGTTTTTAATGGTGAATTATTAAGAGATAGTTATGTTTGTTACATTGATAACGATGATGAAAAGATAGAAATAATGCGTGCATTATACGATGACCCGCATGTAACTCGTGTGCGGTTTGAAGAGGTGAAAGAATAATGGAAGAAATAAAACAAGAAATGAAAGTAGGCACAGTAGTTATTTGTCCACATGTTTCAAAAGAGATTGAAGGAAAACTAAATCCATTGTATGCAACTATATATCTTTCACCTCACAAATCAATAGACAGAAACTTTAAAACACACAATTGGTATGCTGATGTAAGAACTTGGAAAGTCGCTGGCTTTATAGATATAAAAGCATTGCAAAAAATATTAAGCGATAAACTGGATGAAATATCGGGAAAGGCTAAATAATGACATTAGAAGAATACATTGAAAAGATAAAGCTAGAGAATAGTTTTAATAAAGAAACATCAAAAATAGAAGATTATGTTGAAAAGAAAGCTGAAAAAATGCTTAATCGCCAAAATGGCTGTATTGATGATGAAACTGTTAAAGCTTGGATAATTGAATTTTGTAATCAAAAAGAAGAGATTAAACAGGAAACTAAAGAAAAAGTTGTATCCGTAAAAGAAGAGAAAGAGGTTAAAGGACAATGGGGTCAACAAACATCTCTATTCTAAAAGAGAATCTAGATAATTTAACTAATACTTATGATAGATCTTTATCTTATAAGAAATATAAGACCTTCGCTAAAGTTAAGTGTTTCAATTGTGACTTTGAGCTTAAAGTAAGTTTTCAACAATTGAACGAAATAAGAAAAGCCAAGATGTGCCCATGTTGTTTTGAAGAAGTATCTATTCATAAAGAATACTACACTAGTCAAAACGAAAAAATAGTAAGAATCGGTGATGAAGGTTATTATATAAAAACTATTAAACAAGTTTCTAAACCTACCAAAGTCAAGATTAAACAAGCAGCTTATTGGGTTGGTAATAAGTTCTATGCCAGATATATACACTCTAATGGTTATTATGGTTTTACATATAACGAAAACCAAGACACAGATTATCGTTTACGTTATGGCAATAATATGTTTAGTTTAAGAAATCTATTTGATGATATAAAGTTTTATTCAAAAAGAAATATAGAAACTAAAACATATAAGAGATGGTTAGATGAAAAACGTTTTGAAACAATTAACTTCAAAAGTAATCAAAAAAAGATAATTATCACTCACTTTCTAAATGAAAACCAAATATTAGCTATTAGAAACTTTGACCTTAAGTCTTATGATGATGTTTCTAAATATTCAGCTTATATAAATAAACAAATGTTTTTATCTGATGACAAGATACTTAATATTTATTATCTAGATTATCTAAAAAGAAATAACATCAATTATCGAACATTCTTAGATTATTGTGGCTTTTTAGAAAAATTAAATCTAAAACTTGATAAACCTAAAGATTTTAATAAGGCACATGATGAAGCTAGCAGAAAAGTAAGATTATTACAAGAAAAAGAGAATAGTAAGAAGATTCAAAAAGTCTATAAGAGTTTAATTAATAAGTCATATTTAAAAGGTAAATATCAAATTAGACCAATTAAATCAGCTGAAGACCTTATTGAATCAGGAAAAGAACTTCATAATTGTTTAGGAACATATATAAGTAAATATGCCAATAGACAATGCGACTTATACGTATTGATTGAAAATGAAAAGCTAATAGGTGCTATAGAAGTAAGACATAAGAAATTAATCCAGGCATTAGGTAAGTTTAATGACGATTTAAAGCCATATCAAAACAAAATAGTTAAAGATTGGATGAAACTTGCCTATGCTTAGTAAAGAAGCTAAATATTACAGATGCGAATATGAGAATCTAAGAAGAAAAAAGAATAAACAAATTGAAAGAATGAAAATAAATCAAATAAAATTCTTTGATAAGACTTGGAAATTTCTTCACTTATTAGGGATGAAGGATAAGGACATAATCGAATATTACAAATACGAGGAAGAAAAAAATGATAAATAATGTTGTATTAATTGGAAGAATAACAAAAGATTTAGAACTTAGAAAAACACAATCAAATCTTAGTGTCATATCTTTTACATTAGCTGTTGAAAGAAACATAAAAAAAGAAGATGGAACAAAAGATACAGACTTTATTAATTGTGTTGCCTGGAGACAATCTGCTGACTTTTTATACCAATACGCTAATAAAGGAGATCTAATTGGTGTATCTGGTAGATTGACTACACGGAATTACGATGGCCAAAACGGAAAAGTATATGTTACAGAAGTTACATGTGATGAAGTTAATTTATTAGCTAAAGTTAATAAAGAAAACCAAGAAAAAGCACCAAGAGAGTCACAAGAAGATACTTCAATTAACATCAATCCTGAAGATTTGCCATTCTATTAATCAGAAAAGAGGAATCATGAATAAAGAGATTAAATGTGAAATATATAGAGACAATATGCAGAATTACAAAAAATATGCCATTCCACCAGCTCAACTTGTCATAGCTGATGTGCCATATAATGTTGGAACTAATTTCTATGGATCTAATCCAATGTGGTATAAGGGTGGCGATAACAAGAATGGCGAATCAAAACTAGCAGGTAAGGCAGCATTCAATAGTGATTTTAATTTCAATTTATATGAATACTTTCATTTCTGCTCTAAGATGCTTAAAAAAGAAGATAAAAAGCCTCAACAAAGAGGAAGAAGCAGCGATAGTCCTTGTATGATAGTATTCTGCAGCTTCGAGCAACAACATACACTGATTGAGGCTGCTAAGAAACATGGCTTCATGAAATACATCCCATTAGTGTTTATTAAGAATTATTCACCGCAAGTATTAAAAGCCAATATGCGAGTAGTAGGAGCTGTTGAATATGCCTTATTACTCTATAGAGATAAGCTTCCTAAGTTCAGGAATGGCAAAAATTCAAGCGGGGGGGGGCGTATGGTATTCAACTGGTTCTCTTGGGAAAAGGACAAAAAAGATATACCAAAGATACATCCAGCTCAAAAGCCTGTTGCCTTATTAAAAAAGATAATTGAAACATTTACTGATAAAGGTGATGTTGTAATAGATCCATGTTGCGGAAGTGGTTCAACACTTCGTGCAGCGTATGAATTAGGTAGAAACTCATATGGGTTTGAAATAGATAAGACTTTCTATTTAAGAGCCAAAAATGAAATGCTTAATTTCAATAACCAACCAAACATTTTAATTCCTGAATCTAAAGTTCAAATGAGCATCTTTCAATGAAAAGTTATGCTTATATCCGAGTATCAACGGTAGCACAAAATATTGATAGACAATATGAAGAAATAAAGAAGCTAGGTATCAATGAAAGTGATATCTACATTGATAAAGAATCAGGAAAAGACTTTAACAGGACTAATTACAAAAAGCTGATAAGAAAACTTAAAAAAGGCGATTTATTGGTTATCAAGTCAATAGATCGCCTGGGCAGGAATTACGAGATGATATTAGAAGAATGGGCAAATATCACAAAGAAAAAAGAAGCAGATATTAAAGTTATAGATATGCCATTATTGGACACAAGAGTTGAAGGAGGTAATTTAATAGGAAGATTCATAAGCGATATAGTATTACAGATATTATCGTTTGTGGCAGAGAATGAAAGAATTAATATTAAACAGAGACAAGCTGAAGGAATAAGAATAGCTAAAGAAAAGGGTGTTATATTTGGCAGACCTAAAAAAGAACTACCAGAAAACACTAACGAAATATTAGATATGTGGTTAAAAGGTAGTCTTACAAAAGAACAAGTCCTAGACCAATTAGGAATATCTAAGTCGTATGCATATCGATTAAAAAGAGAAAGAAGATTTGTGAGTTAGTTTTTACAGAATAATATATGAGCGAAAGAGTTAACTTTTATAAAAGGCATTTAAAAAATTATAAGTATTATCAAGAACGCTTAAAGGAATGCGATGATAAGTTAGAAGTTTTATATTACAACAGAAATGGAGTAAAAGCTTTAAGATACGATTTGCCCGTTGCTAACGGTAGCCAGGATGATTATAGTAAGTTTATTAAAGAAGATGATTTACGTGAAAAAATCTTCTATTGGGAACAAGAAAAAGACAAAATCACAGGAATATTAAAAGAAATGGAAGATGACTTACTAAAGATGAAAACAGGCGAAATAATTAAGAAAGTCTATTGCTTAGGTAAATCAACATTCTATAAAGAAGCTAAAAAACTCTATGTTGATGCAAAAACATTAAAAAGAAGGATTGATAAAGATATAAAAAGTTTGTTAAAAAGTAAAAGTTGACCCTCGGGGACACCCTAAAATGTGATAAAGTGATAGTATAGGAAATAATAAATAAAGAGCTATCACGCAATGTTGATGGCTCTTTTCTTTAAAAATAATGGCTAACTGGATAACAACAAAACAAGGAAATCATATAGACTTAGATCTATATGAAGCAATAGAAGACTATTATAGAGGCAAGGAAACACCTACACTATACTTAGAGAGAAA